>CAZLXP010000005.1:0-48023 GCA_964563535.1 uncultured bacterium | reverse complement strand
CGGGCAGGGTGAAATCGTCCGCGACGGCGACGATGTTCTCCAACGTTCGGAACAGGTTGCCCTGCAGCTTGAGGTCGCGGAGGTGTTTCGTCAGCTTGCCGTTCTCTATCATATAACCGTCTTCGGCGGTGAAGGTGAAGGTTTCGCCGCCGGTGCCCCCTTTGGCCCGCCGCGCGTATATCCCCCTGGGCACCGACGCCAACATTTCGTCGACGCTGACCTCGCCGGCCTCGACGTAGGTAGACGTCATCCGGACGAGCGGCGGGAAGCGGTAATCCAGCGCCCGGGCGTTGCCGGTGGGTTCGACGCCCATGCGGGCGGCCGTCTCGCGGTCGTGCAGCAGGCTCGTCAATATGCCTTCCCGGATGAGGTATTTCTTGCGGCCGCGGACGCCCTCGTCGTCATACGGCATGTAGCCGTAGTGGCCTTCGGAGGTGGCGTCGTCGACGATGGAAAGAACGTCGGACCCGAAGCGCCGTCCCAACGTCATTATCTCGCGGAGCTTCTTGTCCTGGGCGACGTCGTCGGCTTCCGCGGTATGGCCGAACGCCTCGTGGGCGAAGACGCCGGCGAGCGTCGGGTCGACGACGACGTCGTAGACGCCGCCGGTCACCGGTTCGGCGTCCAACAACGTCGCGGCATGCGCCGCCAGTTTTTCCACCTCCGCCTCGCGGCCGCGGATGTGGTCGAAACCCACGATGCCGCCGTAGTTGCGAATGGCCATTTGAACTACGCCCCCCTCGCTCGCGAGGGGCCGGAGCGAAAGGCCAAGCCGGGGCGTCTTGACCGAGACCGCGGCCCCCTCCGTATTGACGAAGACGCGGTAATCGAGGTAATCGCCGTAGCGCGTTTCGGTGGCCGGGATATGGTCGCGGGCCAACAAAATGGCGTTGTATTTACTCACGACCGCGACCTTTTCGTCCAGGTCGACGGCGTGGGCGGGGCGCGGTACGGTTATCTCGACGTCGTCGACGTTGACCTCCGTCGGCGCAAACCCCGCGAAGTTGCCCGGTCGGAGTTTGGCCATGGCGATGGCCTTGTGGAGGTACTCGGCCGCCCGCTCGAGGTCCTCGAATGACGCGAGGCCAAACTGCCCCTTTACCAACGCCCGGACGAAGCCGCCCCGGGCGCTGTTGACGGCCACGTCCTTCAGGCCGTCGCCGTCGAAAGCGAGCAGCGTGGCCTTGGATTCCTGGAACCGGAATTCGGCGTAGTCGCAGGGCGCGTTTGCCAGGATGTTGCGCAAATAGGTTTTCATGTGCCGTCAGCGCTCCTCGTCCGCGGTGGCGCCGCCTTCCTTGTCGGGGGGTTGGTATTCCCAGAGGTGGGCTGTAGTAAACTCGCGGAGATTCCGCCGGTACGTTTCGTTGCCGGGGTCCAACTTCACGGCTTTTTGATATTCGTCGTATGCCTCTTCCAGCTTTCCCAGCGCCTCCAGCGCGACCGCCAGGTTGTTATGAAGGCGGGCGTCGTCCGGGTCTTCGGCCAGCGCCTGGCGGAGGCGATACTCGGCTTCGCGCCACAGCCCCTCTTCCTGCGCTTTGATGGCGAAGCGGTTATAGTCGCGCGTCGTCACGAACCACGGCGACGTGCAGCCCGAGGCCACAGCCAGGAACCATAACGTCAAAACGGCCGCCGCTTTTTTCATATTTTCCGTTGAAGGCCGACGTCGCGCCCCTCTATAATACTATTTCGCTGGGCCGGCCGCAATTGTTGCATTTTCCGCCTTCCAAGCCGACTACGACGGCTCGGTAGCCTTCGCGGTTAACGAGCAGGTTACCGCATTGGGGACAGTGCGTATCCGCCCCTCCCATTCCAGCGACGTTCCCCAGATATACGTAGTAAAGGTCGGGGTCCGCTATTTCTTTGGCGCGGAGTATGCGGTGCGTCGGCGTGGCCGGCGCGTCCATCTCGTAGTGGGGGAAATACCGCGAGAAGTGGACCGGCGTATCGCGCCCCAGGTTGTCCGCCACCCACTTTACGAAGGCGGCGACGTCGTCCTCGCCGTCGTTCAAGTCGGTGACGAGGAGGTAGGTGATTTCCAGATGGAGGCGTTCTTTGAAGATGACGGCGGTGCGCAATACCGGTTCCAATTTGGCGCCGCAGTAGTCGCGATAGAATTCGTCCGACAGCGATTTGATATCCACGTTCGCGGCGTCCAACAACGCGCCGAGCTCACGGGCGGGGTCTTCCTCCAGAAAGCCGTTGGTCACGGCGACGTTATAGAAGCCGCGGTCGCGCGCCGCGCGGCAGGAGTCGCGGACGTACTCCAGCCACACCAGCGGCTCGGTGTAAGTATACGCTATTCCCGGCGAGTCGTGGGCGGCGGCTAGTTGGGCCAACGCTTCGGCGGTCAGGTAGTGCGTCGGCGCTACGTCTTGGGATATTTGGTAGTTCTGGCAGCCGCGGCAGCGCAGGTTACAGCCGTTGGGGCCTACGGAGAGTATAGAGTCGCCGGGGTGGAAATGGTAGAGGGGCTTTTTCTCGATAGGGTCGATGGCGGTCGAGGCCAACTCGCCGTACGCCGCGGCGTAAAGGACGCCGCCGCGATTTTCGCGCAAGTTGCATATGCCTCGGTCGCCGTCGCGTATCACGCACCGTTGGGGGCAGAGGTCGCATTTAACGCGGCCGTCGCTTACGGCGTGCCAATACGACGCCTCGACCGCTTCGCGGTTTGGGTTCATTTCGTTAAAGCCTCGTAGTACGGTTGGGCCCAACCTTTGCGCTCGGGGTCGAGCAAGTTTGCGAACGCTCGTTTCGCCTCTTTCTTGGCGTACGCCATCTCCTCGCTCATGTCGCCGGCGGCCTCGCCGCCAGTGGCGCCCCGGATACGGCCATACGTTTTATAAACGGAGTACCAAAGGAGGAAAGCGACGAAGTTGTCGCCGCGGTCGGCGAAATAAGGGGCGTAACGTTGAGAGGTGGCGATTTTCGTGTTGGTCGCGAGGGCCTCCACCGCCGGGCGCTGAACGTCGTCTGAGGCGTCGTCCACCGCGGCGGCTAAGGCCTCGATCTCTTCCTCCGTCAATCCTTCGGCGGCCGCTTTGGCCGTTAGTTCGGAGGCGGCCCGGGCCCTTTTCTGGACGTCCCGGCTGGCCAGGTCTTTGACCCAGTCCTTGGCCCCCGCCCACGTCGCCGCGAGTGCCGCGAGCGCAAGTACGGCGATTATGCGTTTTCCCATTTCTTTAGTCCCGGATACGCTTAAAGGCGGCGCGGTGCGGCTTAGTCCTAAAGGATATACCGCGCGAGGTCCTCGTCGCCTGCCAACGCCGCCAGCTTCTCGTCCACGTACTTTTCGTCGATCTTTACGCGCACGATCCTCTTCTCGGGGGCGTCGAAGGAGAGCTCCTCCAGCAACGTCTCCATCACGGTGTGGAGGCGGCGTGCGCCGATGTTTTCCAACTTCTCGTTAAGCATTTGCGAAATTTCGGCTATCTTCCTTAACGCCGCGTCGTCGAAGTGTAGGTCCACGCCCTCCGTCGACAGCAGCGCGCGGTACTGTTTCACGAGGGCGGTCTTGGGTTGGGTGAGGATCTTGTAGAAGTCGTCCGCCGTCAGGATCTTGAGTTCGACGCGGATGGGGAAGCGGCCTTGCAGTTCGGGAATCAAGTCCGACGGCTTCGCGACGTGGAACGCGCCGGCGGCGATGAAGAGGATATGGTCGGTGCGCACCATCCCGTATTTGGTGCTCACGGAGCACCCCTCGACGATGGGCAGGAGGTCGCGCTGCACGCCCTCCCGCGAGACGTCGGGCCCGGTGGTGGCCTTGGGCCCCACGATCTTGTCGAGTTCGTCGACGAAGACGATGCCCGCCTGCTCCATGCGCTCCAGGCCCAGGTTGACCGCTTTGTCCATGTCTACCAACTTGGCCGCCTCTTCGTCGGTCAGGAGGTCCAAGGCTTCGGCCGCGGTCACTTTGCGGGTGGTAGTTTTTTTCGGTAAAAATTGGTTGAATATTTCGCCCAGGTTCATGTCCATCTCTTCGAACCCCTGGCCGGTGAAGACCTCCACGGTGGGCGAAATTTTAGCCTCGACTTCGATCTCGACCGTGCGGTCGTTGAGCTCGCCGTTGCGCAGCTTTTCCCTTAATACTTCGCGCGCTCGCTCGTACTTCCGCCTTTCGGCTTCCTTTTTCGGCTCGAGCTCGGCGGAGGGCCCCAGCGGAATAGCGGCCCCACCGGGCGTCGACGTCGCGCGGACCTTGGTCGCCGGGCCGGGCTCGGCCGCGAGAGCGGGGGGCGGCAGGAGGACGTCGAGCAAACGCTCTTCGGAGAGCTCGGCGGCGCGCTCTTCCACTTCCGCCACGAGCTCTTCGCGGACCGCGCCCACGGCGACGTCGGCGAGGTCGCGGATGATGGCGTCGACGTCGCGCCCCACGTAGCCGACCTCGGTGAACTTCGACGCCTCCACCTTGACGAACGGGGCGTTGGCGAGGCGCGCCAACCGGCGAGCGATTTCGGTTTTACCTACGCCGGTGGGGCCGATCATGATGATGTTTTTGGGCGCGATGTCTTCGGCGATCTCGGGCGGCAACTGGCGCCGGCGCCAACGGTTGCGCAGGGCGATGGCTACGGCCTTCTTGGCCGCGTCCTGTCCCACGACGTACTCGTCGAGCTCTTCGACGATCTGCCGCGGCGTTAGTTCTTTCGTTTCTCTCGCGTCCGACGACATCTCGTTCTCACCGCATCTTATAATATGAGACTCATACCCGCACGGAACGATCGTCCCGGCGCCAATACGCCGCCGGCGTCGTAATATTTTTTATCCAGGAAATTTTCGGCCGCCATCGTAAGCGATATGCCCGGCCGCAACCGGAAGACCAAGTCGGCGTTGGGGACCCACGCCGCGGCGAGGGGTTCGGCCGCGGTGGGCCGGGCGTAACGTTCGCCGAGTAGTATCACTTCCGCCGAAGCGGAGTGGCCGTCCCCAAATTTCAGCGTCAGCCCCGCCGTTCCCTCGTACGCCGGCAGGTAGGGGTAGCGGCTTCCCGGCGCGTCGTATAACCGGGCGGTCTTATATTCGGCGGCGGCGTAGTGTTCCACCCGCGCCAACGTTACGCGGTAGGACACGTCGGCGCCGCGGATGCGGGCCCGGCCCGGGTCGTAATACGTGACGCTGCCTAAGTACGTGTCCGCGGCGGCGTACGTCCGACGGAGGCGTTCTTCGTACGCGGCCGCCGTCACGCGGCCGAGATTTCGGAAATGATAGCTCAGGCCCGAACCCACGGCGAAGTAATTATCCTCCACCGGGCGGAAATCGGTCGGCACCGCGTAATCGTTATCCAGGTACAGGTCTCGGAAGCTCGGCACGCGGAACTGGGGCCGGTAGTCGACGAAGCACCCCCAACGCGACGTAAGCCGCAGTAAAAAGCGCCCGTGAGGATAAAACCGGAACTCGGGCCGGTCCCCGCGGAGGAAATAACCGCCGAACCCCCCCAACAAGTACAAACGGTCGGCGATGGGGAAATCGTTTTCCAGGCTCAGCCGACCGGCTAGGAACCCCTGTTCGCGCCCTTCGATTTCGTAATTCTCTTGGCTCAGCGTAAAAAAGCCCCGCGACAAGTTTTCGCCCAGCCAGAAGAAATCGTAGCTCGAGTCGGACGTTATCACCTGGTCGACGACGCTGCGCGTAGCATATTGGCCGTCGGTAAACGTTCCCGAAACCTTGGTCGCGAATTTGGCCTTGCCCCACATATTGCTCCGGAAGCCGGCCGAGCCCTCGCCGCTCCGGGCGACGTTGTCCCCCGCCGCGCCGGCGAAATCGGTTTTCTTTCGCCGCAGTTTTTCGGTATTGCCGTCGTAATCGGCGGCGAAACCGACGGTCGTGCCGGTTTCGTCCGAGAACGCTATTTCGGCGTCGGCCCGCATGCGGTCTCTATCGTAAAGGCCGTCGCGGCTGGCGGTTCGCTCGTCGCGTAACGACGCGGCCGCGTCCACGAAATTTATCTCCCAACCCTGGAAGGCCGCGAGTTCCAGGCGCCGGCCCGTTCCGCCGCTGGCTTCGACTTCGGTCAGCGACCGCGACGGCGCGCTTTCGCCTTTCGGGGCCCCCGCGGCCGGCGTCCCCCCGTTCTGGAACAAACGGGGTAAGTCCTCGCGGAAGGCTTCATTTCGGGCCTCGACGTACTCTTCGAAGGAGGGAGCTACGAAACTGGCCGCGCTCTCTTCCCACGCCAACCTCAAATCGGCGTCCTCGAACGAGAACGGCGCCGTCGCCGCGTACGTGCTCGGCGTAAAAATTACGAGGTATATTATGTGCCGCCGCATTAACGTTTCAGTTCCGATTCCGCCCGGTGAACCCACTCCGGGAAGTCGCGGTAATTGGTCAGCACTTTCGTAAAATTTTTTCGGCTTGCGGCGTCGTTGCCCAGGTCGCGTTCGCATAGGCCGGCGTAATAGTAAGCTTGGACCGCCACGGCCCGGCTTCCCGCGGCGGCGGCCGCGTCGAGATGCGCCCCCGCGTCGGCGGGCGCGCCCGATTCCAAGAAATTAAGGCCGGCATAGAGCTCGGCTTGCGCGGCATATTCGTTGGCGGGCCATTCGCGGACCAGCGTCGCCAACGCGGTATTCGACTCTTTGTACAACTTGGCCCCGCGAAGGTTTTCGCCGATTTTGAATTGCGCCTGGGCCGTGGCTCGCACCTTGCCGAAGCGGTTTACGATTTCACCGTACGTCTCGATGGCGACGCTCTTATCGCCGGCGCGTTGGTATATGTCGGCTACTTTATAAAGGCAAGACAACGCCGCGTCCTCATCTCGGGTGGCGGCCGCGACGGCGACGTATTCGGCGACGGCCTTCGACGTCTCGCCCTGCGCGAGGTAAACCTCCGCCAGCTTCGCCCGGGCGGCGTCCAACGTCTTCTCGTCGGCCTTGACCTCCGCCACCGCGGCCAGGTACTTTTGCGCCTGGTCGTAATCTCGCCGGTGGTAGTAATATTCCCCCAACACGATCAGCAGCTCGCCGTTCAGGGTGCTCTGGGGGTACATCGCGATGTACGATTTGGCGAGTTCGATTTGGGACTCGTATTTACCCTGTTTGAAATTGCAGAGCTCAATCTCGTAGCGCGCCTCGTCCGCTCGCGGCGAGTCGGGGTATTTTTCTACCAGCGCGGCGTATTCCTCCTTGGCCCGTTCGTACCGGCCCTGGTTAAGGTAGCATTCGCCTAGCGTGAAGAGTGCGTCGTCGGCGACGCTCGCGCCCGGGTAATGGCTAAGTAGCGCGGCCAACGTTTCGGCGGCGGCGCCGAATTCGTGGCGGTTGAACTCCGCCCGAGCAAGGTTATATAAACCCCGCGGCGCGTACGGGCTCGCCGGGAATTTCTTGGCCAAGTCCCAGAAGGCGGCCGCCGCGGCGTCGAGCCTCTTCTCTTCGAGCAGACTGACGGCGCAACGGTAAGCGGCGTCGTCGGCGAGGTCGCGGTTCGGATACCGCGTCGCGAGCCAAGCCAACGTCTTCCGGCCGGCCTCGGCCTGGCCTGCGGCAAGCTGTAATTTGCCCAACCTGAACAACGCGTTGTCGGCCAAGGTGTGCTCGGGATAATCGGCGGCGAAAGTCGCCAGGGCGTCGCGCGCCCCGGCCGTATTGCCCGCCCGCGTCGCCGCTTCGGCTCCCCAATACCGGGCAAAGGGCCCCAGGGCGCCGTCCGCCGTATTTATAGCCAAAGCCTCGAACGTCTCGTTGGCTTCGGCGTATCGTCGGGAGACGAAGTAGCACCACCCGAGCCAATATTCGGCCTGGTCCGCCAAGTGCGGCCCGGCGGCCAACTCCCCGAAGAGCGTGGTCGCCGCTTCGACCTCGCCGCTTTCGAGAGCCAACCGGCCGGCCCATAGTTTCGCGGGCGCGGCGTATCCGCTCTCGGGGTGAGCGCCGGCGAGATCTAAAAAGGTTTCACGCGCGCCCGGGCCGTCGCCGTTCTCTAACTGCGTGAACGCCATTACGTATAGGGCCTCCGCCCCGGTCGCGGCCTCGAGTTGGCCGCGGTTTCCGGCGGCGAGCATCTCCTCTAATATTTGGTAAGCTCGCGCGGCGTCGCCGGCCGCGGCGTAACTGGTTGCCCGCCAAAGATTTCGTCGGGAAGCCGATTCAGGTTCCTCGGCGAGCGAACGCTCGAAAGCGGCGGCCGCGGCCTCAGCCTCCCCCGCCGCGAGCAACGTTCGGCCATACGTGGCGTCGACGGCCGCGGCGTTTACGTCCGGCGAAAGTTGCGCCGCGGCAAAGTGATTCGCGCTGCGTTCCGCGTCGCCGTCTAAAAAGTAGAGTAACGCCAGGCGGAAATGTACCGTCCCGGCCATTTCCTGGTTCGGGAATTTGCGGAGCGACTCCTCGTACGTTTCCTCGGCTTGGGCGGCGTCGCCGACGACGAAGTACGTCTCCCCTAATTTTAAATAGGCCCGAACCAGGTCGTCCGGATTCGTTGTGGCCGCCAAGGCTCGCCGGTACGTCTGTATCGCTTCGTCGTACCGGCGGAGCGCGGCGTAGCATTCGGCCTTATCGACGAGCGCCGGCGCGACGAAGGGGGAGGTGGGGTAGTTGGTAATCACCCTCCGGTATTCGGCTATAGCCTCGTTGTAACTCCCCATCTCGTGAAGGGACCGGCCTAAATAGAATTGGGCCTCGTCGGCCCATTCGCCCCCTGGATTCTGGTCGAGGTAATCGTCAAAGTCGCGGTAAGCGGCTTTATACAAGCCCCGGTCGAACATTTTGCGGCCGAGCGCGAAAGCCTCGTCCTCGGTGACGGCGGCGCCCGGTGCGGAGGCGGCTAAGCTTGCGGCTAAGGCCAGCACTCCCAGCCTGCCGCCGATGACGACTTTTAGTTTTCCGCCCGCCGTATCGCTAACCCCCGGTTATTTTTGGGATGGGACGACGTCGTTGTTTTCGTCGAGCTCGAGCTTGCGGGGTACGGGTGGCTCTTCGGCCAAGCCGTACGCCAAAATTATGAGCCGGTCGCCCACCTCGCCCAGCCGCGCCGCGGCGCCGTTCAACGTTACGGCCTTGGAACCGCGTTTTTCCGGGATAATATAAGTTTCGAAGCGGTGGCCGCTGTTGATATTGAAAACGTATACGATCTCGCCGGCCAAGAAACCCGCGTCGTCGATAATATTTTCATCCAGGCCGATGCTGCCCTCGTACGAGAGCTTCGTCGCCGTAACCGTCGCCCGGTGGATTTTTCCCGTTAAAAACCGCCTCAACATGTACTCACTCCAGCTCGGAGGTCTTCTTTACCCAGTACGGTATTGTCGATGAGCCGGGTTTGGCCTACGGACGCAGCCACCGCGGCTACGCATCCCGCTTCGACCGACTCCGCCGGCGTCAACTCCTCGGGAGTGACGACTTCCGCGTAATCGACGCGGGCCAGCGGTTGGGCCGTTATGACGGCCGTCATCTCGTCGCCGTATCTCCCCGGCCGCGTCTCGCCGGCGGCGAACAGCTCTTGCGCTCGCGCCAACGCTCGGAACAGGCACGTAGCTTGTAGCCGTTCTTCGGCGGTCAGGTATTGGTTGCGCGAGGACATCGCCAGGCCGTCGGGTTCGCGGACGATGGGCAATACCTCTATTTGGACGTCGAAGTCCAGGTCCGCGGCGAGCCGCCTGACGACCTGCGCTTGTTGGTAATCTTTTTGGCCGAAGTATGCCGCCGTAGGCCGGCAAATGTTTAACAGTTTCGTCACTACCGTCGCGACGCCGCGGAAGTGGCCGGGCCGGCGGGCGCCGCACAAACCGGCGGTAAGCCGCTCGACGTCGACGTACGTGGCGTACCCTTCGGGGTACATGTCGGCTGCGTCCGGGGCGAACATTACGTCCACCCCCGCCGCGGTTGCGAGCTCTCGGTCCCGCTCGAAATCGCGCGGGTAACGCTCGAGGTCTTCGCCGCGGCCGAACTGGGTTGGGTTCACGAAGAGGCTCACCACGACGCGTTGGCAGTCGGCGCGCGCCCGGCGCATGAGCGCGAGGTGGCCTTCGTGGAAATATCCCATCGTCGGTACTAGCCCTAAGCTAAAACCTTTGCGGCGGAATTCCTGTGCCGTCGCTCGCATCTTCCGGGGCGATGTTACGATTTCCACGGCCTAATCTTCGACGCCTTTTTCGAGCCGAGAGACTTCTTTCCAGGCGTCTTCGGCTAAAGCTACGGATTCTTCTTCGGCCGGGTATTGGCGGCTGCGCACCAACTCGCCGTATTGTCGGACCGCGGCGTCCATGGCGCCGGTTACGTCCGCCAATTTGCGCACGAATTTCGGGCTGTACCCGCGGTAGAAGCCGACGAGATCGTGGAGGACCAGGATCTGGCCGTCGCATTCGGGGCCGGAGCCTATGCCGATGGTAGGTACGCGGAGGGCGCGCGATATCAGGCCGGCGAGTTGTCGGGGGACCATCTCCAGCACCACCGAGAAGCAACCGGCCTCTTGGAGGGCAAGAGCGTGTTCGAGCATAACCCGCGCCTGCGCCGCCGTTTTGCCGCGCACGACGTGGCGGCCGAAGTAGTGCACGCTTTGCGGCGTATAGCCGAGGTGGCCCATTACCGGCACGCCGGCGCCCGTTATTTTGGCGATGCGCGTCAAGGTCTCGGGTTGGGCGCCCTCGAGCTTTACCGCTTCGGCGCCTCCCTCTTTGACCACCCGCCCCACGTTGGCCATCGTCCGCTCGTCGCTCTCCTGGAACGACATGAACGGCATATCGGCGACGAGCATCGCCCGACGGACGGCGCGTCGGACCATCGAGACGTGGTAGACCATTTCGTCCACGGTGACCCGCAACGTATTGTCGTGGCCTTGGACGACCATCCCCAGCGAGTCGCCTACGAGGATGAGGTCTACCCCCGCCTCCTCCACCGTCGCCGCCGTGGGGAAGTCGTACGCCGTAAGGCAGACCACGGGCGTGCCTTCGCGCTTCAGCTTGATAATGTCGTCGGCGGTAATTTTAGCCATGGGCGATTAATATTTTTTTTCGTAGGGGGTGAGCTCGTACGGCGCGAGGGTCGCCAACAACCGGCTGACGTAAACGCCTTCGCCCGGTATCATAATGTCGCCGGCGACGTCCAAAAGCGGCTTCAGGAAAAAGGGTCGGCTTTTCAGCGCGTAGTGGGGGATTTTCAAGTCGGCCTCGTCGAGCACGAGGTCGCCGTATAGCAATATATCCACGTCGATTACGCGCGGGCCTTTCCGTTCCGTTCGTTCGCGGCCTAGGGCGCTCTCGATTTTAAGGCACGTCTCGAGTAATTCGCGGGGACTGAGCCAGGTCTCGACGACGAGGACCCGGTTGAGGAAGTCCGGTTGGTCCTCCGACCCCGCCGCGGGCGACTCGTACGTGGATGAGGCGCGGTCGAGGTACATTCCTCGCGCGCTCGCCACCGCGGCCTCGCCGGCGTCGAGGTTGGCGAAACGGTCGCCCACGTTCGAACCGAGGGCGAGGTAAGTCCTGATTTTATCGCGCACCATAAAGATATTTTGTGTTATCATTATAACATCAGGTAAACGTAGCGTCAATTAAAACGGTTCCCCGGCGATCGCTCGTTCGAGAAAAATCCTTGCCGGGCTTGATTTTTAGGTAGCGCCCGCGGGCGATGCGGTTTGGGGGTAAGGTATCTCACGTAGCGTCCGACGCGCGCGTGACAAGCGATGGTTGAAGAAAAGAAAGTGTCTCCCGAACGTCGCATAACCGTCGGGACCGTCGCCGTAGGAGAAAACGGCAAAAAGCGCGTAATGGAGGCGCTGGACCGCGGCCGGATTTCGGGCGGTAAATTCGTCCAGGAATTCGAGGAGGCCTTCGCCGCGTACCACGGCCTAAAGTACGGCGTCGCCGTTTCGACCGGGACCGACGCCGACGCCATTGCCGTCGCCACCCTTCTCGAAAGCGGGGCGAGCCGCGGCGACGAGGTGATCGTCCCGGCGTTGACCTTCATTTCGGTAGCGAACGCGGTCCTGCACGCCGGCCTCATGCCCCGATTTGCCGATGTCGACGCCGTCAGTTATAACTTGGACCCGGCCGCGGTCGAGGCCGCGGTCACGCCGCGGGCCCGGGCGATCATGGCGGTCCATAACTTCGGCCGGCCGGCGCCGATGGCCGAGCTCGGGGACTTAGCCGCCCGCCGCGGCCTAACTTTAATCGAGGACGCCGCGGAAGCCCACGGCGCGCGCTACCGGGGCAGGCTCGTGGGGACTTTCGGCGTCATGGCCACGTATTCGTTTTACGTCGCGCACATCCTTACGACGGGCGAGGGGGGAATGGTGATCACGGACGACGCCGAGCTGGCGCGCCTTTGCCACAGCCTGCGGGCCCACGGCCGCGCGTGCGATTGCAGGGTCTGCGTCCTGAACGTCGACTCCAGCTACTGTCCTCTCCGCTATAAGTACGGCGAGGACAGGGACATCCGCTTCTACTTCGAGCGGGTGGGGTTCTCCAGTAAGATGAACGAGCTGGAGGCGGCGTTGGGGCTCGAGCAGGTCGCGAAGATGGACGACATCGTTCGCGCGCGGCGGGCGAGGCTCGAGTATTTCAATGAACATTTGGCCCCCTACGAGGATTTCCTCGTCCTCTTTCGTCCCGGCCCGGGCGAGGAGATAAGCCCCCTCTGTTACCCCGTCGTCGTCCGGAGGGAAGCTTCCTTCGAACGGTTCGAGCTCACGAAATTTTTGGAGCAACGCGGCGTCGAGACCAGGCCGGCTTTCGGCTGTATCCCCACCCAGCAACCGGCGTACCGGTGGACCGGGCATCGCGCGGGCGAGTTCCCCGGCGCGGAGTACGTGGGTTCGCGGGGGTTCTACATCGGGTGCCACCAGAATATAACCGACGACGACGCGGCGTACGTCGTCGGCGTGTTTGACGATTTCATGAAGAAATATTAAATGGCGCCCGGAGGTCGCGCGGCTGAGATGGAACGGCCGGCGGCGGCGCGTTATGTCGAATAAAATACTGGTCGTCGTTCCCACCTACAACGAGCGCGGCAACGTCGGCGCGTTGTGCGAGGAGCTGCTCTCGCGGCCGGAACGGCCGGACGTAGTGGTGGTGGATGACAATTCCCCCGACGGCACGGCCGAGGAAGCGTACGCGGCGGCGGAGCGGTATCCGGGGCGGATGTACGTCTTGCGTCGGAAGGGCAAGGGCGGCCGGGGCGGCGCGGTCCTCGCCGGTTTCGCGTGGGGCCTCAAAAGCGATTACGAGTTTTTTTTTGAAATGGACGCCGATTATTCGCATCGCCCGGGGGAAATCCCGCTTTTTTTGGAGGCGGCGCGCCAGGCCGACGTCGTCGTGGGCTCCCGGTATCTGCCGGCGTCGCGGATCGTAAATTGGCCTCGGCCCAGACGTTTTTTTAGCAAGCTCGCCAATAATTACGCGCGGTTTTTTTTGCCGATACCCATTACCGATTATACGAACGGCTTTCGTTGTTACCGTCGCGCCGCGATAGCGGCCCTGGACGCGGCGGCGATCGACGCCTCCGGGTACGTTGTCCTGAGCGAAATCGCTTATCAACTCTACCGACGCCGTTTCCGGTTCGCCGAGGTCCCCATCGAATTCGTAAACCGGCGGCGCGGCGAGTCCAACTTGTCGCCGGGCGAGATAATTTCGGCTTTCGTCGGCGTTATACGCCTCCGCGTCAAGGGTGGGCGGTTCGGGCCGCGCCCGTAAAACTTGACGCGGCGGCCCTTTTACGGTAACATAATGGCGGCTATGGCGCGTAAAGAAAGAAAATCCTCCCCCTCCCGGATTCCACGACGGCGGATGAACGTGGTGCTCGTCCCGCACGGCGGCGGCCGCAACCGTACGCTATTCGTTCACGGCGCCGTACTGGTATTCCTCCTGTTCGCAAGCGGCGCCGTGTTAGTGCTCGCGGGTTTGATGGTTTCGGATTATTGGAAGAACGTCATAAAATTATCGCAACTGGTCGCGTACGAGAGGCGGGAACGCGAGGAAAGTTATAAATTGGAAGTTATGGAGAGAGGGATAAACGACCTGAACTCGAAAGTTGAAGAGGTCGGCGGCCAACACGACGCGCTGGTAAATACCCATCGCTTGAAGGAGGTGCGGCCGCCGGAGGCGCTGCTGCCGGGAGGCGAGCCCGAGGACAACGTCCCGTTGGAGGATATCGAGCGGCGGGTCGCGCGATTGGAGAAGAACCTGGGGGTAGTGCAGCGGCGCTTCGATAAGGACCCCGGCGCGCTGGCCAACGTACCCTCGATAATACCGTGCAAGGGTTGGTTGTACCGGGATTTCGGCAATACGGTATCGCCGTTTACGGGCCGCGTCGAATTGCATCGCGGCCTCGACATCGCCGCGCCCCGCGGGACGCCTATCGTCGCCGCGGCCGCGGGCGTCGTTACCGCCGCCGGCCTCGAGGAACACTACGGCCTGACCGTAGAAATCGACCACGGCAACGGCTACGTTACGCGCTACGGGCATAATATGAGAAACGCCGCGCAGGTCGGTTTACGGGTGAGACGCGGCCAAATTATTGCGTACGTCGGTAGTACGGGCCGGTCGAGTTGTACCCACGTTCATTACGAAGTGCTGAAAAACGGCTTGCCGTTAAATCCGCGCTATTACGTCCTCCGCGAATCGGTTTCCCCCGGGCGGGAAGGCCCGTCCAAAACCAAGATATAAAAAGCCGACCGCGAGGTCGGCTTTGGACTTCGGGGCCGCGCATTCCGCTATTTGGTTTCGCGCGCTTCCGGCCCTTGGGTGAAGGCTTCCACCGTGTCTTCGAACATCGTCAGCCGGCCGAGTTTCTTCTGGGCTTCGTCGGCCTCCGGCGTGTTAGGATAATCGGTCGCCACTTTGCGGTAGGCGGCGGCGGCTTCGTCGACGTTGTCCTGTAATTGGTACGCGTCGCCCAGGTAAACGTAGCATTTACGCGTTTCCGGCGCTTGGGGGTATTTTTCGATTACCCCTTTGAACGACGCTATGGCGTCGTCCGCCCGTTGCGCCATCAGGTCGACGAACCCCATTTGCATCGACGCGCCCGGCGCAAGGCCGGTCTTGTTTTCCGGGTCTCGGTTGGCGACTCTCTCGAATCGCGTACGAGCTTTCTCGTACCGGCCCGTTTCGACGTACATCGTACCGATTTTGTAGGCCAACGTTAAGTCGTTCGGGTTCGCCTCTTCGCGGGCTAAAAGTTCGCGCACCGTCTCGACGCGGCCGGCGGCGACGTCGTCGACGAGTTTGAGGAATTCCCCGGCCGTTACGGCGCCGACGACGCGCGTGATTTCTTCCCCGGCGGGCGTATAGAAGATCGTCGTCGGGAAGGCCCCGACGGCGTACGTTTTAGGAGTATCCTCGTCTACGTCGGAGTCGATGCGGACGGCGACGAAGGCCGCGAGTTTTTTCTGAACCTCGGCGTTTTCCAGGACGTCGAATTCGAACTGTTCCGACATTTTGCTCCAATCGGCGCTGTAATATACGACGAGGTTTTTGCCTGCCGCCGACGCCCGGTCCTTGCCTTCCTCCATCGACGTAAGCCACTTAATACCTTCGGCGCCTTTCTTGCCGCAACCGACCGAAAGAACCGCGCCGCAAACGAGCGCCGCACCGATTAATTTTCGCCACGAATTCATGCTTATCACTCCTTGTGCCGAAATAGGTATGAGAGTAAAGCGCCTAATATTCCGAGTCCTATTAAAACGCCGCCCAGTACGACGTAAGCGGAAGCGATGTTTACGTTATATTTGTGGTGATATCCCCGGGCGAACCATAGTATCCCGACGCCGGTCGCGAACGCCGCGGCGCTGAAACTGACGCGTTGCAGGAAAATGCCCCGGTCGACGAGGCGTCTAAGCGCCGGGTCGCGGGTCTTTCCCGCCCGGCGTAATATGCCCCGCCGCTCCTTAATCGTGCTATTATAAATCCAGAGCACCGCAAGCAGGCCGCCTATTATGGCCGCGCCGTAAGTAAAGATGTCCAGCGCTTCGAATAACGCTTCCACTTTTTGATTATTATCGGCGTGCCGGCGGCGAAAGTCAAGATTAAACAGACTACGGATTTTAGACCCGCGTGGACGAGTTAACGTTGAAGGTTCTGGCGGCGGAGATAGGGCCGCTTCTCGACGGCGCCGCCGTAACGGCCGCTTATAAATCTTCGCCTCGGGCCCTGGTGCTCGAGCTCGAAGCGCCCGACGGCCGGCGGGTCGGCGTCACGCTGGCGCCGGGGGACGGCGGCGCTATATTCTACGAGGCCGGCGCGCGCAAGGGGCGCCGCCCGGCGGTGCGCGCGAGCCTCGACGGCGCCGTCGTCGTCGCCGCGGCGCAGTGGCACGACGACCGGCTTATGGTATTCGACCTTGGCGCCGTGAGCGTGCGGCGGCGTTTGGTCGCCGAGTTTTTCGGCCGCGCCGGCGGCGTTTTCGTATTGGAGAATGACGTCGTCGCCGCGGCCTTGGTGGGCCGCCGCGCGGCCGCGGGCGACGCGTATCGGTGGCCGCCGGACCGGCGGAGGGTGCCGGCGGCGGACCTCCCGGCCGGCGGGGTAGCAAAGTACGCCGTTGCCGGCGACGTCCAAGCCCTTACGCGGGACGTCGCGTTTATGTCGCCGTGGGCGGCGAAGGTCATCCTCGGCGACGGCGACGCCGAGGCCGCGGCGCGGCGGTTCGCGGCGTTCGCCCGGGCCGCCGCCGGTGAAGACGTGCGGCCCGTCGCGGCCTTGACGGACGGCGGGTGGCGCCCCTTTCCGTGCGACATCTTCGACGCCGCCGGCGGCGACGTACGGCGTTTCGAGAGCATGAACGCGGCGGCGGCGTTCGTATACCGTGCCAACGAACGGGCTGACGAGCTGGCCGGGGCGCGACGCAGCGCCGAGCGCCGATTGCTCGCGACGGTAAAGAGGCTCGAGCGACAGCGGCGGGCGCTCGAGCGCCGGCGCGGCGACTACGCGGCGTACGACGAATACCGGCGGATGGGGGAGGCGCTCAAGTACAATATGGCCGCGGTCAGAAAGGGTACGTTGACGGCTAAGCTGCCAGACCCCTACGGCCCGGGCGATATCGAAGTCGAGCTAAGGCCCGAACTTTCGCCCGCCGAAAACGTTAAACACCTCTTCGGCCGGTATAAGAAAGCGAAACGGGGCGTCGACGCCGTGGAGGCGCGGTTGGAAACGCTGGCCGGCGAGCTGGCCGCAGTCCGCGAGGATTTGGAAAAGGTCCAGGCCGCTTCGGACGTGGAGGCGTTGGAACCCTGGTTAGGTGTAACGACGGGGGTGGAAAAAGGGACCAACGGGCGGGCGCCGGAAGGCGGCCCGGGCCGTCGCTTCCTGTCCTCCGACGGCTTGTTGGTCGTAGTCGGCCGGGGCGCCGCGGAGAACGATAAGTTAACGTTCGAGTACGCCCGCCCCCACGATTTATGGCTCCACGCCCAGCAGGCCCGCGGCTCCCACGTCATCGTGCGACGGTTGGACAAGAACGAGGCCGTGCCGCGGCGTACCGTAGAAGAGGCTGCGGCGCTGGCGGCTTTTTATTCGGGCGATAAGCACGCCGGCGTCGTTCCGGTGGTCGTTGTCGAGCGTCGTCACGTGCGCCGGGCCAAGGGCGGCGCCGGGCGCGTTACCTATCGCGGCGGCGACGTTATTTTCGTCGAGCCGCGGACGAATTTAAAACCCGCGCCTTGACGCGGGCCCGGGCGGCTTTCTATAAAATAGTATCGTCGACTACATGCGCGACGGCGCGCTCACGCCCATTAGGCGGAGCGCGTTTTTCATGGTCCGACCTACCGCCTGCGCGAGGACGAAGCGGGCGCGCACCTTTGCGGCCGTAGGAGCTTGGAGGACGCGGTGGTGATGGTAATAGCTGTGGAAGAGCGCGGCCAGCGCTGAGACGTAGGCGGTAAGGCGATGAGGTTCCCGGTGCGCCGCGGCGTCGGCGACGACTTTCGGGAATTCCCATATGGCCCGGGCCAGCAGCCGTTCTTCGGCCAGGTCTAGTTCCCGCAGGTCCGTTTCTTCGGGGGGTGCGTTCGCGACGTCGGCGCCCGCTTCGCGCTTTATGCTCTCGACGCGGGCGTAACAGTATTGGGCGTAGTAGACCGGGTTTTCGGGCGTTTGTTTGCGGGCCAGCTCGAGGTCGAAGTCGAGGTGGGCGGCCGGCGTTCGGGTCAAGAAGAAGAACCGGGCCGCGTCCACCCCTATATTATCTATGACCTCGCGCATGGTGACGAGGTTCCCGGCGCGCTTGGACATCGTAATTTTCCCGCCGCCCTCGACCAGGTTTACCTGTTGCGAGATGATGACTTCGAGCCAGCCGGCCGGCAGCCCTAGCAGTTCCGCCATGGCGCACAATTTCTTGGCGTGGCCGTGGTGGTCGGGCCCCAAGACGTCTATGGCCTTCGCGAAGCCGCGCTCGTATTTATCGAGGTGGTACGCAATATCGGTCATGAGATACGTCGGCCTGCCGTCGGCGCGGACGATGACGCGGTCCTCGTCGTCGCCGGCGGCGGTGGTCTTGAGCCACAAGGCGCCGTCTTTCTCATACGTGGCGCCGCGGCCGGCGAGGAGACGCCGCGCTTCGTCTACCCTATCGGGATACAACGACGACTCGCGATACCATTTGTCGAAATCTACGGCGAAGTCGTGCAGGTCCGATTTTTGCCAGGCGATTATCTCCTCCGCCGCCGCGGCCGCGATTTCGTGCACGCCTTCCTCGCGGGATATCTTCCCTTCGTCGCGAAGGCGCCGGGCGAGGTCGCGTACGTATTCGCCGCGGTACCCGTCGTCGGGGATTTCAGCTTTTTCGCCCCGGAGTTCCGCCAGGCGGGCGCGCACCGATTGCCCCAACAGCTCTATTTGCGTCCCGACGTCGCAGACGTAGAATTCCCGCTCGACGGCGTACCCCGTAAACTCGAGGAGGCGCGCCAACGCGTCGCCGTACGCCGCGGCGCGCGCGCTCACCGCGTTGAGCGGGCCGGTGGGGTTGGCGGAGACGAACTCGATTTGGACCTTCGCGCCCCGACCTTCTTGGCCGCGGCCGTAGTCGTCGCCCCGCGCCAGCGCCCCTTGCAGCGCGCCGAATATGACGCCGTCGGCGAGGTGGACGTTGACGAAACCCGGGCCGGCGACGTCGACCGCGGCCGCGCCGGGGGCTTTACGCAGTTCCTCGGCCAATTCTTGCGCCAGCGCGCGCGCGTCGGCGCCCAGCTTTTTTCCGAGGACGAGAGCGGCGTTGGTCGTCAAGTCGCCGTGGGCCGGGTCGGGGGGGACGGTGAACTCGGCGTCGGTTTCGGCGACGTCGGCACCGAGTTTAGCCAGCGCCTCCCGCAGCGACGTTAAGAGTTTTTCTTCCACCTACGTTTCGGCCGGCTCGTACGGGACCTGAGGGGCGTCGCCCCATAACCGCTCGAGTTCGTAATAGTCGCGCGTAACGGCGTCGAAGATGTGGACGACGATGTTATTGAGGTCCATTAGTATCCACCGCGCCATCCCATAGCCTTCGGCGTGATGGACGGCGACGTCGTTTTCGTCCGCGGCTTTTTCCAAGCGGTCCGCGATTCCCCTGAGGTGCCTTTTAGTTTCGCCCGTGCATATTACGAAATATTCCGCCAGCGCCGGGAAAGCCCGGACGTCGAGTATGACGATGTCGCGGGCTTTTAACTCGTCGGCTTCCCGGGCGGCTAAGAAGGCTTTTTGGCGTGAATTTAATTTTTCGTCGCCGAAAGTGGTTCCGTCGACCGCGAGTTGTCTTTTATTGGCCACTTAAAACGTCCGCCCCGGGTATTGGCGGTATCCTTCGGCCAGGCACGCCATGGCCCTGGCCAGTTCGGCCTCGTTGAGGACGTACGCGATGCGGGCTTCCCGGGTGCCCCGCCCGGGCGTCGAGTAGAAACCGGAGGCCGGCGCCAACATCGTCGTCGCGCCGTCGAGGTCGAAGTCGGTCAACATCCACGAGACGAATTTTTCGGCGTCGTCCACCGAGAACTCCGGCGCCATATAGAAAGCCCCCGCCGGTTTGTGCGCCATTACGCCCGGCATGGCCGCGACGGCCTCGTACACGACGTTGCGCCGCCGTTCGAATTGTTCGATCATAGGTTTAACGTATTCCTCGGGCGGTAGTCTCAACGCCGCGGCGGCGGCGAATTCTTCTATCACCGGCGGCGACAGCCGCGCCTGGCCGACCTTGAGCGCGGCCGCGATTACTTCGGCGTTGCGCGAAACCAAACACCCGACGCGCGCGCCGCACACGCTGAACCGCTTCGACAGGCTGTCGGTGACGATTACCCTATCGGCGACCGCGGCCCGGGTCAACATTGACGAGTGGCTCAGGCCGTCGTAAACGAACTCACGGTAAACCTCGTCGGCGATGACGAAGAGATTATGTTTTTCGGCCAGCTCCGCGACCATGTTTAATTCCCCTTCGCCGTAGACGGTGCCGGTGGGGTTGTTGGGGCTGCAGATCGCGACGGCGCGGGTGCGGGGGCCGATGGCGGCCGCTATGACGTCGCGCGGCGGCAAATGGTAGCCGGCGGCCGGCTCCGTAGCCAGCGGCTTGAGGGTAACGCCGACGACGGCCGCGAAGCCGTTGTAGTTAGTGTAGAACGGTTCGAAGACGAGTATCTCGTCGCCGACGCCGGCTACGCAAAAGAACGCGAAGAGCAACGCCTCGGAGCCTCCCGTCGTTACCAGAATCTCATCGGGCGTAAGCTCGATGCCGAAGCGGCCATAGTATTCGCGGTAGGCCTCGCGCAGCGCCACCTCGCCCTCGGAGCGGCCGTAGGCGATCACTTTATCCGGGTATTCGCCCAGCGCTTTCAGGAAGGCCTCGGGGGACGGGATATCCGGCTGGCCTATGTTGAGGTGGTAGACGTGGATGCCGCGTTTTTTGGCGCCGTCGGCCAGCGGTATTAGTTTGCGGATGGGAGACGCGGGCAACGCGCCGGCCCGGGCGGAAAGGGTCGGTTTTTTCGTAGTCATTTTTTCGTCCTCCGGTCAAGGAACTTCCGGAAAAGAACTTTGCCCGGTGAATATAACCGAAATCGGCGCCTCGGTCAAGGGTAACCGGCGGCCGGCGCGCTTGACCTGCGCCGGCGACGCTGTTATAATCCCAACCAAGAGGATAGCGCGTACGCTAGCCCAGGCGGTCCGATTTTATGGCGGTTATAGGGAATATAAGGGATTTGACGCTGGTCGACCTTTTCCAAATCGTCCAGTTGGGGCGCCGCACCTGCGTCTTGACCGTGGACGACGAGCACGGCATCTGGTACCGGACGTACTTCGCCGACGGTTTCGTTATCTACGCCGATTCCAACAAGCAATACGCGCCGTTAGGCGAAGACCTCGTCAACGCCGGCGCGATCGCGCAAGAGCAATTGAAGGGGGCGTTGGCCGATTACGAGGCCCTGAGCCCCGACCGTCCGCGTTTCGGCACGTACCTGCTTCACCGCGGCGTCATCGACCGTGAGACGCTGGTCGAATTTATTCAACGTAAGATCAAGATAAAACTGTTCGATATGTTCCTCATCGAGGACGGGACCTTTACGTACGAACTCGCGCCCTACCGCCTCGACGAGGATATCACGGTCTCGATATCCGTAACCGAGATCGTTATGGAGTCCACCAAGCGGGTCGACGACTACAAGCGCCTTAGCAAGAGGATACCGTCCGTTGACCTCGTCGTTCGCAAAGAGACGAGGCCTTTGGCCGAGTTGCTGCGGGGCGATTACGAATTCTCCGGCGTCGAGGAGGGCGTTCTTCGCCTGGCGGATCAGGGGTTAACGATCCGGGATATGGCGAAGGAGTTGAAGATCGACGACCAGCTTAATCTGTTGAAGATCGTCAACGGCTTTTTGAATCTCGGTTTGGTGCGTCTGGGGATGCCGGAGCGCGTTTTAGACTAACTGGAAGCCGGTAAACGCGGCGAGGGCGCCCCGCGGGCGCCTTTATTTTTCGGGCGGCGTTAACCGCGAAACCCGCCCGGCACCGGCGCGTCTCGGGGCGGGGCTTTTCCGCTCGAGCCGTCGGTCCTACTTTTTTACCGGATGACCTTAGACTCTGCCGGCGCCTGCGTTGACGAAAGGTCCGGTACGCCTTCGCGCCAACCGACGCGGCGGACGACGACGGTGTGTACGGGGTTCTGATATATGACGGCGAATCTCTTATAGCTGCGGTAGAAGGGTTTTATGCGGCGGCGCGTTTTTTCATTTACGAAGATGGCTATCCTTATTTCGTTTCGGTTTAAAATATACTTCAAGTACCAGAGGTCTCTTTCTATCTGCCAAGCCGGGCAGATGTAGAAATTGAGGGGATGGTTGCTGTACGTTTGGACGGCGTAGTTGCTGTAATTGTCTTTGTTTTCCTCCATATATATGATCTCGTTCGGCGCCAGTTCCCCCCGGCGCCAGAGGTCACGCAATTTCAACGCCAGTTCGGCGTCGACCGACTGGCACGTCCAGCAAGGCCCGACGTAGCCGTAACCGTAGTCTTTGATGGCGGCGTCGAAGTATACGGTGTAGGCGGCCGTGGCCGCCAATAATACGGCCACGCCGATTTTAGCCCCGAGCCCCCGCGCCCACCGCCACATTGCTACCATGGCCAGGCCGGCGAAGGGGAACAAGAACATAAGGACGATTGCGAAATGCCGCTCCGGCCCGAGGCCCAATCCCACTATCGCGAACACCGCCGAAATCCCGACCAGGAGGGCGACGAGGCCGCTCCAGATTAACAGCCGGTTTTCTTTACGGAAACCTCGGGTCCAAACGACGGCGGCCCCGCACACGCCCAGGAGGCCGAAGACCCTGCCGTCCCGCCAAACGCGCGTTAAGCCGTAGAGCACCCGTTGGAACCACCGGGCGTGGGGTAAAATCACCTCGCTGTCGGTCTTTACACCCGCGAGGTCCGTCCAGACCCCCTGGTAGGCGGCGACCATGGCCTTTTGACCCATCAGTACGGCCACGATTGCCATAGGCGCCGCCCACAACAACCACCCGCCGACGCCCCGAGGCCGGGCTCGGAACAAGCGGTACGCCGAATATAAAATTAGCAAGGCCGCGCTTTCGTAACGGGTCAAAGCCGCCGCGCCGAAGCAAAGCCCCGCGGCCCAGGCGCCGCGGCCTTCCCTTGCCGCCCGGCTCGCCAAAAAGATACCCGCCGCATTCCAAAAAAAGAAAAGGCTTTCCGCCATCCCCTCCGAGAGGGTTAGGAAATGATGGACCGGCGAGAAGATGAATAGAAGGGCGGCGGCCGCGCCCGCCGCGGGGCCGGCCAGCTCGCGGCCGAGCAAATATAAAAGGGCCGCCGTGCCGGCTGCGGCGGCGACGTTCAACGCGGTGCCCGTCCAGTATATATCGGGGTAGATTTTAAGTAGGCCGGCCCAAAGCCAAAGCTGGAGCGGAAGAAATTGGTAGGTTTTAAAAATGCCGAAGTGGCCGAACGCCAGGTTATACGCCTCTACGCCGCGTGCCGGGCCGTCGGCGATGTAGGTCAACCTTAAATACCGGGGCAAGTAGCGATGGAGGAAATATATCGATACGAAAACCTTTAGGGCGAAAAAGCCCCACGGGGCCAGGGCGCCGAGCCACGCGCGTTTTTTAAAACGTAAAACCATTTCGAAATAATCCGTTCCCGTTTCGTGAACCCCAGGGCCGATTTCGGGCCAAGCCGCTAAGGCTCGGCGTGCTTAAAACCGGGCGCGGACGGCCTTAGGGCGAGACGTCGTATACCGTAACCAGTTGCCGGCATATTTTCGACGAGAAATCGGGGATTTCTCGCCAACCGTCACGCAGGACTACGATGGTCTGGTTCGGGTTTTCGTAAACGACGGCGGCGCGGCAAATGTCGTCGTAGTACCACCGGACGCGCTCGCGATTTTCGTCGCTTAAAATTATCGCGATGCGAATGTAGTTCTCCCGCATGAGGGGTACCAGGTATCGCAGCTCGCCCTCCAGTTCGGACTTGGGTTCGCAGAGGAAGTGGGGCGGGTGGTCGCTATACGCTCGCAAGGGGTATTCCTCGAACTGCCAGGGGCCCTTCGCCCCCGATTCCCCTATTTCGATGAGGACGACCTCTTCGGGGCCCAGGCTGCCTTGGCGCCATAACTCCCTCAACTTTAAGGCCGTCTCGGTGGCCAAGGCGGGGTGGGTGATACAAGGCCCCGGGAAACCGTACCCCGGTTTCTCGATGACGGCGTCCCAGCCGACGGTTATTATTAACGCCGCGGCCAGCACCGCGCCGACGATGACCGTTTTGACGGTCGACTTCGCGAACCGGACGAGTTCGACCACGGCCAGGCCGGCGAAGGGGAAGATAAGTAGAAGGGGCGTCGCGAAGTAGCGCTCCGGGCAGAACCCCAACCCTACGGCGACGGCGATGAAAATAAGGGCCGCGAACATTATCGCCCATCCGCTCCATATCATCAACCGGTCGGCCGTCCGCCAACGCCGGCGGAATACCAGCGCCGCCCCCGCGAACCCCAACGCCGCGGTGGCCCGGCCGTCGAACAGCGTCCGGTAGAAACCGTAGCCGAGGCGGCGGTACCAGGTGGGGTTGCTTAGCACCGCGGCGGTATCGGCCTTGACGCCGGCCAGCGCGGGCCAAAGGCCGACCTGGCGCGGCAGCAACCCTTTGTGGGCCACGAAGACGCCGGCCAAGGCCAACGGCGCCGCCCACAATAACCACCCGCCGACGCCCCGCGGCCGCTGGCGAAAGACGCGATATCCCGCGTAGAGCAAGAGGAATAACGTCCCCTCGTAGCGCGAAAGCGCCGCCGCCGCGAAACAGAACGCCGCGGCCCACGCCCCGCGCAGGCCGGCTTCGGCCCGGGCGGCAAAGAAAATGCCGGATACCAGGCCGAGGTAAAACATGGGCTCGGCCATCCCCATCGAAAGCGTGAGGTTGTGGTGTACCGGCGAGAAGGTGAATATAATCGCCGCTACGGCCCCGGCGAGCGGCCCCGCCAGCCGTTTCCCCAAGAGGTAAATGAACGCGGCCACGCCGGCGCCGGCTACGACGTTAATCGCCGTGCCGGTGAAATAAATGTCGGGCCAGATCTTGAGGAGGCCCGCCCATATCCACAGCGGTAGCGGCGGAAACTGGTGCTTGGAAAAGAGCCTGAACCCGGCGTACGCGAGGCGATACGCCTCGATGCCGCGCCCCGGGCCGTCGGCGATATACATAGTCCGCGAGAAACGCCAGACATAGTAAGAGACGAAGGCCACGCTGACGGCGGCCTTGAACGCGGCGAAGCCGAACGGCCCGAAGCGCTCGAGCCCCAGCCGCCAAACGCCCCACCGTTCGGAAATCTCTCTACTTTGACCCGACATAGAGTTAAAAAGAATTGTCGCCAGACAACTCTTTATGTTAATACGTCCCGTTTTGTGACTCAACCACCGGCCTTTCGGCTTAGTCGCTGAACAAACCGCAGCATCGGCTGCAGCCCGCGAAGACGCCCCTGTTTGCGAGCTCGGCGCGAAAGCGGCGGAACGCCGCGCCGTTCCATATTTCGCTGAAGGGCTTGTGGCGTACGTTGCCGACGTCGAGGCCGACGCACGGCGATACGGTTCCGTCCGGTAGTACGTCCGCCCGGAGCCACCGCGAAAAACACGCCGGGCGGAAGCTATACCCCGGGTTTTCATAAAATAATCGTAATTGCGATTCGTCGAGGTCCGGGTAAAAGTTGACCTGAAAGGGCCAACGTCTACTTCTTATCGTCGCTGCCTGGCGCCACAACGCGTCGACGTCCACCGGCGGTAGGTCCGCGGTTACGAAGCCTTGCAGGTACGTCGTGTCCTGGCCGAAAAGCTCGGCGAACAACGCCCGCTGCGCGTCGGCGGTTCGCTGGTCCGTAAACCATTGATGTTGGAAGGTAAATTCGTCGAGGGGCAGCTCGAGGAACAGCGCCGGGAGGCTCGCGAGCGAGGCGACGTTAGCGTCCGTTATCGTGCAGGTGATTTTTACGTACGGCGTGCGGCCGCGGGGCCGCCGGGCTCGAGCCGCGAGCAAGGCGTCGAGGCCTTCTTTCGTCCGCGCGAAGGAGCCCGGCGAACGACGTTGGCCGTCGTGGACCGCGGGCGGACCGTCCACCGAGACCATTACGCTGTCTAAGCCGCTGGCCACCAGCTCCCGGGCGTCGCGGCCGAGGAACGTGCCGTTGGTATTTACGCCGCAGCGTAAACCCCGGCTTTTGGCGTACGCGATGAAATCCAGCGTGTCGCCCCGGACGAAGGGCTCGCCGCCGGTTATGCCCACGCGCGGCCGCCACCGGACGACGTCGTCTATAACGCCCTTAAGTTCGTCCAGCGTCAATTCGTCGCCGGGGCGGAGGTACGCGTCGCCCTCGAGCCGGCGCGAATGCTCGACCCAGCACATCTCGCAGCTGAGGTTGCACCGCCGCGTGACCCAGAAGCTCACGGCGTAGGGCGTGAGGGCCCGGCCCCGGCCCAACCGCCGCTCCAGTTTGAGCGCCACCCGGGCGCGTTTTTCCGCTTCCCGGAAGAGCTCAGCCGGCGACCGGTCGGTTATTTTCCGTACGTATCGCGCGAACGGCATATTAAACTATAATATTAGCACGGCGCGGCGCCGCCGTCAATCCGTGCCAATTGTCACAAAATGCTTGACTTCGGCGCCGAGGTGTGTTATCGAGTGGGAAAATTTCCGCGAGGTCCTGCTTTTGCTTACCGATTACGCGTTCGTGGCGTTCTTCATCTTCTTCGGCATTTTCTTTGTCGCCGCGGCCCTTATCGGCGCGTGGTTTATACGTCCTCAGCGGCCCGGGCGCATAAAGGGCGACATCTACGAGTGCGGCGAGACCACTCGCGGCACGTCGTGGGTCCGGTATAACGTCCGCTTTTACGTCGTGGCCTTGGCGTTCGTGGTCTTCGACGTCGAGGCGGCTTTTCTTTTGCCCTGGGCCGTCGCGGCTAAGAAGTTGGGCCTCTACGCGTTCTTCGAAATGATGGTATTCGTGGGCATCCTGCTTGTGGCGCTGGCGTACGCCTGGCGCAAGGGGGGCCTGAAGTGGGTGTAGTCGCGAAGCTCCCGGTATACTGGGAAAGATTGCCCGGCGGCGGCATCGTCACGACGAGCCTCGAGAAGCTGCTCAACTGGTCGCGCGCCTCGAGCATCTGGTATATGATATTCGGCCTCGCCTGCTGCGCCATCGAGATGATGGCCGCGGGCGCGTCGCGCTACGACTTCGACCGCTTCGGCATGATGTTCCGGGCGACGCCGCGCCAATCCGATTTGATGTTCATCTCCGGAACCATCACCCTCAAGATGGCGCCGCGCATCCGCCGGTTGTGGGAGCAGCTGGCCGAGCCGCGCTACATCATCGCCATGGGCTCCTGCGCCATCTCCGGCGGCGGCTTCTACTATGACGCCTATAGCGTCCTCAAGGGCATAGATAAGATCATACCGGTGGACGTCTACGTGCCGGGCTGTCCGCCCCGCCCCGAAGCGCTTATGCACGGCTGCCTTAGGCTCCAGGAGAAGATAAAACGCGAGAGCCTCCTGCAGGCGTTCGGCAACTTCCCCGAGGACCAGGCGCCGCCCGAGCGCCTCGACGGCCGCTGGATTTTGACGAAGTAATCACGTCCGCCTGACTCTCTTGCTCGCTGTTTTTTCGGCGCGTCGCGAAGCGACCATCTATGGCCGGATTACCTTTCGAGCACATAGCCAACGTAATCAAAGACAGGTTCGGCGGCGCCGTCGTCGAGACGAACGAGGGGAACCGCATCCCCTTCGTGCGGGTGCAGGCCGACGCCGTCGCCCGGGTGGCGCGCTTCCTGCGCGACGAGCCCGAACTATCCTTCGATTACTTAATGTACGTCACCGCCGTGGACTTCCCCGCGGAGGACAAGATAACGCTCGTCTATCACTATTTCTCCTATAAATACGAGCATATGTTTATGGTCAAGGCCGACGTGGCGCGGCGGGGCGGCGTTGCCCGGTCGGTAGCGCACCTCTACGCGGCGGCGGAGTGGCTCGAGCGCGAGGTCTACGACCTCTTCGGCGTCACCTTCGACGGCCACCCCAACCTCACGCGCATCCTGACGCCCGAGGGGTTTCGGGGCCACCCGCTCCTCAAAGATTTCAAGAACGACGATTACGTGCCGTTTCCGGACAAGATGCCGGCGAAATAGCTCCAGGTTTCTAAGCGCGTCCTATGGCCACCGATACGGCGATACATACCGAAGAGTTCCAGGTCAACATGGGCCCGCAGCACCCGTCGACCCACGGCGTCTTCCGCATGGTGTTGACGTTGGACGGCGAGCGCGTCGTCGACTGCGAGCCGCATATAGGCTTCCTCCATCGCTCCATGGAGAAGATGGCCGAGAACCGCCTCTACATTCAATTCCTGCCGATGGCCGACCGCGTCGACTACTTGAGCTCGATGTTCTGCAGCGTCGCGCACTGCGAGGCGGTCGAGCAGCTCATGGAGATAGAGGTTCCGCCGCGGGCGAAGTACCTCCGCACGATGTTCATGGAGCTCAACCGCATCGCTTCCCACTGCATCTTCTTCGGCATTTTCGCGCTTGACCTCGGCGCCGTGACGCCCTTCCTCTACGGCTTCCGCGAGCGCGAGCTCACCATGGACCTGTTGGAGATGACCTCGGGCCAGCGGTTGACGTTCAACTACGTCCGCTTCGGCGGCGTCGCCGCCGACCTGCCGGAGTCGTTTTTCCCGGCGGTGGAGAAATTCGTCAAGGTCTTCCCCTCTCGGGTAACCGACTACGAGCGCATCCTGAACGAGAACGAGATCTTCCTGGCGCGGACGAAGGGGGTCGGCGTCGTGGCGGCGCCCCGGGCGGTCAATTACGGCTGGACCGGCCCCAACCTGCGGGCATCCGGCGTAGATTTCGACCTTCGCCAAAATATGCCGTACGAGGCGTACGGCGAGTTGGGTTATAAACCGGTAGTGCTCTCGAGGGGCGACTGCTACGAACGCTACCTCGCCCGCCTCCTCGAGATGCGCGCCTCCCACGCCCTGATAAAGAAATGCGTGGAAGGCTTGCCGGAGGGGCCGACGCAGAAAGAGAAAGTATCCAAGTTCCCGAAGGTTCCGGCGGGCGAGGTATACGTACGGGTCGAGTCGCCCCGGGGCGACTACGGCCTGCACCTCGTCTCGGACGGAACCGACAAACCGTACCGCTACAAACTGCGGACCCCCTCTTTCAACAACCTCTCCATGATACGGGAGCTGCTCCGGGGCGTCTACCTCGCCGACATCGTGCCGATATTCGGTTCGCTGGACGTCATTTTGCCCGACGTCGATAGATAGCGCCGGTTGCGAAACGCGTGATAATTTACCCCATACTCTCGCGGCTCAACGAATGGTGGAAGGGCGTGGTGGCGGCCTACGGCCTGCCCCCGGAGTTCGTTCCGGCGGGGCAGATGGTCGTGAACGGCGTTTTGATCGCCGGCTTCATCGCGGCGTTGGTCTTGTTCCTCATCTGGCTCACGCGCAAGGTTTCGGCGCACATACAGCAGCGCTTCGGGCCCATGCGCGTCGGCTGGCACGGCGCCGTCCAGACCGTGGCCGACGCGTTGAAGCTGGTGCAAAAAGAGGACACGACGCCGCGCGGCTGCGACCGGCCGGTCTTCAATATAGCGCCCTTCCTGGCCTTCGCCCCCACGGTCGTAGCCTTCGTCGTCATCCCCTTCGGCGACGGGGCCATCGTCCGCGACCTCAACATCGGCGTGCTCTTCCTCTTCGCCGTAACCACCATCAACGTCATCGCCATTATCGCGGGCGGCTGGGCGTCGGGCTCGAAGTACTCGCTGTTGGGCGGCTTCCGCTCGGCGGCGCAGCTGGTCTCGTACGAAGTGCCGCTGGTGCTCTCGGCGCTGGGCGTCATCATGCTCGCCGGCTCGATGAGGCTGGGGGCCATCGTCGACGCCCAAAGCCGGGTTTGGTTCGTGGCCTACCAGCCGCTGGCGTTTGTCATCTACGTCATCGCCGCCACGGCCGAGGTGAACCGCACGCCGTTCGACATCCCGGAGGCGGAGCAAGAGCTCGTGGCGGGCTTCAACGTCGAGTACTCCGGCATGAAGTTCGCGATGTTCTTCCTGGCCGAGTTCGCGAACATGTTCCTGGTATCGGCCATAGCGGCCACCCTCTTTTTGGGCGGGTGGCAGGGGCCGTGGCTGCCGGGCGAGTTCTGGTTCCTGGGCAAATCATTTGCCATCGTGTTGCTGTTGATGTTCTTCCGGTGGACCTATCCCCGCCTTCGCGTCGACCAGCTGATGGCGTTCGCGTGGAAGTTCTTGCTGCCGCTCGCGTTTCTTAACCTGATCATAACCGGCTTAATCGTGGTTTTAATATAAGGGATGATAGTTTTTCGGGCTATCGCGAGGTTGGTAAAGGGCGCGTGGTGGCTGGTCGTCGGGTTGGTCACCACGACCAAACACTTCTTGCGCCCCGCTATAACGGTTCAGTATCCCAAGGAGCGCTTCCCCCAGTGGCCGCGGTTCCGGGGCCGGGTCGCGATGGTCCCCGACGACGAGGGGCGCCACCAGTGCACGGCGTGCGGCCAGTGCATACGGATCTGCCCGGCGGCGTGCATCACCCTCGAGCGCCACAAGGAGGAGGGCGTAAAGGGCTTCGTCCTGGACCGTTACGTAATAGATATGGGCCTGTGCATATACTGCGGCCTGTGCGTCGAGGCCTGCAACTTCGGCACCCTCGTGATGATCCCGGAGTACGAGATGTCGGTTTATGATAAAGCCGAATTAATTTACGACATTCCCAAATTGCTCTCGCGCCAGCTCGCGCCGGAGTTTAAAAAGTAACGGCCGGGCGCGGCGAGCGGAGAGGGAGGCGTCGGCTTCAGCGGAATGGATTTTTCGATCGAGTGTCGAGGCGTATACTATCAAGCCATTAAGGCCGTGTTTCCGCATATCGGCGGAATATTGCCCCCGGAGCTCGGCCGGTATTTCGAAGATGAGATCGACCCGGAAGCCTGGTACGATGCCCGGCCGTATCTGGAATCGATACAGTATTTAATAGACTACATATCTCCCGAAGTGATGGTTCTACTGGGCAGTTATCTTATTGAAATATCGAAAGACAATTTCAAAGAGTTCGGCGTCGACTCAAGTCGTAAGTTGGCCGAAATACTTCCGGAGATGTATCGCAACAACGTAAGGGGACGCGAGGCGGGCGAGTGGGTCTTGGAGGAATATCGCCCGGGGCGCGCGATCTTGCGCGAAACGGCCGTTATCGCCAACGTCAATTTCATAAAAGGGGTTTTGAAGGGCGGCCTCGAAGCTCTGGGGTGCTATAACATCCGGGTAACCGTTTTGGAGGATCGGGCCGAAGGCGCCGCCGCCAACCGCTACTTGCTGGAATGGATGGAACCGGAAGGCCGTTAGTTATTCCGGCGTTTACGTTGAGGTCATGAGCGACTGGGTTTATATATTGGCGTTTTACGCCGTCGCCGGCGTCGAGAACGTCGGCGCGCTGGGCGTGCTCCTACTCCGGAATCTCTTTCACGCCGGCCTGAGTTTAATCCTCGCGCTCTTGGCCGTGGCGGCGCTTTTCATCCTCTTGGGGGCCGAGTTCCTGGCCGGCGTCCAGGTTTTAATTTACGTGGGCGCGGTGGCGGTGCTCATCCTCTTCGCCGTGATGTTGACGCAACGCATCACGGCGCGACACGTCCCGCAATATACGCGGGCGCTCGTGCCCGCGGCGGTGGTGGCGCTCGGCTTGGCGGCGGTGACGGCGCTGGTGATGTGGAAGGTGGAGTTGCCGCCGATAGCGCCGATGCCCGCGAGCAGCGCCCTGGAGGAGCTGGCCGGCCGCCTCCTCTCGACGTACCTGTTGCCCTTCGAAGTCATATCGCTGTTGTTGTTAGGCGCGCTCGTCGGCGCCATAGTATTGGCCCGGAAGGAGGAGCCGAGATGACCATAACGCCGCTCCACTTCGTCGGCGTATCGGTACTCCTCTTCGGCATCGGCCTGCTGGTCGTGCTGAGCAGGCGCAACGCCATCGGCGTTCTCATGGGCGTCGAGCTTATGCTCAACGCCGTGAACGTAGCGTTGGTTACCTTCGACCGCGTATATGGGCCCGAGCGCCTCGACGGCCAACTGTTCGCCCTGTTCGTTATAACGGTCGCGGCGGCCGAGGCCGTCGTGGGCCTCGCCTTGATTTTAGCCATTTATCGCGCGCGCGGGACCGTTGCCGTCGACGACCTGCGCGAGCTGCGCGGCTGAGTTTTCAAGTGGGGCGGACAACCGCAACCGCGGCCTGGGCAGCGCTTTGCTTGCTTGCGAACGTCGCGTCCGGCCAGTATGAGCTTTTTACCGACGAGGCGCTCGGCGTAGCGGTCGAGGTGCCGGCCGGTTACGAAGCGGAGAAGCCGGCTCCCGTCGAAGGCGGCAACGCGGCGACGCTCCACCTGAGTTGGCCGGAAGGCCCTTACGCCGGTTTGGACGTTGTGCTCGTGCGGCGCGGCGCCGCGTATTTGAACGTCGTCATCTGGGCGGGCTTATACCAACGCCGGCTCGGGGCGTCGAGCTCGTTCGAGGCCCAGGCGGAGCCCCTGAGCCAAGCGGAACTCGAGGCCGCGGGGGCGGAAGAAGGCTTGCGGGTTTCGTACGAGATAGGCGAAGGGAACGAGCGACGGCGATTAAAGGCCGCGTTCCTGGCGTCAGGGAAAACGTACTACCGTTTGGAGGTCTCTTATCCGTATACGGCGGAAGGCGCCGTCGAGGCCGCCGCGGCGAAAATGATAGACACGTTAAGGTTAGTGCCGGCCGGCGAAGGCCTTACGGGAGAAACGAACGCCGTCCCGGACAACGGGGAACCGGTACTGGCGGAGTAAAACTAAGAACATGGTCTGGCTAGCCTTAGTAGTAAATTTCGCGCCGTTGTTGGGTTTTTTGATCGCCATCCTATGGGGCAAGCGGATGGGCGAGCCCAAGGCCGCGATCGCGCCGGTCGCCGCGCTGGGCGTGTCGTTCGCGGCCGCGGTAGCGCTCTTCGTCCGCATCCTGCTCGGCTACGGCGGCGATTTCTCCTATACTTGGCTCCGGGTAGGCGACGTCGCGCTGGACGTCGGCTTCCAACTCGACCGCTTCGGCGGCATAATGGCCGTCGTCGTCGCGACCGTATCGTTCATGATTCACATCTACTCGACCGGCTATATGTCGGGCGACAAACTCTACGGCCGCTACTTCGCGTATCTGAACCTCTTCTCGGCGGCGATGCTGGGTTTAGTCCTGGCCAACAATTATTTGCAGGCGTTTGTCTTCTGGGAATTGGTCGGCCTTACGTCGTACTTATTAATCGGGTTCTGGTTCGAGAAGCCGGAGGCGGCCGACGCCGGCATGAAGGCGTTCATAACCACCCGTCTCGGCGACGTCGGCCTGTTAATCGGCATAATACTCATTTTCACGCTGACGGGTACGTTCCATTTCGGGACTATTTTCGGCCTGGTCGGGTACGGGGCGCTCGCGCCGGCGATGGTGACGGTCATCGCGTTGCTCATCTTCGCGGGCGCGGTGGGCAAGTCGGCGCAATTGCCGCTCCACGTATGGCTGCCCGACGCTATGGAGGGCCCGACGCCGGTCAGCGCGTTGATACACGCCGCGACGATGGTAGCCGCCGGCGTTTACCTCGTCGCCCGTTCGTTCCCCATATTCGTCGCCGCCGCCGCCGCCTCGGAGGTGGTAGCGTATATAGGCGCTACCACGGCCCTTATGGCCGCGACCATAGCCGTAGTCCAGATCGACATCAAACGCGTCCTCGCCTATTCCACCATAAGCCAGCTGGGTTATATGATGCTCGCGCTGGGGTGCGGCAGCCAGGCCGCGGGTATTTTCCACCTCTATACCCACGCGTTTTTTAAGGCCCTACTCTTTTTGGGCGCCGGCGCCGTCATACACGCCTGCCACACCAACGACATACGCGAGATGGGCGGCTTGGGCCGGAGGATGAAGTGGACCGCGGCGACCTTCGTGCTGGCGGCGTTGGCGCTGGCGGGCGTGCCGCCGTTCTCCGGTTTCTTCTCCAAAGACGAAATCCTGGCGGCGGTAGTCGACCGCGGCGGCTGGTACTTGGCCTTCGCCGCCTTCTTCACCGTCTTCCTGACGGCTTTCTACATGTTCCGCGCCATATTTATAACCTTCGGCGGCAAGGCGCGCGAAAAAACGGAGCGCGCCCACGAAGTGCCTTGGAACATGCTGGGGCCGATGGTAGTACTCTGCGTATTGGCGGTGGGCGCGGGGTGGGTCGGGATACCCGGCGTGGGGAAGGGTTTCGCCTGGGTAGCCGGCTTCCACGTCGTCGGCGAACACCACGGCGTTAACGTCGGCGTCGCGGGGGCGTCGCTCGCGCTGGCCGCGGCCGGCATCGCGCTCGCCTGGGCGTTATACCATTTAAAAGTCTATTCCGTCGAAAAGATTTATCGGACCTTCCGGCCGGTGGCGTTCGTGCTCGAGCGCAAGTATTTCTTCGACGACGTATACGGCTTCTTATTCGTCAAGGGGACCGTGCTCGTCGCCCGGCTGTGGGGAATATTCGACAATTACGTCGTTGACGGCGCGGTGAACCGCACCGCCTGGCTCACGGTCTTGTGGTCGAAGTTCAAGGGGTGGTTCGACCTGGCGGCGGTAGACGGCCTGGTTAATCTCGCCGGCCGGTCGACGCAGGGCTTCGGGAAAATTTTCCGCCGCGTCCAGACCGGCTACGTCCAGGAGTATTTGGTAATCTTGGCATGCGGCGTCGTCGCGATCCTCATCGTGGTATTGGTAATACTCTAGGGGGCGGGGTGAAAATAGTGCCGTTAAACGAGTCGCACATAAGGAAGGTCGTCGCGCTCCACCGAGCGACGCGGCCGTGGTGCTACCGCGGCAAAGACGCTAAGGCCGTGCTGGGCGCGTTTTACGACGCCTACGCCAACCGCGACTACACCGTCGGGACCGCGGCCCTGCTGGAAGGGGGCAACATGGCAGGCGTGATATGCGGTACGACGGATTTGGAAGGACCGGCGGGGTGGCTGAGGCGGAGGCGACGTTGGCGCTCGCTTTGGCCCCGGCTCGCGGGGGGCGCCGACATGGCGCTGGGGGGTTGGAAAGCCGCGGCGTTGGCTGGAGCGCCGGCCGGTGCGGCGCGGCCTGGTTACCTCCTGGCGGCCGTGACCGCCGACGGCTTAGCGGACGCCGACGTCGCAAGCGCGTTTTCGGCGTTCGGCGCGGCGATGGCTTCGCGGGGCGCGGCTTGCATATGCGCGCCGACGGCGGTGCCGGACGAAAGGTTGGTAAAGGTCGGTTTCGAGTTGGCCCGCGGCGGCCCGGCTAGCGCCGACAACGGTTTCGTGGTTTACGTAAGGCGGTTATGAAGTCTATGCGAACGGCGTTTTTGGCGGTTTTAATCGCCGCTATGGCGGCGGGGACGGCCGTTGCCGGCGACGAGGCCGCGCCGTACGCGGCGGTAATTTCCCGCGACGCGACGTGCCGCGAATATTTCTGGAAAGGCATTGACGCTATAGGGGCCGGCAAATTAAACGGCGCCAGGGATAGCTTGGAGAAAGCGTTGCGGGAAGACGACGGCTGCTTCTTGGCGTACTTGCTCTTGAGTCAGGTGGAATACGCCGACGGGAACGACGCAAAATCGACCGAGTACCTCGAGCGGATACCGCCGGAGCCGCCGGAGCTGGCGGGTTTGTACGAGGAACTAGCCGCGGCGCTCCGCGCGGACGACTACGAAAAGGTTGCGGCCCAGGCGGAGAAGTTGGTAGCGGCGTATCCGCAGACCATAAGGGCGGTCGCGGCGTTGCATTTGCTCGGCCGGGCGCAGTACCATTTGGGGCGGCGGGCCGAGGCGGCGCTGACGTTGAAGGCGGCTTACATGTATTCGGACCTTGCGCCGGGCACCGTTCCGGCTTACGGTTCCGAAGCCGAGGCGGAAGAGGTGGAAAAATTCGCGGGCGTGCGCTGATGGCGCGTCCGCGCGCGCATGTTGTTTAGGAGGCTATGGCGATGGCATTTCCCATTTTAACCGCAACCGTCTTTGCGCCGGTCGTGGGGATGGTGGTGGTCCTGCTCCTGCCCGAACGGTGGGTGACCGGCATCCGGGCCGTGGGCGTGGCCTTCACCGCCGTGGCGTTGGGTCTTTCGGTATGGGCGCTTGTGGCGTTCGACCCGGGGATTACCGGCGCGATGCAGTTCGAGGAGCTGCACCGGTGGATTCCCTCGGTCAACGTTTTCTACCACCTCGGCGTCGACGGCCTCTCGATGCCGCTGTTCATCCTCACTACGCTGTTGTCGTTTTTAGCCGCCATCGCCTCCTTCTCCATAAAAGAACGGATTAAGGAATATTACGCGTTATACCTTTTGCTTGTGGCCGGGATGTTGGGCGTTTTCGTCGCGTTGGACCTTTTCCTCTTCTACTTCTTCTGGGAAATCATGCTGGTGCCGATGTACTTCCTCATCGGCATTTGGGGGGGCGAGAGGCGCGAGTACGCCGCCATAAAGTTTTTCCTCTACACGTTGTTGGGAAGCGTCGTGATGCTCTTGGGAATCCTGGCGTTGTACTTCACGGCCCAACCCCACACCTTCGACATGCTGGAGCTTCTGCGGCAACAGGGGACCTTCCTGCGGGCGTTCCAGATCGTCGTTTTTCTGGCTTTCTACGTCGGCTTCGCCATCAAAATCCCGGTTTTCCCCTTCCACACGTGGTTGCCCGACGCCCACGTCGAGGCGCCCACAGCGATCTCGGTGCTGCTAGCCGGGGTATTGTTAAAGATGGGCGGTTACGGCCTTCTCCGCGTCTCTTACCCGATATTGCCGCAGGGCGCGCACTGGTTCGCGTGGCCGCTGGCGATACTGGGCGTTATAAATATCGTATACGGTTCGCTGGTCGCCATGGCCCAGAAGGACCTCAAGAAGCTCATCGCGTACTCGTCGGTAGGCCACATGGGGTTCGTGCTCCTGGGTATCGCGGCTATGACGCCCACGGCCTTTAACGGCGCCGTGATGCAGATGTTCAATCACGGCATCATTACGGGCGCCTTGTTCCTTTTGGTGGGCGTCCTCTACGACCGCGCCCACGTCCGCGACATCGAGGCGTTTTCGGGCCTCGCCGTCCGGGTGCCGGTATACTTCGGCATCATGTCGTTCACGATGTTCGCCTCCCTCGGGTTGCCGGGTCTCGCCGGCTTCGTGTCGGAATTTTTATCGCTCGCCGGCAGCTTCCCGGTCTTCCCGGTGCTGGTCATAATCTCGGGCGCGGGCATCGTGATAACGGCGGCATACTTCCTGTGGACCATACGGCGCATGTTCCTGGGCACGTTGAACCCGCGGTGGGAGAATTTAGCGGACATAAATTTCCGCGAACTCGTGACCTTGGTACCGCTAATGGTGCTCATGGTCCTCATCGGCGTTTACCCGTCGGTTTTAATTAAGTTGATGAACCCCGCCCTTACTGAGCTCTCGCGCGTTATGACGGCTATTAAGTAGGCGGCCGCGTATTATGGAATACAATTGGCTTAGCCTCTCGCCCCATTTGATACTTGCCGGCGGCGCGCTGTTATTGGTGGCGGCGGGCGCGGCCTCGCGGCGCTTCGCCGGGGCCGTGGCGCCGTATTTCACCGTGGCCGTGGCCGCGGCCGCGGCCGCCGCGGCGTTGGCGTTGGGGCGCGGGCCGGCGTCGTCGTGGTTCGGCGCGCTCACCGTTGACCCGTTCTTCGAAATCTTCGTGGTTATATTTACCGCGGCGTTGGCGCTCGTGGCGTTGCTGTCGGCCGGATACGCGCCCCTCGCGGGCAGCGACCGGCCGGAATATTATGCCCTCCTCATACTCGTGACGTGCGCCGTATCCTTTATGGCGTCGGCGACCAACCTCGTGCTCATCTACGTCGCCATCGAATTTTCGAGCATACTCTCGTACGTTCTCGTGGGCTACATCCGCGGCGACCGGCTCTCGGCCGAGGCCGGCGTGAAGTATTTCCTTTACGGCGCCGCCGCCTCCGCGGTTATGCTCCTGGGGTTCGTCCTGTTCTACGGCATGACCGGCGCTACGGACCTGGCCACGGTCGCGGCGCATCTGCCGCGTATGTCGCGCGTGTTCGATACCTGGGGGCACGCGACGGTCGTCGCGCCGGCGAGCGGGGCCGCGGCGACGCTTTCGCCCGTATTTATCTTTCTGGCGTTCGCGCTCGTGCTCGTCGGCCTGGGTTACAAAATCGCCGCGGTGCCCTTCCATATGTGGGCCCCGGACGCGTACCAGGGTGCCCCCACGCCCGTCGCGGCCTTTCTGTCGGTAGCATCGAAGGCGTCGGGGTTCGCGGTCATATTGCGTCTGGTGCTAACGCTGCACGGCCCGCTGGACCTGGTTTACGCCGGGTGGACCAAGTACGTGGCGGCGCTGGCGGTGGCGTCGATGGTGTTCGGCGTCCTCGTCGGTATCGTTCAGACCGACGTCCGACGGCTGCTCGCGTATTCGTCGATCGCCCACGCCGGTTTCGCGTTGTTGGGGGTCGTGGCCGATACGCATTTGGGTTTCGCGTCGGTGCTCGTCTACCTCGTGCTCTACGCCGCGATGAATATCGGCGCCTTTGGAACGGTGGCCGTTATCGGCCACGTCACCGGCAGCTACGACTTAAAAGATTACGGCGGCATGGGCCGACGTCATCCGGTACTCGCGGCGGCGCTTGCGGTTTTCCTGCTTGCCCTTGCCGGCATACCGCCGCTTGCCGGTTTCTTCGCGAAATTTTATATATTGGCCGCTTTAATCGCCAGGGGTTATATTTTCCTGGCCGTAGTAGCCATCTTAGCCAGCGTGGTGGCGCTATTCCTTTACGCCCGCGTATTGAAGCCGATGTACTTCAGGCAGGCCGCGGGCGAGGACCTTAGGCGCCTTTCCGCCGCCGCCGCCGCGGCCCTCCTGGTTTGTTTCCTCTTCACGGTCCTCCTCGGCGTTTGGCCGCAATTGCTCGTCGCTTGGGCCAAGGCCGCGGTAGTACCGTTGTTGCCCAGGATATAGGTTTTTAACCCCGATTGGAAACCCCGGCGATAGCCGGGTTTTTTGCCGTTTCTGGGGCCGTTGATTTGGGAGGCGGTTTCTGGTAGAATTGGCCGTCAATCAGAGGTATTAATTTTGTTTAAACGCGATTATACGTTAATGATCTGCTCGCATTCGTCGGGGCGAGTTCGATCGGTCCATCTGCCGCGGGGGGTTATCGCGGCGTTAGCGGCCTTCCTATTCAGTTTAACGGCGGGCGCCGGCGCGGTGGCCGCGGCGCTTTATTATAACTATCGCGCTATGGACCGCGCGGTCGGCCCCACGTTCGGCCAGAACCGGGAGTTGACGGCCGAGAACCAGCGCCTGGGCGGAGAGGTACGGCGGCGGGACAAGGTAATATCGAATTTGAGCTTCCAACTCCAAAAAGAGCGCGACGATTACGCGCTCCGTTTGGAGCAACTGGACTCGGCGTTGAAGAAGCTCGATAAATTCTACACCGACCTTCGGGTTATCGCCGGCTTTAAGCTCGACGCCAAGTCGGCGAAAAAACTCGGCGCCGGGGGCCCAACCATCAGCGAAGCCGCGTATTTTGACTCGTTGTATAAATTAGACGAAGAACGTTTCCGCGCCGAGGCCGGCCGGCACGAGCGAAGGCTTCGCGTCGGTTACGCCGGCTGTGAGAAAGAGTTTTTGGTTTTGCGGCGCTTATTGGAGCGGCGCAGTTCCCTGTTGGCCGACGTTCCTGATATGCCGCCGGTAAAAGGAATCGTGACGTCATACTTCGGCGCGCGGCGTTGGCGCGGCCAAATACACGCCGGGTTGGATATCGCGGCCCCGCCCGGCGTCCCCGTGCGAGCGCCCGCCGAGGGCGTCGTCGTGGTCGCCGGCCCGTACCCGTATTACGGCAAGGTGGTCTTTCTCGACCACGGCGGCGGCTTTTCCACGCGTTACGGCCACCTCTCGACGACCGACGTCAAGGCGGGGGACCGCGTCGAGCAGGGCGACTTAATAGGCCGGGTGGGCGCGACGGGCCTCGCAACCGGCAGTCACCTCCATTACGAGGTCCGCATCAACAACGTCCCGGTCGACCCTTATAACTACCTCAACGCCAAATTGCCTATTCACATCGTAGACGGCAGCGAGCTCAAAGTGGTGGAAATACCTGACGACGCGGACTTGCTTATCCCGGACGAGGTTTTTGAAGCTAACGAGAGGAACGTTGCGGTCGAAGCCGGCGAGGCGGCGAAGAACGTGACGGCCGCGGGCGAGCCGGCCGAATAGATGGGAAATAAGGTTGCTTTGACCATAGGGGGCCTTGACCCCTCCGGCGGCGCCGGCATAACCGCGGACGTGGTAACTTTTTCCGTCATCGGCGTGCACGGGGCCGCGGTCGCGACCGCTTTGACGTACCAGAATACGCGCGGCGTCTCGGGCTTCTGGGCGGTAGGCGAACGCGACCTGAAAGCCCAGCTGGACGCCGTATTGGAAGACGTCGGCGTAGCGGCCGTAAAGGTCGGCATGTTGGCCTCCGACCGGTTGGCGCGCGCGGTGAGCCCTTACCTGGCCAGGTTTAAGGGCGACGGCGTACCGGTGGTCTTCGACCCGGTAATAAACGCCGGCGCCGGCCAACCGTTATACGAGGGCGTCCCGGAGAAAACTTTCGGGGACGCGATCTTACCGCACGCGTCGTTGGCGACGCCCAACAGCTTAGAGCTGGCGTACCTCGTGGACGACGAGCCGGCGCAGAACCACGGCGAGTTGAGGACGCAGGTGCGCGTCTTCCACGGGCGCTACGGCCTGGCGGTCTTGGCCACCGGCGGCCACGTCGGCGGCAAGGCGGACGTCGTCGACATTTTATTTACCGGCGCGGAGATGCGGGAGTATCGCCGGCCCCGGGTGGAAAGTGACATCCACGGGACGGGTTGTTTGCTGGCCGCTGCGGTTACGGCTTATTTGGCTTTGGGGGTCGACGTTTTGGAAGCTTTCGAACGCGCCGAGGAATACGTGAACGCGGCGGTGACGGCCGCGATAGCGCCGGGCAAAGGCGCGTTGGTGCCGGGCCGTACGGCCGCGGTTTTTGGCGACGCCGAACGGTGGCGGGTATACAACAACTTGCTGCGCGCCGTAAACGTTTTCGAAGCGGCCAGCAGCACCTATAAACTGATTCCCGAAGTAGGGGCTAACATAGCGTACGCGTTGCCCGACGCGCGCTCGGTAGAAGAGGTATGCGCCATAACCGGGCGTATCGGTCGCGTGGGCGCGTCGGTACGGGCTTGCGGGACGCCCGCGTTCGGCGCCAGCAGCCACATGGCGCGGGCCGTACTCGCCGTTATGAAGCACGACGCTTCCATTCGCGCCGGCATGAACGTCCGGTTCGGCGACGACGTGCTCGCCGCCTGTTCCGGCCTTAGTTATCGGGGGGCGGGTTTCGACCGCGCCCGCGAACCGGCCGAGATCGCCGGCGACGAGGGGCGGACCGTGCAGTGGGGCGTGGATGAGGCCGTCTCCGGCGTCGGCGTCGTCCCGGAGATAATATTCGACCGGGGGGCCGTAGGCAAGGAGCCCATGGTGCGTATATTCGGCCGGGACGCGATGGAAGTCGTCCGACGGGCGGTCGCGATATCCCGGCGTCTTTAACCGGGGCGAGACTCGGCCCATGCGACGCGCGGCCGTAATCCTATTAGCTGTGGCTTATTGTTCGTGTGGCCCGTCCGAAAAAGCCCCGCCGGCTAAGCCGGCGTATACCCCCGCCAAAACCTTATACCACTTGAAATTGGCGTATAACGCGCCGGACTACGAGGCGTACGAAGCGCTCTTCTCCCCGGGTAAATTCGCGTTACAGGCCGAAAAACCGCCGACGGGACTCCCGGCGCCGTGGCGTTTTCAAGAGGAGATGGAGGCTACGCGAGCGCTATTCAAAGACGCTTACCATATAGTATTGGAGATGGAGACGAGCGAAGAAGCGGTAGGAACGCCGGCGGCCGGGGCGGCCGAGTTCCTGACCAAACCGCTCGCCGTCCGCGTGCGCGTGTGGCGCGAGCCGACGTATTGTTTCTACGCCCGGGGAAAGGTTGTCTTCGGCCTAAGCCGTGCCGACGCGTCGGCGCCGTGGGTCATCGTCGCGTTGGTCGACGAGACCGGCGCTTCTCACGCCGACGTCGTCGCGAACGAACAAACGGACCTGTGCTCGTGGACCGATATTAAGTGGTATTATCTCCGCCCAACGAGGGGAGTTAATGCGCGGCCTTAACTGGGTAGACGCTCTGCTCGCGGCGATCGTCGCGATCAATTGTCTCCTGGGTATAAGGAGAGGCATCTTTCGCGAGTTGTTCAATTTGGCCGGTATAATTCTGGGCCTTATAGCGGGCTTCAGGTTGTACGAGGCGTTGGGGTGGAATATCGAGGGGTGGTTGGACGCCCGGCCGGCCGTGGCTAACTTGGCGGCCTTCGTCGTGATATTCTGCGTTATCGCCTTCGGCGCGAGCTGGCTGGGTTACTTCCTCCACAAGGGCGCCAAAAAGCTCTTCGTCGGATGGTTCGACCGGCTGGCGGGGGGCGCCTTCGGCTTCGCCCGCGGCGTGGTTTTCGCCAGCGTGACGGCGCTGGTCTTTGCGCTCTTTCCATTTTTCCCCAAACTCGAAACGGATTTAAGCACTAGTTTACTCGGGCCGCACGTCGTTAAGGTGGCGCCGGCGATCTACGGCGCCGTTATGGAGAAGGTACGCGGAAAGGGTTACGAGGGTTTGGATATCAAAAAGTTGATCGACGAATACTTGGCCTCGGAAGGAAGTCCCGCGAAGGAACCGGAAGGGCCGCCGGAGGACGACGGGGGAGGCCGGAGCGACTGAGCGCCGCGACTGCGCGGCGACCTACCGACGGCGTTCGGGCCCGAGGCTTACCGCCTGGGCGGCGTGGGTTTCGGATTCGAGGGGCCGGTTGCGTCGGCCCGGCAAGCGGTATATAATAGTTACGTAATTTTAGTACGACGCGAAAAAGTTACGGGCCGGTTGCGGTGACTTCCGCGCCTCGGCTATAATATTGGCACAAGGAGAACGCATGCGTTTAGGAGTTAATATCGACCACGTCGCCACGCTCCGCCAGGCGAGGGGCACTTTCGAACCGGACCCGGTGGCCGCGGCGTACGCCGCCGAGCGGGGAGGCGCCGCCCATATCACGCTACATCTCCGCGAAGACCGGCGCCATATTCAGGAGCGCGACCTCGACATTCTGAGCCGAACCGTCGCGACGGGCATAGACCTCGAGATGGCGGCCACCGAGGAGATGGTCGCGATGGCGTTGAAGTACCGGCCGACGTTCGTCACGCTCGTGCCCGAGCGCCGCGAAGAACTGACGACCGAAGGGGGCCTCGACGTCGTCGGCAACCGCGGACGGCTGGCGGCGGTCATCGCGGAGTTAGTCAAAGGCGGCGTGCCGGTGAGCACGTTCGTCGAACCGGCCGAGGAACAGCTCGCCGCGTCGCGGGAAGTGGGCGCGGCGACGGTCGAGATCCACACCGGCGCGTACGCTAACGCCGGCGTCGCCCAAAGGCCCGCCCGGCGGGAAGAGCTAGCGGCCGCGGCGCGCTTTGCCGCTTCCTTGGGGCTGAACGTTAGCGCGGGCCACGGCCTTACGTACTACAACGTTAAGGGCGTCGCCGCCATACCCGAGATCGAGGAGCTTAATATAGGCCACAGCATAATGTCGCGGGCGTTATTCGTCGGCTTGGAGGACGCCACCAGGCAAATGTTGGCGTTGATGCGCGAAGCCCGGGCGGGTTTATGATGTCGGCCGTAATCGGTATCGGCGCCGACTTAGTCGAGGTGGGCCGCGTCGCCCGGGCGTACGGGCGTTTCGGCGACCGTCTCTTGGAGCGTCTGTTTACGCCCGAGGAGATAAAGTATTGTATGGCGCGCGTTGACTTCGCCTCCGCGCTGGCGGGCAGGTTCGCGGCCAAGGAAGCGGTAGTCAAAGCCCTCTCGCCGGCGGCTCCCGTGGGGCTGGCGTACCGGGACGTCGCGATACGAACCGACGGCAGCCGGCCCAAGGTTGAACTTGCCGGGGTGGCGGCGGCGCTGGCCGCCGAACGCGGCGTGGAAGACGTGATGGTGACCATAAGTCACGAGAAGGGGTACGCGGTGGCGTTCGCGTTGGCGCTGGGGAAATGAAACTCAAGTTGCGGAAGAAGTCCAGGCCTCGGATGGACCGCGCCAACCTGAAGAAGGTGCCGGCGGAGGTGCGCGAGGTCGTCGCGACGCTGCGGGCCGCGGGCAAACAGGCGTACCTGGTGGGGGGCGGCGTACGCGACCTGCTGGCGGGGCTGGACGCGGTCGACTTCGACGTCGCCACCGACGCCACCCCCGACGAGGTGCGGCGCCTCTTCCGCCGCACGGCGCCTACCGGCATCAAACACGGCACCGTTACGGTCTTGGGCGCCCGGGCCGATTACGAGGTGACGACTTTCCGTCGCGACGGCAAATACGGCGACGCGCGCCATCCCGACGACGTTACCTACACCCAACGCGTTGAGGAGGACCTGAGCCGGCGCGACTTCACCTTCAACGCCCTGGCCTACGACCCCGCAGAGGATACGTTCGTCGATTTGTTCGGCGGCGTCGACGATTTCGAACGGGGCGTGGTTCGCGCCGTCGGCGACCCGACGGAAAGATTTCACGAGGACGGCCTGCGGCCCCTCCGGGCCGTGCGGCTGGCCGCTCGTTTCGAATTCGACGTCGAAGCGGAAACGTTAGGCGCGATACCGAGGGTTCTGGACCGGGTGCGGATGGTAGCCGCCGAGCGCGTCCGCGACGAATTTATGAAGATGCTGGCCACGGCTCCCAAGCCGTCGTACGGCCTCGAGCTGATGCGCGAAACCGGACTCTTAGAAATATTCCTTCCCGAGTTGCTGGAGGGTTACGCCGTAACCCAGAATGAGTTCCACGCCTACGACGTCTACCTCCATTCGCTCTATTCGTGCGACGCCGCGCCGGCGGAGAAGCCGCTCGTGCGGTTGGCGGCGCTCCTCCACGACGTCGGCAAACCGCGGACGCGCGTGGTGCGCGACGGCCGCGTGACTTTCTACAACCACCAGGCGGTGAGCAGGCGGATGACTCGCCCCATCCTGGACCGCCTCCGCTTTAGCAACAAGGAGCGGGACCACGTATTGCACCTGATCTATTATCATATGTTCGGTTATACGCCGTCCTGGACCGACGCCGCCGTCCGCCGGTTGATCCGCAAGGTAGGCCGGGAAAATATAGCGGACCTCTTCGACCTCCGCATCGCCGACTGGTTCGGCAACGGCACGAACTACGGTTTCCCCGGGTATCTGCGCGCGCTCGAACGCCGGATCGACGACGCCATCGCCCGCGAGGAGGCCTTTACGGAGAAAGACCTGGCCGTCGACGGCCACGACGTGATGGCGGAACTCGGCGTCCCGCCGGGGCCTAAAGTGGGGGAGGCGTTGAGCTACCTCTTGGAACGCGTATTGGAGGACCAGTCGCTTAACGACCGCGAACGCTTGCTCGGACTCGTGCGCGAGAGGTTCGGCCCCCCGGCCAGCGGGGGTGAATGATAAAAGGCCCGCGAGGGCCGTTTTTATGTGGCTTCGGAGGGGGAATCTACGATTAGCGTTACGGGCCCGTCGTTGACGAGGGACACGGCCATCATGGCGCCGAACTCGCCGGCGCGCGTGGGAACGCCCAGCGCCGCCAGCTCGTCGATAAATTTGTTATAAAGGCGCTCGGCATCGGCGGGGGGCGCGGCGCGCGTGAAGTCCGGTCGCCGTCCCTTGCGGCAGTCGCCGTGGAGCGTGAATTGCGAGACCACGAGCGCCTCGCCGCCCGTGTCCGTGAGCGAACGGTTCATCTTACGTTCGTCGTCGGCGAATATCCGGAGGCGGGCGATTTTAGCGGCGAGGTAGGCGGCGTCCCGCTCGTCGTCGGCCGCGGCCACGCTCAGCAGTATCAACAGGCCCGGGCCGACGGCGGCGACGTCCCGCCCTTGAATCGTCACCGACGCCTCGCTTACCCTTTGCACCACGGCCCGCATAAATATTCCGTCCTCAAAAAAAAAGACAGTCGAGGGCGACTGTCTTTTTTTGCTAAGATCGATAATTACTGCATCGGCGGAATGTTGAGGTTCCAGCCGGGGTAAATCAGGTCCGGGTCTTTGATGAGTTCGCGGTTGGCGTTGTAGATGAGGGGCCACTTATAGTAATAAGGATGGCCGTATTCCAGGCCGGCGATCATCCAGAGGCACTCGCCTTCGACGACAACGTGTTGCCCTTTAAGAGGGCCTTCTTTGTATTTGGCGAGGAACGCCTGGTCTTCGCCGATGAGGTTTTTCCAGAAGTCGTGGACTTTCTGGACCTTCATGACCTTACCCTCGAGCGCCTTGTTCTCGAACTCGACGCCTTCGGCTTCTTTGTTGAGCCGGCCCGCGTCGTCGAGGCGGGTCTGGATTTGCTGTTGAATTTTACCTTCGCCGGCGCCTTCGTTCATTTTAACTTCACGCTTGAGCGCGTCGTAATCTTGGGCTAAGGCGAACGGGACAACGCATAGCGCGAGGACCGCGAAAGCTAAGACAGCCTTTTTCACCCGTTAACACCCCTTTCATTCGTAAGATCTTTGCGCCGCGGCTCGCCAAAACCGACCTCCGGTGTAAGAGCCGTGCGGCTAAGGTTAGAGGCTTATTCCCACGTCGGTTCTTTCTCGGCGCCGTGGAGCAACGGCGTAATCGCCAATTTGCGAGCTTTCTCTATATTATTGCGCTCCTCGTGCAAGCTCTTGTGTTGAGCGCTAAGTTCGTCGACCTTCTTCACGGCTTTATCGTATTCGGCCTTGTACGCCCCGTTGGCCGATTTAGCTTTCGCCAACCGGTCTTCGCCTTCTTGTTTCTGCATTTTGGCGTCGTAGTACTGGTTGAGCAATTCTTTGCTCGGGCCGCAACCCAAGGCAAAGAAGCCAAGAAGGAAAGCTCCTAGGACGCTTAGCGTGATAACCTTTTTCATCCTGGCGGTTCACCTCCCTTCAAGGGCTTGAGGGAAAGGTACCGTTATTTTTAATTATTTTCCGCCAAGGCATTTCGGCACCTTGGGTTTGCTCCTTTACGCAGCATTATAATAGAAAAGGATTTTCCTTGTCAAGTAAAAAAAACGGCGTTTCGGCGGGGCCATCGGGACTCAAACCTCACCTCCCCTTATGCCGCTCCCCATACGTTATTTGACGTGACGGCTTTCGGCCTCGGCGGCCGGCGCCGACGCCGCCGGGGCGTTGGGAGGATTTCAATAATGGACCGAGACGGGGGTTTTAATAATGGAACCTTGACATAGGCCGCTAAGTATGTTATAAGCGTATTTAAATAAAATAATTAATATGTTTGCCGTCATTCGCTTAAATAACCGTCAATACCGCCTCAGCGAGGGCGACGTCGTCGCGTTGGACGAGGTAGCCGCCGACGTCGGCTCGCAGCTCGACTTAGGAGACGTCCTTATGGTCGGCGACGAGGGCGGCGTCGAGGTGGGTACGCCCGTCCTCGGCGGCGTCCGCGTCACGGCCGAGGTCGTCGCCCACGAACGCCGCCCGAAGGTGGAGGTTTTTAAATTCCGGCGTCGCAAGAATTATAGAAAGTTGCGCGGTCACCGGCAACCTTATACGTTAGTTAAGGTTTTATCGGTTACCAGGTCTCGATAAAAATACCGGCCTTGGGCCGGCCCGCTTACCGGAGGAAGAGATGGCCCACAAGAAATCCGGCGGCTCGTCCCGCAACGGCCGCGATAGTCCCGGCCAACGCCTAGGCCTGAAGGCGTACGGCGGCGAGTTCGTCACCGCTGGTTCCGTTATCGTACGCCAACAGGGTACGCGTTTTTACCCGGGGGAAAACGTCGGCGTCGGCAAGGATTATACCTTGTTTGCCAAGGCCGACGGCCGCGTGAAGTTCGTACGGCGCAAGAAGCGCCGCGAAATTCACGTCGTCGCCGCGGCGTAGGCCGGCGCGGACAATATATTACCGATAATATTAATCGGAATCACACCTGTGCCCCGGCGCGTAAAAAACGCTCGGCGTTGACGCGCGGCCTTGCTCGCCGGGTTCATCGTGTTCCAAGATGAAATCGAACTCGACGTCCGGGCGGGTGACGGCGGCGGCGGCGCGGTGTCATTTCGCCGCGAA
>CAZLXP010000004.1:19895-48308 GCA_964563535.1 uncultured bacterium | reverse complement strand
GCCATGACCCCATCCTATCATATCTCGTGGATGCCATGACACTTTACCCAAATTATTATAGGCGCTTAGTAGCCAATAAGCCCGCTGACGTTTACGCGCAATGCCTTTTGGCCGTTGGATTAGCCGCTGCGTTCTTTTCAGGAGAAAACCTTTCTTACGAAGAAGAAGCGTTTAGCCTTTTACGAGATTGCGATAGTCGAATCCCCACCATAGGCCCTAAAGTGGAAGCTTTGATCTTCCTTGTGGATTTCCATGGAAGACGCGAAGAGTGGAAGGAAGTTTATGATATTCTAGACGGACTTATAAATTCGGGTTTTTTATCCGGTTCGGAACTTTTTAGGGCGAGGAATAACTACAGATTCTGTTGTAAGCAACTTTTCCCAACAATTGCGCTGCCGGATTCCTTCTCCTATTATTTTAATCGGCCGCCCCAAGGTAGCTAACTGAGTTTAAGCCTTCAATTCGGGACTACTATGGCGGCGTCGGGCCGACCTTCAGGTCGGCCCGTTTTATCGATACAAACACCGTCATTCAGCGGAGCGCGCCGTCGAGGGGCCTCTTCCCAACACCGCCTTCGCCGACAGCGCTGCCAATACCAACGACAGGGCCGTCAACGCCGCGGCTACTACCAAAAGTACGACGTCGAGTTGGACGAAGAGGTATTCGTAAATCGTGAACCCCAGCGCCGAGAGCGTAATGGCGAACATCAAGGCCATCGGGATGAGGACGAAGAGGCGCTTGCGGCCCCGAGCCGCGAGCCACGCCGCGACGGCCAGCAGCGCCAGCGCCGCGAGCATTTGATTCGCCGCGCCGAAGATGGGCCATACCGTCTTGGCGCCGTAGAAGGCGAGGAAGGTCCCCGCCGCTACCGTAATCGCCGTCGCGACGAAGCGGTTCCGCAGTGGCCGAAAGCGCTCCGGCCGGCTTTTAGTTTCGAAGAGCTCTTGGAAGGCGAAGCGCGCCAGCCGGGTGGCCGTATCGAGCGACGTAAGGCAGAAGGCCGAGACCGCCAGCGCGCAGAAGACGCCCGCGGCCTCCGGGCCGATGTGGAGGGCCGGCAGCGCCATGAGCAGCCGCCCCGCGCCGGCGGCGAAGACGGCGACGGGCGAGCCTTCTCGTTCGGCGGCCGCGAGGTATCCTACCGCGACGACGGTCGCGACCGCGAGCAATCCCTCTATCGCCATAGCGCCGTAGGCCACGGGTTTGGCGTCGCGCTCGTTGTCGAGCTGCTTCGCCGTCGTGCCCGACGCGACGAGCGAGTGAAAGCCGGATATGGCGCCGCACGCTACGATTACGAAGAGGAACGGAAAGGCCGGCTCAGCCACGCCGGCGCCGAACAGCCGGCCCACGGCGGGGACGTTGAAGGTCGGGTTATAGAAAAAGACGCCCGCCACTATGCCGCCCAAAAGCGCCCAGAGCAAGAACGAGCTGAGGTAGTCGCGCGGCTGCAACAGGACCCACACCGGCGTCACCGACGCCGCGAATATATACGCCACGAGGACCGCTACCCACGCGTCGTACGGCAGCTGCAGCGGAAGGTTGAAGCCGCCCCAGATGCAACCGACGACGCCGACGAGGCCGAACGCCGAAGCGGCGCCGAGGGGCACTTTTAACCGATACACCGCCAGGCCGAAGGCTATCGCCAACGCGACGAAAAAGGCCGACGCCGTCCCGACCGGCGGGCTGACGACGAAGGTCTTCGCGACGATGTCGACGAAGACGGCGATCACCAGGAGGAGCGTCGCCCAGCTGAAGAGTAGGAAGAGGTACTTGCCGGCCGGGCCGACGTACGTCTCCAACACCTCGCCGATGGACTTGCCGCGGTGCCGGACCGACGCCATCAGGGAGGCGAAGTCGTGCACGCCGCCGATGAAGACGACGCCGACGAGAATCCACAACAGCACCGGCAGCCAGCCGTATTTCACGGCGAGTATGGGGCCGACGATGGGGCCGGCGCCGGCGATGGAGGCGAAGTGGTGGCCCAACAGCACCGGCGCTTTAGCGGGGACGTAGTCGATGCCGTCGCGGAGGGCGTGGGCGGGCGTGGGCCTGGCCGGGTCCACGCCCAAACGCCGGCTTACGTACCGGCCGTACAATAAGTACCCCAAGGCCATAAAGGCCAGCGATGCCGTCATTATGAGAACGCCGGACATTTCACGCGTCAGCTCCTTTTAGTAAAATTATGATAAAACGGCCGGGCAATCAAGGCCCGCGTTTGCTAAAGGCAAAGGCGCCGCCCGGGCGCCTTTTCGGTTGTGCCTCGATTCGCTTGCGCAAAGGTTATTTTTTATTCGGGTTATACTTGCATATCGTCCCGTGGTTGCAGGCGAGCCAAACGTCGTCGCCGCCGAGGGTGAAGACGTCGAAAACGTAGAGTTTTCCGGGAGGCGTGATAACGTGCCACCCTTTTCCGTCATACCGTAGGACGTGCGTACCGGCGGCCCAGCCGTCGTCGGGCGCGGCGAAGTGGACGCCGCTCAATTTCACGTGCTCGCGCCTGAACACGCGATTCCACTCGCCGTTTTTATAATGGAATATCGGGTATTGTGCGGGGTACTCCGGCACGACGCCGCCCCCTCCTACGGCCCAGCCCTCGTCGCGGGTGGGGAAGAATACGTCGTAGCGGTGTTCGTAACTACTTATGTTAACGGGGCGCCATGCTGAGCCGTCGTAGTGGAAGCACGTACCGTTATAACCAACGGCCCAACCGTCGTCCGGGGCGGGGAAGTGGAGGGCGCATATCTCGTAACTTTCGGGGAAAGGGACCCGGGCCCAGCTCGAGCCGTCGTAGTGGTACATCGTGCCATACCAGCCCGCGGCCCATACGTCGTCCGGCGCCACCGCGGCCACGCAATATAAAGGGGCCATCTCGAACGGCGTTAATACTTTCCAGCTCGAGCCGTCGTAATGGAAGATCTGTCCCTTATCCCCTATGTTGGGTATAAAGGAATATCCTACCGCCCACCCGTCTTTGGGCTCGGAGAAATCAATATCGTTTAAATCAGCATAACCCAACTCCTTTTTAAAATTCTTAAAAATTGACCATTTACCTTCTTCGTATTTTAAAAACATGGGCCCATGTGCACCTGCCCAACCTTCGTTTATGTTTATCATGTAAACTACGCTTATAGGTATTTTGAATTTATAATAATCCCAAGGGCCGTAATTCCAAGGTTCCCCGTTATTATCTCCGGCCGGATTATCGCAGCGATTTAACGTCGCGACGGCCGTAGTTAAAATACATACGATTAGGAATATTTTTTCCCTTGACATAGTTTCGTTTCGCCCGGGTCCGTTCGTACGGGAACGGGCCGGGCAAAATATCGTACTCTATTTCTTAATATTAGTAACGCGGGCCTTTTTATCGTTACGCGACGCGGTTAAGGGTTCCGCGGTGGATTTTAGGTTGGGGTTGCGTAATTTATCGTTTTTTGGTAATATTTCCGCCCCTCGCAGGTGTTGATTATGGAAGGTATTTACCTCGACTACAACTCTACGACGCCGACGGCGCCCGAGGTCATAGCGGCTATGGCGCCGTTCTTCGCCGACAACTTCGCGAACCCCTTCAACCTCCATCGTTTCGGCCAGCGCGCCCGCGGCCCGGTGGACGAGGCCCGCGAGAAGGTCGCCGCCCTCCTCGGCGCCGACTCCCCCGAAGAGATAATTTTCACCGCCGGCGGCTCCGAGGCCGACAACCTCGCGATTAAGGGCGTCGCGTACGCCCTTCGCGAGCGGGGCCGCCACGTCATAACGTCGGCGGTGGAGCACCCGGCGGTCCTCGTGACCTGCGAGTGGCTCGCCGACGAGGGCTGGGACGTGACGTTCCTCCCGCCGGATAACGACGGCGTAATCCATCCCGACGTGCTGGCGGCCGCCATTCGTCCGGACACGGTCCTCGTTTCGATAATGCACGGCAACAACGAGGTGGGGACCGTCGAGCCCGTAGCGGCGCTGGCCGCGGTCGCGCGCGCACGCGGCGTCCTCTTCCACACCGACGCGGTCCAGACGGCGGGCAAGATCGCGGTAAACGTCAAGGACCTCGGCGTCGACCTGCTCTCGATTTCGGCCCACAAATTCTACGGGCCGAAGGGCGTCGGCGCCCTCTACGTCCGAAACGGCGTGGCGTTGGTGCCGGTGATTCACGGCGGCCGCCAGGAAGAGGGGCGCCGCGCCGGCACTCATAACACGCCGGGCATTATCGGCCTTGCCCGGGCGCTCGAGCTCGCGACGGCCGATTATGAAGAGGAGGGTAAGAGGCTCGGCCGCCTCCGGGACAGGTTGAAGGACGGCATCCTCGCGATGGCCGGCTCGGTAGTATTAATGACGCCGGCAGAGAACGCGATGCCGAACACGTTGAACGCTTGCTTCCCCGGCGTGGAAGGAGAATCCGTAATATTGGCCCTCGACATGGAGGGCATCTCCGCGGCCACCGGTTCGGCCTGCGCCACCGGCTCGAGCGAGCCTTCCCACGTCCACACCGCGATGGGTTGCCCGCCGGAAGTGGCGCGGGGGTCCGTACGCTTCAGCCTGGGGAAGTATACGACGGCGGAAGACATAGGCCGCGTGTTGGAGGTCCTACCGCCCGCCGTGGAGCGGCTGCGCGCGTTGTCGCCGACCGCCTGATTGACGTTTATGAAAGAAGGTATTCTATGACCGCGGTAGACGCCGTATATTGGGCTTTGGCGCTCGCCATAATCCTGGTCGCCGGGGCGCTGGCCTGGCTTATCGTGCGGTGCGCCGGGACCGTAGGCCGCATCAACCAGGTCATCGCCGACGTCCGCAAGGAAGTCCCGGCGGCTTCGGCCAGCGTTAGGAAGGTCTTGGAGAACGCCGAGCAGATTACGTCGAACGTCGCGGAGGCGTCGTCGGTAATCAGCGACGGCGCCGCGGCGGCGCGTTTGCTGGTGGAAAGGGTGCGGGGGGCGGTGAAGTTCTTGGACGAGACGATATTTTCTAAGCTCGCGGCGCTGGCGCCCTTTTTCATCCTCATAGGTTCCTGGCTCGGGCGGCTTGCGGGGGCCAAGAGAGAACAGGTTGTCCCGGAAGAAGGGACGCCCGGGGGTGCCGCGGAGAACGAAAGCGACTAGGAGGAGTGCATAATGGCGGAAAGAGATAGCGGCGCCGGCTTGGTTTTGCTGTCTTTTATAGTCGGCACCGTCGTGGGCGGCATCCTCGGGATACTCTTCGCGCCTAAGGCGGGCAAGGAGACGCGCGCGGATATCGCCGAGGCCGCGGCCGAGATGAAGAAGGAAGCCCAGAAGTTCGCGAAAGACGCTCGCGGGCGCGTCGACACCCTCGTCGAGGAGTCGAAAGATTTAATTAGTAAGGTATCTACTAAGGAGAAAGCGAAAGCGTAGCACCGGTTGCGCCCGGGCGGGGGTAACGGGAAAGCCGCGATGTATAGCCGCTAAGCCGGGGCGGCCGCATAACCGCGCGGCGGCCGAATTATTACGACGCGGGTTCTAGCCGCCGTTGTTCTCGGCGTCTTCTTCCCCGCCCTCGTCCGTTTCGGCCGCCTTGAACATATCGCCCGTTTTGACGTCGCCCAGCGAGTCGCCGACCGGCGCCCGGCGGTAATATCGCGCCCGGTACTCTTCCGGCAAGTAATACGACGGCTCGTTGTTGTAAATCGTGAAGGGCATTTTATCGAAGTCGGGCTTGGTACGCGGAATAATGATCTCGACCGGGCGCGCGAGCTCGGGTAAAATTTCGAGCTCCGGGAATTCGATGACCGTTTCGGTTTCGATTTTCCCGGTCTCGAAGTTGACGACCTTCTCTTCGCGCACGACGTACTCGGCCTCCGCTTCGGCGGTTCCCGCGTCGCTCGCCGCGGCGTCGGCGAAAGCCGGAAGCCACGCCGCCCCCGCGAACAACAAGAATGTTGAAATAAATTTTCGCATTCCGTCGCCCGTTAATATTATAACTGATAAGCGGGAGGTAGTCAATCGGTTCGGCCGCGTATAAGACGGCGCGAGAGATTATCCGAGGCCACGCCGCCGACGGGACGACAGTCGACGGCTCCCAGGCGCGCCTTAAACCGGACGTGCTCATCCTTGGCGGTGAGGAAGCGTTAACCGCGCTGGAGTCCGTCAACCCGGCGGCCGGCCGCGCCTTCGACCCCAATCGGGCGATAATTTTTTCGGGCGACTGCCGGGGCGGCGGCGCGTCGCGGTTGGCGGCGCGGGCGCGGGCCCAGGCCGCGGTTTTCGGTTTTCACCTCGTGCACCCCGCGGCCGGTTGCGCTCTAGCTGTTTTACACGAACGGGGGCTGGCGGGGCCCGGCGACCTGGTGGCGGCGCTGGGCTTGCCGGGGGCACAGACGTCGGGCCGCGGTTCGTTGGTGTGGCCGCTCGAGGGCACGTCGCTTGCGGAACTATTAATGCAGGGGACATTCGAGGCCGAATTGCCGGACGTACACCGCCTCGAGTGTCGAGGCAAATTGGGGCCGGCCGTGGGCGGCGTGGACGTCGGGTTGTACGTCGCCGGCCAATTCGGTCGGGGCGGCGCGCGGGGCGCGATTTTGGAATTCGGCGGGGGCGTGGTGGAGGCGCTGGACGAGGGGGGCCGCGAGGGGCTGGCGGGGGCGGCGGCGCTCTGCGGCCCGGCGACGGTAATGTGCGCGCCGGGCACGGCGGCGGCCGAATTCAGCGCGCTGTTCGATTACGACTTCACGCGTCTCGCGCCTCAATACGGCTTCCGGAAGAAAGGCGCCCCCGGTTTCGACGTTGCGCCGTTGGCGGAAGTATCCGACGCTTTTGTCCGCCGCGTCGTCATCGGCCCCGGGGCGTCGGCCGCCGAGCTGCGGGCGGCGGCCCGGGTATTGGCCAAAAAAAGCATCCACTCCGACGTTCAACTGTGGGTATCGCCCGCTTCCCGCGGGGCGCATTTTGAATCCCTTGCCAAAAGCTACCTTACGGACCTCGTAGACGCGGGCGCTACGGTCCTGCCGTCGTGCGCGCTGCCGTGGGCCGAAGAGCTTACCTCCGGCGAGGCCGGCGTCGCGGCGACCGGTTTGTGCGCGTTCGAAGTCTGCGTCGAACGCGACGTAGAAGTCTACTACGTGAGCGCGGCCGGCGCCGCGGCGGCGGCGTTGGCCGGCGAGCTTTGCGATCCCACCCCTTTATGGAAAAAGGCCGCATCGCGTTAGCCGCAGTCGGCTGTCTGCTCGGCGCCTTCCCGGCTCGGGCCGAGACGCCGTACGTGGCGGGCGAATATCCGCTCCGCGTCCCTTCGGCGCCGTCGTTTTACGTAGCCGCGGCCGCCAGCGACGCGGGGGACGCTCTCGCCGTGTTCGTTTGGCCGACTTTCGAAGGAGAGCCGTACCCGGGAACGGTGGCGATTTTGAAGGGCAAGGGGGCGCCCTTCGAGCTGAGCGGCGTTTGGTCCGCGGCGTGCGACGAGGATTGGAAAAGGGTGGCCGTAGGCGAGCAGCTCGAGGTGATAGACAATACGCTCGAGCCGCCGTTTGCCCGGACGAGCATCCTCTGCCGCGAGCTCTCCATGGACGCCGCGGCGTTGGGGGCGGCGCTGTATTACGACGGCTTCGTAGGGAACGGTTACGTAACGAGGCCGGTGATATACGAACTGGATTCCGGCGCCCGGGAACCGTTGCCGGTGGCGGGTGGCGATTTCGTGGATTGGGCGGGCGAGTCGCGCCTGGTAATAGGCCGCGAGGTGGGAGGGGGAAAGGCGCCGGGCGTGAGCGGCTTGGAACTTTACGGTTATAACCTCGAGAACCGGCACGTGACGCGCCTCGCCGGCCGCGACGAGGCCGAGGCTAAGTTGGGGGAGAAGCTTTCGGCCGACGTGCGGACCTCGCCGTACCTCCCGGCGGCCTGGCGCCTCGCCCCGACGACGGCGGAAGGGCCGGGGGCGTCGTTGAGGAAAATCGCGGTGCCGGCGCGGAACGGTTCCTTCGAGAGCGGCGGGCGGCAATTTTTCTGGCGGCCCGAGGGCGGCGAACCGGCGGCCGTGGCTAACGGGGTCGCCGTCGCCGCGAGCGGCGACGGCACGTGGGTAGTGACGTTTCGCGGCGCCGAGGCCGCGCGGCCGCTGACGGCTTACCGCCTGGCGTGGCGTTGAAATAAGTAGCGTCGTATAGCGCGGACGAAAAAGGCCGGCTCGAGCCGGCCTTTCCTTAAATTTTAGTTTTAGGGGGACAACGCGGCGATTATGGCGCGGCAGAAAACGGGGAGGTCCGCGGGCTTCCGGCTGGTTATGATGCCGCCGTCGGCGACTACTTCGGCGTCAAAATACTCGGCGCCGGCATTCATTACGTCGTCCTTGATGCTCTCGAAGCAGGTGGCGCGTTTGCCCCGCAGCGCGTCCGCGGAAATGAGCACTTGAGGCCCGTGGCATATCGCCGCCACCGGCTTGCCCGCGCGGATTATCTCTTTTACGACGCGAACGGCGTTTTTGTGGCGCCTTATGCGGTCCGGCGCTTGGCCGCCGGGGATGACGAGGGCGTCGTAGGCCGCGGCGTCGACGTCGCCGAACGCCAGGTCCGCCCGGGCCGGGTAGCCGTATTTGCCGTGGTAAACCCCCTTTTGCGCCGCGGCCACGTCCACCACCGCGCCCTCCTCCTCAAGCCTTATTTTGGGATACCAGAACTCGAGGTCTTCGTAGCCGTCGTCCACGAATATCAGTATCCTGTTACCGGCCAGCGTCATAAACACCCCTTTATCTGATTACGACCATCTTCTTCGCCGCGCCGTGGCCCGCGGCGTCGAGGCGGTATACGTAAACGCCCGGCGCCAGCTCGAGCGTCGCCGCGAGCTCGTTCTTCCCTTCGGCGAAAATACCCTCGTGCCGCCAGACCTCGCGGCCCGCCAGGTCGTAGACGGCCAACGCGGCCGTGCCGCCCTGCGGCAGCGAGAACGCGAACGTCGTAATCCCGCGCGTCGGGTTAGGGGCGTTCTGGTAGAGCGCGAAGGCCGCGGCCTTAGTAGCCAGCCGGACCTCCGCCGGCCCGAAGGTCTCCCGCTCGCCGTTCAAGTCTACGGCCTCGAGCCAATACTTATAGGTCTCGCCGGGGGAGACGTTCTCGTCGACGTACCGATAGGGCGAGCGGCCCGTTACCAGCTGAGCGTTGAGTTTTACGCGCCCGGCGTCAGCGGCCGTCCCGGCGCCCTCGCGGTAGAGGTTGAAGCCGGCCAGGCCCTGCCATTTGCCCCACCAGGACACGCGCACGGCGTCGCCGGCCGGCCTCGCGACGAAGCCGTCCGGGCCGGTCACCGGCACGTCGTCGTCCAATCTAATGGCGTATATGTCGCCGCCGCGGCCGCTCGTATTGAAATGGATATGTTTCCCCGCTCCCGTAGCATAGACGTTATCCCCCGATACGGTTACATCGCAACAGGCCATCGACCCGGGCGTATTGACGCCGAAGAGGTATTCACCCGTCAGGCCGTTGAAGATCTCGATTTCGGGGTTGAGATCGTCCTGGTTGCCGAGCGAGGCGGCGACGAGGTACTTGCCGTCGTCAGTGACCGCCATCTCGTTGATTGTATCCTGGTAGGAGCCCGTTACGATTTTGTAGTTAAACGTCCACGTCGGCGCGGAGGAGGGGAGGGTGTGGCAGACGACGCGCGCCTGTTTGAAGTCGGTCCGATACCAGGCGTTGTAGAGGTGGCCCGCGCCGTCGAGGACGACGCGGCCGCTGTAGAACCCCGGCTCGCTGTGGACGAAGAGCACCTCGTACGCGGACCCGTTCCATCGCCGCACCGTCGTCGTCGTAAAGCCGTGGACGAGGTATAGGCCGTCGTGCGACAGGCCGTGGCAATCGGTCGAGGAACCGGTGTCTACGCTTTCACGCAGCGTCAAACTGGTCCCGTTGAATCCGAAGACGTGCAGCATCGCGTTCACGCGGAAGAGTATGAATTTACCGTCGGGAGTGACGACTAGCGGCCCGCGCTGGAAGGTTCCGGTGACGGTCTTTTCGTCTGTAACGGAACCGTTGTCGGCCTTGAGGACGCGGAGTTTCGTATCGCTCCCGGCGGATATTAACGCGGCTACGAAGCTGCCGTCGGCGGGCATCCCGACGGGACCGCGGACCGTTTCCCCGCCGCTCGGGGTATGGGTCCAAACCGGCGTGGAGGATGCGCTGCGGAAGAGTTTGACGTCGTTGGCTGCGCCGCCCGCGAAGCCGGCGCAGAAGGCGTCCTTATCGCGGGCCCCGGCGGTATATACGCTCGTTCCGGCTTCGAGCTCCCAGTCGAAATTGCCCGAGCCGGTCGTGGGGAAGAGCTGCGCGCCGCAATCGTTCAAATAAGAGCCGGCGAAGATATACCGGCCGCCGTGCCCGAAGCGCGCGGTGGTCTGGTATATAGTATTCGGTTCGTTGTGGGTCCATAGAACTTCCGGCGGCGCGTCGACGTATGGTTGGGGTAGGGTGCCACCGGAGGGCAAGTCGTACGCCTCCGTGCGTGTGAAGATGCCGTCCGCCGTGACCTCGAGCCACGACTTTCCCGCGGTCGCCGCCGCGTTCGTCGCGTAACAGATGAAGCATGCTGCCGTGAGTGCTTTGAACTTTTTCACGGTGATTCTCTCCTTGATGTAGGCCCGCGTATTTCCCGGCGGCTGAACGGGCCGGGTGTATTAAGTTCGACGGCTAAATAGCGCGAAAGGTGCTTCGATATTTTATGCTCGTGGCCGCTGATTCCCGCCCCTTTTGTTATTATAATCCGAGTAAAAAGATTATTCCAATATAAAGTATACCGGCGCTGAATGCGTTCCAAGTATATCCGGCCGGGTCGGGGGGGAATTCGCCCGGTATTTACGATAGGATTTTTTATTCCCGCCGCTCCTGTTCGGTAGCCGGTCGGGCTTGTGCGACGCGAGCGATTACCGCGGCCGTCGGGTGGACCGCTAAGTAGGCCAAGGCCACGAGCGGCGCCTGTTTCCACAAGACGGTCGCCACCGCGCCCAATACCATGACGGCCATCCGCGTTCCCTTGCTCGCGAGCGTGGGCCTGGCGGCTAGCTTTAGGCCGAGTTCTCCGGCTCGCGCCCCCGAATAACTTACCAGGTTAGAGGCGACTAAGGCGACGGCGCCGACCGTGAGTACCGCCGGCAAGTAAAAGCCATACGCGAGCGGCGTCCGCGCGAGGTATATTATCGTTCCGAGGGTCATCGCGCCGTCGACGACGCGGTCGAGCGCCGAGTCCAGGTATGCGCCGCGCGGGCTCGAGACCCCCTTCAATCGCGCGAGCTGGCCGTCCACGCCGTCGAGTATTTGTGCCGCGGCGGCGACGACGCCCGCCTGCCATCCATAACCCAACGCGAATATGACGCCGGCGGCGGCGCCCAGAAGGGCCGACGCCGCGGTCGCCATCCACGGCCTGGCGGCTGGAATGCGGCTTAGCCACAAGCTGACGGGGGCGCTCAGGTAGCGCTTTATCCACCGGAGGACGAAGCGGTCGGTGGCCTTAGTGCGCCAGTCGAGCGGCCGTCCGTCCCAGGATTTCAGCTCGTCGGCCATAAGTCGTCGGCCAGGGTTTCATAATCGGGGCGTTCGCCGGCGAGGTACGCGTTCAGGGCGCGTTCGGCCAAAGGCAGCGCGAACTCGGCGAGGAAGCGGCGCACCGCGTCTTCGTCGTAGGGGACGGCGCCCGAGGCGTCGCGGTAATTTCGGCTCAGGACGCACTCGAGCTGGTCCTCGCGTTCGCCCGCCGCCGCGCCCACGAGTTCGTCGATTTCAGCGCCGGACGAGACGCGACGCAGCGGCAGCGACAGCTCGACGTCGAAGCGCGCGAGGAGGTCGACGTACGCGTCCAGCGCCGGCGGTATCTGGTTGAGCTTCACCAGGCCGCCGTGGCTCTCGCGCTCGCCGGCGACGACGACGCGGCACCCGACCTTTTTTGCCAGCGGGACCCGCAGGGCGTGCAGGTATACGTGGCAGCCGATGCAGGGGGTGTAGAAGCCGAAGCGCCGGTATTGGGCGAGGACGTAACGGCCGCAGAGCAAGCGCCACAGCTCGGGCGCGCCTATGACTACCGGCTCGAGAACTTCCGCGTCGCCCCTGACGGCGCGCAGCCGTTCCCTCACGTATGCGACCTTTTCGAACGGCAGTTGCCAATCGCCGAACTCGGTGCCGGTATAGGCGACGGTGGGGAGGAAGAGGCGGTAGCCGTCCTCGACGACGGCGCGCAAGGCCGCCGCCACGCTGTCGCGGCCCGCGACCTCGATTATGGCGGCCCCGGCCGCGGCGCGGAGGCGCGCCACCGTTTCGGCCGGGAGCATCCACTCGGGAAAGGCCGTTACGACCTCGCGCTTAGCTAATAAAATTTCGCCAAAGCGGTCGTCCATAGATTATCCCTTTAACCCGGCCCGCCATTATAAATAACGGCGAGACATTCCGCAAATGGGGTTTTTACGTTCGAAAACGCCCGGTTCCGTCGTGCTTTCATCTTCCGCTTTGTTCACCACGTGAGGAAGAATTTTACCAGGACGTGGCCCGCCAACCCCGGCCAGATGCTGCCCGTACGGCGCCTCAACGTCAGGCTGAGAAAGCTGGTCGCCAGCGATAGGCCGATAAAAGTTACCGTCTCGAGCGGGTTCAAGCCGCGCATCAGCGGCGCGTACCAGGCCGTGCCGGCCAGCGTCAGGAGCGCGACGAGCGCGTGGTAAACCCGGGCCGTCGCCCGCGGCCCGGCGAGCGCCGTCGCGAAGCCGTACGCGAAGCCCGGCCACAGAAGCTCCCACGCCAACGGCCCGAGCGTGAAGAAAAGCGGCCCCTTCCCGGCGAACGGGCTGGAGAAGAAGGGGCGGACGTGGTTGGCGGCGACCGCGATGCCGGCGACCGCCGCCAGCGCCGCGTAGCCGTACGCGGCCCAACCGGCGTTCTTGACGCGCGGGAGGCCGACGCCGGCGAAGCGGGGCAAGACGAAGACGAGTACCCCTAGAAAGAGGCAATGCGCCGCCGACCTTACGGCGTCGGGCGAAATAAGGTCGGACGCGTAGAAGCGGAGGCCCGCCGCCCACGCGTACGCCGCGGCGCGCCATACGGCGTAACTGTACGCGCACGCTACGGCGACCGCCGCGGCGACGCCGAGGCCCCGGGCGAGCGCCGAGGTATATTTCGAATGACTAGTCAAAACGCGCCTGACGCCAATCATCAAAATTTTACGATATAATCGTCGTCTACGTGCAAGTTTTCCGCAAGCGGGGGGTTCACTTTTTGTTCGACTGGAAGAAGTCTAGGGGGCGACGGCCGAATTTTAACTTGACTTGGAGTCTCGTTTTTTTATATTATATATAAAGAAAGCCGCGGTAGCTCAGTTGGTAGAGCACTGGACTGAAAATCCAGGTGTCGCCGGTTCGACCCCGGCCTGCGGCAAATATACGTTTCTATGTATAGTATTAGCCGGTTAGTGTTACTGGTTGCGGCGTTTATTGCCTTATCGTACGGCGGTACCGCCGTCTTAGCCGAGGCCGTCGATTTCTCCGGCTACCTCTACGACGAGGCGACGGAAGCGCGGTTTGACGTTTACGCCGAGACGCAGCTTTTGGACGTGACGTTCACGTATCCGGCCACGGCCGACTTTCACGTCAAAGTCCTCGGCCAGGCCGGGAAAGAGCTGGGCGACTTCGCGCTGGCCGAAGGGCCCGTCATCCAGCTCAAGGGCGGCGGCAAGTTCACTTTCGTCGTATACACCCAATCGGGCGGCGGCGCGTGGACCGCCTTCTACGAGCGTTAACTCTAACGGAAGGACGTGGCGATGGATAGGTTCGGGTTGGTACTTGTCGCGGCGGTTGCGGTCGCGGCGGCGGCGTACGGCTTCGAGGGAAGCGCCAGCGGTTACGTTACGGATAACACCGACGAAGACGAGTTCGCCTTATTAGCGGATTCCGCCGACCTCGACGTCGTCTTCACCTGGCCCGCGGGAACCGCATTCTGGGTTACGGTTTACGGCCGGGACCATAACGAGCTGGAAGAGTTCGACTTGACCGAGGGGGACACCATCAATTTGACCGGCGGCGGCCTCTTCTACCTCGAGGTATTTAGTACGAACGGTTACGGGACCTGGACCGCCACGTGGTCCGACACCGACTAGAAGACGCCAGGATAGCTCAGTCGGTAGAGCAGTTGATTCGTAATTAACAGGTCGCGGGTTCGAATCCCGCTCCTGGCTAAAAAAAGCCCCCTCCTAAGGGGGGGCTTTTTTCGTCGCCCTATCAGCCGGCGCTTATTTTTGCGGGTTCTTATCGAACACCCATTCGAACCCTTGTTGGCCGAGCTCGCCGGCCATGATTAGCTTGATGGAATCGGGGCGCCGTTCGCCGTAGAAGTTTGGGAATTTAACCGAGAATCCGGCGTAGTAGTAGGTATACTTATACTCTACGCCCATAAGGCCGACTTTCTCTATTTTTTTAGAAACCTCGGGGTATCCTTCGTACTTTACGATTTTGAGCGGGTAGACGCGCTCCTCGGCCTCGTTCAATAACCACATGCGCCAATAGTTCGCTTCTCTTAAATCCCACACGTCCTCGTCGCTGCAATTGACGTAGACTTCGAAAGCGAGGAAATCGGCGTGTTCTTTCTTGGAGTTCTCGATGTCGGCGTCCACTTCCGCCTGCTCTAGCAATTTCTCTTTCGCTTCCTTAAGGATCCACGCGTAGTCGCGGTCGAAGTTGTCGAACCATACGTCGACGTATCCCGAAGGGCCCCACATCGTACGGCCTTTTTCACTCATGGCGCCGAGGACGTTGGTCGCCGTCCACTCGAGTTGGTACGACGCGTCTATTTTTTTGAAGTCTTTCGGTTTAATTTGTGAGACGTCGTCCGTAGGTAGGTAGAAGGCTATTTTATTTTTAGTAGACCAATTAAGGTCTTCGTACTGCGCGTGCGCCGCCACGAGTGAACAACTTAAGATGATGGCAGCGGTGGTGAGCTTTTTCATTTTCTTCCTCCTCCGCCTTTCGGCTCGTTATGGTTGAAGGCCTCCTCGATAAATGGGCTCTTCCTTCCGCTAAAAATGTTAGCACATAGATTCCCGGAATGGAACAAAAATAATTAAATCCATTCCACCTGATAATAATACTAGTTGCCTTCGCGGCCGCCGGCGCCCTTGGCAGGGTGGCGAAAAGGGCTTACGTTTGGTTCGAATCCCGGTCCTGGCTTATTAACCCCCTGAGAAATCAGGGGGTTATTTTACGACCGCTCATTTCGGATGATTTTGGGTTGACAACGCCTTAGGCTAGGGTATATTATGCCGGCGGGGGGAGGAGGAAGTATGATGGTTAAAATAGACCCGTACGAAATCAGGAAGAAAATTAAGGAACTCGCCCCCGAAGTCGCGGAAGGCTTTAAGGCCGCGGCGGCTTGCGCTTTAAACGAGGCCGAGTTACGCGCGGAAGTAAGTAAGGTTTTGGCCCGGGCCGCGTAGAAAAAGAAAAGTTGGTTACGCGGATGTTGGCGTTGTGCCCGGGCGAGGCGGCCCGCAAGAGCAACGCCCCGGCTATAGCCGCCACCTCCGCGCAGATAGACGAGCTAGTTTTCGAGCTATACGGTTTGACGGCTGAGGAGATAAAAATTGTAGAAGGTTCGTAGGGGCGTGAATCGTTACGCCCTTACTCGGCGTATCTTTTAGGAAACAGCACCAGAGTAGTAATAATATTTTGGTTAAAAACGACTCATCTCGGTACGATGTCGAGGAAAGGCCTAAATGTAACCTTTGCGGCAGCCCATATGTATATTTCGAAGGTTTTACAGGGCTTCATTGTATGGTCTGCGAAGGATTGGAAGATAACGATACTCCGATTCTTTTGGGGGATTATGGTTGGTTACAACAAGGAATCGGTAGTTTAATCGATAATGCTGAAAGGGTTATTAAAAGGCAAACCCTAGTAGTCGCGTTTTATGAGGAGTTGAACCACGACTTGGCGATATGCGCGGCGGCTTTTTTCTCTGAAGCGATTTTCATTGATTTCCTACGTTATTATTTAGAAATTATTAAGCATAAGACGCCGGATGAAGTAAAACAGCAGCTACTTAAAACCCTTTCTATTAAAAGGAAAATCGAAGAGTCTTACCCCGAATTATTTCACGAGGAATTAAAACAAACCGCGTCTTTAGGGGGTTTCGAACGTTACTTAGAGAAATGGCTTCATGTCCTTAAATTCCGTAACGGCGTAGCTCATAATTGGGTTTTTGAAGGCCATGATTTATATGGTCGTTTTGTAAACCCTTCGCACCGTGGCGATATTAAGTATTTATTTAAGCGTGCACTACGGCGCGATGGCGGTATAAGAAAACTAAATAAAAAATTGAGAGCGTGTAAACTAGAAGATTTGGAAACGGCTCGGTTTGTCACCGACAACGCTATAAAATTCTTTATATATTTATGGAATAGATGGATAAAACCCAATGGACAGACGGCGCGCCGCGTTGGCACGGCCTAAAGGCCGCGCCCTACGGAACCCCTCGCCACCGACCGCAAGATCGCCGCGGGGTCGTAGGCGCGTAAGGCGTACGGGCGCACAGCTGTGCGCCCCTACAAAACACGCTCCAACATCAACGCCCTACGAAACCTCGGGCCGCCGCCGACCGCAAGATCGACGCGCGGTAGGGGCGAATGGCCATTCGCCCCTACAAAACACGCCCCAACATCAACCCCCTACGAAACCTCGGGCCGCCACCGACCGCAAGATCGACGAGGGTCGTAGGCGCGTAAGGCGTACGGGCGTACAGCTGTGCGCCCCTACCCACGGCCTGACGTAGGGGACGGTCTTCAGACCGGCCCACCTTGAGGTTTTAAAGATATGTCGGGTTTGGTGGCACGGCCTAAAGGCCGCGCCCTACGGAACCCCTCGCCACCGACCGCAAGATCGACGCGGGGTCGTCGGGGGGTAAGGCGTACGGGCGCACAGCTGTGCGCCCCTACCCACGGCCTGACGTAGGGGACGGTCTTCAGGCCGGCCCGCCTTGAGGTTTAAAAGATATGTCGGGTTTGGTGGCACGGCCTAAAGGCCGCGCCCCACGAAAACCCCCGCCGCCCCCGGCCGCAAGATCGACGCGGGGTCGTCGGGGCGTAAGGCGTACGGGCGCACAGTGCGCCCCTACCCACGGTCCTACAGAACGCGCCCCCGGCGGCGGCCCCGACAAAACGTCTTTGATATAATGCGGGGAGTTGCTATAATATTGGCGGCGAAGAACGCGAAAGGAGCCGGGGTATGAAGGCGGTAAAGGGTTATTTCGACGGGACGAAAGTTCTCCTCCCCGACGACGTCGCCGAACGCCCGGGCGAGGTCGTCGTTATTTTCGAAGATGGCGCCGAGGGTTTCGCCGCGCTGAGCGACGAGGTCTTCGCGAAAGTATGGGATAACGCCGAGGACGCGGCCTATGACGAGCTATAACGCCGGGGACGTCGTCCTCGTCTTTTTCCCCTTCGCGGACGCCGCGACGACTAAAAAACGACCCGCCTTAGTCGTAAGCCCGGCGACCTACACCGAACGCTACGGGGACGTCGTCGTGCTCGCGATAACGAGCGCCCCCCAACCGCCTTCCGAGCCCCAAATAGAAGGTTGGCAGGCGGCGGGCCTTATCAAGGAGTCATGGCTCAAGCCGGCGATAGCGTCAATCGCCGCCCCGAGGGTCATAAAGAAACTAGGGACGTTAAGCGAAGGGGACCGCGGCAGGGTCCGGGCCGCCGTCGCCGCCCTCATCGCTGGGGAGTTCCGGCCGTAACGCCCGGCCGTGACGCCCGTCCGCCACGCCGATCTCTACGGCCTGAAGGCCGCGCCCCACGAAAACCCGGGCCGCCACCGACCGCAAGGTCGCCGCGGGGTCGTAGGCGCGTAAGGCGTACGGGCGCACGGCTGTGCGCCCCTACAAGACTTAAACTACGACCCGAGGATATAATCGCGCCGCGATAACGACGGCGGCCGTCGTGGCTAAGGCCAGGACGCCCGTATCGCTCGCGACGGTATACGTGCTGGTCCCGCCGGCCAACATAAGTGCCCGGAGCGCGTCTACCTCGTAGGTCAACGGGTTGAAGCCCGCTACCGCCCGCAACCAGCCAGGCATAATCGCGAGCGGATAAATAGCGTTGCTGGCAAAGAATAACGGCATCGTCAACATCTGGCCGATTCCCATAAAGCGTTCGCGCGTTTTGACGAGGCACGCGATGATCAGCGAGAGCGTAGAAAAGAACGCGGCCCCCAAAATTACCGTACCCAACACTCCGGCCAGCGCCAGCGGGTTCCAATTCAACTTAACGCCCACCAATACCGCCAACACGTAAATAAAGACGCTTTGCGCCGCGCCGCGCACGCTCGCCGAGAGCGCTTTACCCAGCACCAACGCCGCCCGCGGCGTGGGGGTGGCCAGGAATTTATGGACGATGCCTAAGTCGCGTTCCCAGATAATGGCGATGCCGTAAAATATAGCGATAAACAACACGCTCTGCGCTAATATGCCGGGGGCCATAAAATCCATGTAACGAAGGCGCCCGGTAGGCATGACCCGGAGGCGGGTGAAAACCTGTCCGAACAGCAACAACCACAACGCGGGCTGTACGGCGCGGGTTAGCAATTCGGTCGGGTCGTGGCGCAGCCGGCGGGCCTCTAACTCGGCGATGACGAGGGTCTTATTTACAAACCCGACGACGGCCGCCAAGGGATTGCGGCCCCTGCGCTGAACGCCCGGTTCAGCCGAGTCGCCGGGCAACACGCCTGGTCCTGAACGTATCACGGTAATTGCCTCCGGATTCTAATAGGCCGCCCGTATAGTGCGTAAACACTTCTTCCAAAGTCGCGTTTTCTTTGCCGATAGAAGTTTTGAGCTGAGCCGGGGCGCCGATGGCGCGCACCTTGCCGTGGTCCATTATCGCCACCCGGTGGCACAGGTCGTCGGCCTCCTCCATATAATGTGTCGTTAAAAAGACGGTTGTGTGGAATTCGGCCCGGAGTTCCTCGATACGGTCCCACACCGCGTGCCGCGCTAAAGGGTCCAACCCGATGGTGGGCTCGTCCAGAAATAATACCCGCGGCTCGTGCAAAGTCGATTGAGCGATCTCTAGCCGCCGAATCATGCCGCCGGAGTAGGTGCGGACGAGTTTGTCGGCGGCGTCCGCCAAGCCCATGAACGCCAAAGCGTCTCGGATCCGCTGGTCCCGCCGGGCGCGGGGAACGTCGAACAACTTGGCGAAAACCAGCAGGTTTTCGTAGCCCGTCAGGGTACCGTCGGCGGAGAGCATTTGGGGCACGTAACCGATGATCCGCCGCACCTCGGCGGCCTGGCGGGTTACGTCAAAACCCCCCACGCGCGCCTCGCCGGAACTGGGCGGGAGTAACGTCGTCAGCATTTTGATGACGGTGGTCTTGCCGGCGCCGTTGGGGCCGAGCAAACCGAATACCTCGCCCGGTTCTACGGCGAGGGTCAGCGCTTCCACGGCGACCAATTTCCCGAAGCGACGCGTAAGGGCCTGAGTTTCGAGAATAGGCATAACGGACGTACCCCCGGTTCTTTAGGCTTCGGCCTTAAAACGCCGGCCTCTCGGGTAAAACGCGTTCGTTATAGGCGAGGAAGAGCGCGAATCGTCGCGACGCCGGCGAACGTCGCAGTCCCGACCGGGCCGCGCGGGCGTCGCCAATCCTGATTCCGCCGCGCTACGATAGCCCAACCCGCAGTCGAACTCAAGGAGAAAGCAACGCCCGGGCCAACACCCCGGCCAACTCCCGGTTCCGGATACGCCCGGGCGCGCATAGGTTATAAGCGCCGGCGGCGAGGGAGGGGGAGGCGGCTGGGCCGACTCCGATAAAAAATACGGCAAAAGCTCAAAGAAGCGTAGGAGCGCTCGGATAATAATAAAACGCGGCGTAATCCGCCAGATTATGACGATGCGACGGGCCCATACGCCCAGGCCGTCGCCGGCAAGCGGCCGGACTCCCGCGATACGAGCGAGACGCTGAAGAAGGCGGCGCGCCAGAAACCGCGGCGGCGCGTCGCCGGGGACGTTTTAATGGCTTGCTCTGGCGGCGAGGTTATTTTAGGATTTAAGCATGGTGCGCGTTGCGCTGCTGGACCGGGACGGCGTCCTCAATCACGACCGGGTGGATTATATCAAGAACGCCGCTGAGCTGGAGGTTTTCCCCTTCGCCCGCGAGGCCGTCGAGACGTTCCGAAGGGCCGGGTGGCTGGTCTACGTCGTGTCGAACCAATCGGTGGTCGCGCGCGGCCTGGCGTCGGCCGCCGACGTCGACGCCGCGACCGCCAAATTAATTCGGGAGGTCGGGCCGCTCGACGGCGTTTTTTATTGTTACCATAAACCCGACGACGGCTGCGGCTGCCGCAAGCCCGAGCCCGGGCTTTTGCGCCAGGCCCTCGCGGCCGCGGCCGAGGTCGGCCCGGTCGAGGATTGCTGGATGGTGGGGGACAGCGCGCGCGACGTCGAGGCCGGCCGGCGCGCCGGGTGCCGCATCGCGGTCGTCCTCAGCGGCCATTTAAACGCCGAGGAGGCGCAGCGGCTCGAGCCCCCCGCCGACGTCGTCGCCCGCAACCTTTGGGAGGCCGCCGAAGCGATCGTTACGTTTGGCGAGCGGGGGGATTAAAAGAACGGCGGGGTTTAAAAATCCCCGCCGTTTCGTCGCGTTAGCTCAGCAGGCGTTTGGCCGTCACCAGGCGCCTTCTTCTTTTTGGACTTCCAGGTTGAAGACGAGGATGTTGGCGGCCTGCAACTCTTTCATTACCGATATGATTATGCCGTACTCGACGCTCTCCTCGGCCCGGACGTTGAAAATTATTTTATCCGGCGGGACCCCCGCGTTTAAAGCCTCGATGCGGGCTTTCTTTACTTTTTCGGTAACGTCGCCCCGGCGCTCGATGGGGACGTTATTGACGTATACCACGCCGGCGCGGTCGATGACGACCGAGACGATGTCGACGTCTTTCGGGATCTTGACGCCGGCTGCCGCGAACGGCAACGTGACCTCGACCGCGTCCGGCTCTTTGAAGGTGGCCGTCATGAAGAAGAATATCAAGAGCAGGATGATGACGTCCACCATCGGCGTCATATCTATGCGGATCGTCACCCGCCGTTGCATTTTCCTAAGCATAATATCTAAAACCCCTTCGCCCTTTTAGCCGCCCGCTCCGGCCGTCGCCGCCGTCTCGGGCGCCTCCTCGAGCTGAAGCGAGACCTTTTTTACGCCGGTATGCTCCGACGCCACCTTAAACTCGTCCAGGACGTCCATCATGCGGGAGTATTTCGCCTCGGGCGAGACGTCGATGATCGTAATGAGGTCGGGATTCTCGAGTTGCCGGGCGCCGATGTAGTCGCCCAGCTCGTCGAGGGATACTTTTTTCCCGTCGCGGTACCGCGTATCGACGACGGACACGGCGCCCGTCGCGTCGACCCTTACGGTCAGGACGTTGGATTCCTTGACCTTGATGAACTTCTCGCCGGCCCCCGGCTTGGGCAGCGTTACCTCGACCGCGGCCGGTTCTTTGAATTGGGAGGTCATGAAAAAGAAGATGAGCAGCAATATGATGACGTCCACCATCGGCGTCATGTCGATGTGGATGCTGATCCTTCTTCTAACGCCTTTACCTCCCCCTCGGGCTGGAATATCTGCCCCGGCCATGAGCTATTCCTCCTTCGCCGTCAGGAGGGCCAAAAGCTCGTTCGACGATTCCTCGAACGTGAAATTGAATTTGTCTATCCGGTTGAGGTAGTAGTTATACGCTACGATAGAGATAATCGCGACCGTTAGGCCCCCGGCCGTATTGATGAGCGCTTCCGAGATGCCGGTGGCCAGTTTGTTCGGGTCCGGCCGGCCCTTGGCCGCCAGGGCCGCGAACGCCCGGATCATCCCGACGACCGTGCCCAACAGGCCCGTCATGGTCGCGATCGAGGCGATGGTCGCGATGAAGATGAGGTTGCGCTCCAGGAGGGAGGCTTCCATAGCGTTGGTTTCGGATATGGATTGCTGGACTTCGGCGCGCGTCGTCGCGGCGTCGTAGCGGCCTTTTATCTGCTTATATTTCGCGAGGCCCGCGGCCAGGATGCGGCCCACGACGCCGCGCTGATTTCGGCAGGCGGCGATCGCGCCGTCGTAGTCGCCTTCCTTGACCCGCTCCTTGATGACCGCCAATAGCCGGAGGTGGGTCATTTTCCCGCGAGCGTAGTTATACAACGTGGCCCGCTCGACGATGAAGAATAACGTCAACATTAAAAGGAAGAAGAGCATATCGACCAGGCCGCCGCCGCGCGCCACCACCGCGCCGCCTTGACCCATAACGTTGGCGTTATTCAAATCGTAGATGTTCTCCTCCATGCGCACCGCGCCGCCGAGGCGCGCCATGGTGTCGAAGACGAACGACAGGTTCCGTCCCATCGCGAAGAACCAGACAACCCACCAGGCGACGTAGATGACGAACAGCACGAAGAAAATCGTAACTATTATCCTTCTCATTCCTTCCGTCCTCTCCTAACGCGGTTTTGCTTTCCGGGCTATGGAGTTATGGTCTTTCGCCTTCGCTCTGATAATACGCATACCTCGAGCAGTTCCCCCGAAGCTTCTTCCATCGAGAAGACCAGCCGGTCGATGCGGCTCAAGAAGTAATTATAGAATATTACCGCCATAATCGCGACGACTAAGCCGCCGGCGGCGTTTATGAGGGCGGTCGCGATCCCCTGGGCGAGCTTCGTCGCCGCGATCTTTTCGCCGACGCCCGTGGCCGATATGGCGGCGAACGATTGGATCATGCCGACCACCGTCCCCAACAAGCCGATGAGGTTGGCGATGGACCCGACCGTCGCGAGGGGGATTATGTTTCGCTCCAAGAGCGCGCTTTCCATGACGTTGGCCTCTTGCAACGTCAGGTTAAGCTCGTTCCGGAGGCCGCGTTCCGCCAACCGGCCGGTCAGCATTTTGTACTTCTTGATGCCGGCGGCTAGCACTCGTCCCACCGAGCCGTACTGTTGCTCCGCGCTCTTCTCGGCCCCGTCCAAATCCCCGTCCTCGAGGGATTCTTTTATCCGGGGTAAAATTCTGTCATACGAAACTTTGCCGCGCGCTATGTTCAGCGCCCAAAACCGTTCCAACGCGAAAGCGATGGTCAGTATCGAGACGAAGAATAAAACCGCCACCAAGGGGCCGGCCTGGTAGATCATATCCATCCGCTTGTGCTCCTTCCGTTTCGGAAAAATTAGGATAATCGCGCGTATATGTCAAGTATTTTTTTGCCGCCGCGCCCTTCGGTCAGAAGATTATCTCGAAGTTGCCGCTTACGCCGACGGTGACGAAGTTCTGCACTGTAGTGGAGAGGTCTTCGTAGCGCGTTACGGTCCCCGTTACGTCGGCGCGGAGGTTGGTCGTCACGTAGTAGCCGCCCGAGAGCGAGTATTCCCACTCGTTGGTGTCGTCCTGGGCGGCCTCCACGCCGCGGACCCTGACGTACGAGACGCCGGCCGAAAGGTTGAGCTCGTTGCGCCACCGCAGCGTCCCCAGAAGCGGGACCTTGAAACCGCGGGGGTTCGCGACGTCGTAATACAGCGTTAAGGCCGGGTTCTCCTCCTTCAGCAGGCGGACGGTGCCCGTCGGCTCGTTCGTGTTGGGGTCGACGTCCTGCGTTTTGGTGTGAGTGTAGTAGTAGTCGGCCCGCGTGCGGAAGTTCCGCGACCACGTCGCCCGCCACGAGGTGCCGGGTTTTTGTTGTACCTCGTAACTTTGGCCTATCTGGTCGGTGCGCTTGCGGGCGTAGTTGACCACCACCGTCGAGCGCTCGAGGTAGTCGGCGACGAGGGGGAAGTTCTTGGTCCCGTAGAGCTGGCACGTCACGTCCGGGAAGGTCGTGGATATGGTGCGCGAGGTCCCGCCGGTGATGTAAGAGAGCTCGTTGGCGTAGGAGAAGTCGACGTCCGTCTGGATGAAGTCCCAGTTTTCCCATTTCGTCCCGGTGCGGTAGCCCAGGAACTCGAGGGGGTTGAAGCGGTTGTTGACCGTTATGCTGTGGCGGCGGCGCGAGTTCACGAAGTTCCTCGTTTCCGCGAGCCAATCGGGCAAAACGTGTCGGCGGCCGATGCGATACCACATCGGCGCCCGGGCCGTCATATCGGCGTAGCTCGACGAGCGGATGAGGTCGTAGCTGGGCGTTATGGACCACTTGTTGATGCCGCGGGTGCGCTCGTCGGTCAGCTTGCCCACGTCCACCGGGACCGTGAAGTTATACGAGGTGGAGAGCGACATGTCGAGGGTTTCGGTCGAGCCGAGGATGGGGCCGCGGTCCATGGTGGGAGGTTTCTGCTCCTCGGCGCCCGCCAGGACGATCTCCTGGTAGCCGCTGGTATACGTCATCCCGGGCCTTAAACCCTTGACGTAGAAGTAGTTGACGCGCATGCCGTAAATCTCGTCGAACGACTCCTCGGTTTTGTCTACGCGGTCGCGGACGTACTCGTAGTCGTAGGAGGGGGTGATTTCCAAATCCGCCACCGGCTCGAACTTCACCTCGTTCCGGTTGTCGTCCGTCACCCAGTCGGTGTTTTGGTTCTCCTCGCCCTTCTCGTATTTGGTCTTTTGGAAATCGCGGTCGAAGTTGCTGCGGACGTTGGCCGGCAGGTACCGTTTACGCGGGTAGATGTCGTAGTCTATGCCGCCGCTGTACGTGTCGGCCTCGACCGTCCGCCCGTATTTATAGTTGATGGAATCGGCGTTGCGGAAGTTGAAGTCGCCGCTCGGCAGCTTATATTTGCTGAAGGATATCCCGACGCGCCGCGCGACGCCGACGGTCCGGCCCTGGGCGTAGATGGATTGTTTGGGGTCGTACTTTTCCTCGGTGATCGTCTCCGACTTGGTGGTCGAACCCGTGAGGGGCATCCGGACGTTCCACAGGTCCGGCATGAACTTCGCGAGCTCGACCGTGGCGTCCACGTCTTTGCTGGTGGTGGTGGAGCGGGCCGTCGCGGTCGTGCCGATCTCCTCGAAGCCGGCGCCCACGTCGCGGAAGCCGCCGGCCACTTTTATGAAGTTGCCGAAGTCGAGCGAGGTCCGCGCGCGCATGGCCCTGCCGACCAGGTCCTCGGGCTCGAGCAGGCCGATGTCGTTTATCCATACCTCGCGGTAGGCCAGGAATCCGCCCGAGCCGCCCTCCCGGGGCAGCTTAGTGCGCACTCCCACCCGGGTCTCGACGACGTTGAGCAGCGACGGGTCGCCGACGACGCGGTAGTGCCCTTGGACGACGGCCTCGCCCGCCGCGATGAACGGTTGGCCCTTGCCGTGCAGCGCCAGGAAGCGCTCCAGGTCCACCGTCACCTCCTGCCACGACGACGCGCCGCTCATTTGCGCCAGATACTCGTAGTAGTTCTCCGCGTCGGCGCCGAAGCGGATGAAGACGATGTCGTTGTCGGAGTTGGGGCCGCCGCGGTCCTGGGGTGTGCGATTGAAATAGTAGAAGCGGAGCTTGCGGTAATGGGTGTAGTCCTGGCCCGTATACGTGGTGTAGCGGGTGGAGCCTTCCGGCGCCGGCTCCTCGTCCAGGCGGCCGTTGCCGGCGCCGATGTGGTACGGGCCGACGCCCACGTCCTCGCCCGGGTCCAGGATGCCGTTGTGGTTGGCGTCCTCGGTGTCGTATTCGTCGTTGCCGGCGCCCCACACCTGGAACCCCTCCTCGTCCTTCACCCCCACGTCTTCCCAGTCCGTAAGTATGTATTCCATAACCAGCGCCTGCTCGCGCTCGAGCGTCTTCGTCACCGGGTCCTCCACCGGGCGGAGCGGGACGTAGTCGGCGTCGTGCCGGCTGTCCTTGGTGGAAATTTTCATCTCGTTGCGGCCCTTGTCGGGCTTGAGCTCCGGCGCGTCCCACCTCATGGCCGCGAACGAGATGGTCCCGAGGACGAGGGACGAGCCTTGCGGGAAGTCGTCTTTGGCCTCGGCCTCGAGCCAGAGCCGCAGCACCTGGATGCGGGTCGCGTCCGGCGCGCCCTCCGTATCCGCGGTATCGAAGTTGAGCGGCACGCGCAGGATATACCACCCCGGCTCGAGCGGGGCCTTGGGGTCCCGCGGGCCGCGGATGACGTACGGCGACGAGCCGCGGAGGACCTCGTCCAGCCTTATGTCGTACGTGTAGTAGTTGTTGGCCGTGTCGAGGTTGCCGTTGAGGTTGTTGTCCTCCGAGTCGAAGACGTTCGGGTGGTTAACGTTAAATGCTATGTGGCCGGGCGGCGTCGGGGATTTCCCTTTTCCGTATTTCTGTTCTTTAGTGTTATCGAACCAATACCCATTTTTATCCCCCTCCGGCGTCAACGTTCCGTTTTTGTCCAACTTTTCCTGGCCTATGACCGTGTTGCCGTCGGCGTCCTCGTCCACCGCGCCTAAGTCGAGGTGGAGGGTACCGCCGTTGACGTCGTTGAGCTTCATCATTATCTCGACGTAGTCGAAGCGCGCCTCGGTGAAGTCGAGGCCGGTGGGCGAGAGGACGCGGTGGATCCCGGCCCACTTGTATACGTTGCCCCCGGACCCCGCGGGCCCGGGCCCTCCCGGCTTGTTCGGAAGGCCGTTTATGGTGAGGACCTCGAGCCGGTCGCTCGGCCAGTCCTCGTATACTACGTTTAGGAACCACTGTTTGGTTTCTAACGTCAGGAGCGCGCTGCCGCGGTTGTCCTGGTTCAGGCCGCCGACGGGCGGGACGCTGGCGTGTTTCCACGCTTCCGCCCTCATCGATACGGTGGTGAGCTGGCGCGCGCCCTCCATATCGTCTATGAGGGCCTGGCCCACGGTATTGACGTCCTTGCGCGAGCGCGCGAACTCGGCCTGGAAATCCACCGACGAGCCTTCGGTGGTATGGGCGCCCGGGACGGCGTCGGCCATTTTGGTCATGAACGCGGGGAAGAAGCGGTAGCGGGCGTCGGAGCCGAAGATGAGGTGGTCCGCCGGCGCCTCCTCCAGTTTGGGGATGACGTCGCGCGGCGGCTTGGAGGTGAACTCGGCGACGAGGGTGGTCCCGAGGTAGCGGTCGTCGTCGGGGCCGAACTGGAAGCGGCCGCCCACCAGCGACTTGGTGAGGAGCGCGAAGAGCGGCTTATACTCGTACGTGACCTCCAGTACCGCGCCCGGGTCGTCGGCGCCCTCGGCGAGGATTTCCAAAAAGCCGGAGTCGTAGTCGAGCCAGTAGTCCTGGTTGGGGACCAGGACCTTGCCGTTGAGCGTTACCGTCTCCGAGCCGGGGATGATGTTGGCCCGCAGGAAGAACGACGGCTTCTCGGACCGGTATTCGAAGTGGAGGGTGCGTTGGCTATCGATTATCGGTTTATACGCGTCACCGCCGGCAACCGTGCCGCTGCCGTCGTAGTCGAAAGGTAAATTGTCGAAATAATCGTCTCCGTTTCTGTCGCGCCTTTTCCATTCCTTGGTATATTTATCGTACGCGACGTCCGGGACGATGAGGTAGCTGTTCGTAGTATCTAGGAATTCGGAGTCGACGCGGCCGTTATTATCATGGTCGAGGCCGTAATCGTAGAGGAAAGTATTTCCCGTGTCCGGGTTAATTTCATTCCCGCTTTTGTTCAATATTTTTACGACGAGCGACGTAGGCCTGATGTTGGTGCTCCCCAGGAAGTAGTAGTCCTTCTGCTCGTAGCGTTGGAGGTCCCCGCCGTCCTGTCCGTTCCATATACATTTTAAAGGCGGTTCGATTTTGTAACCTCCTCTGGGGTCTTCCTTATAGGCAAGTTTATTATCAAGCGTATTATAACCGATATGGTTTACTAAATGGCCCCCGTCATCTTCGATTATATAAGCTACTGCCAATCTTTCGGCGTCGTTCAACGTTCTGGTGATAGTCAGGATACCTTTTTCGACGTCCACCGTGTAGTCGGTACCGCTGGCCAGTTTCAAGCAAGCCTCGTCGTTTATATATGTAACAGTTTTAATCGGTCCTTCTTTATTGCCGTCTTTGTCGTTGTATTCGTACGCGGTTAAAAAATATTTATCCTTACCTCGCGGGAAGACAAACGTACCGTTATATAGGAATACTTCTATTTTGGGTTGGCCGCCCTCTTTGTATATGCGGCGCGTGTCGAAGTATAATAAAGCCTCCGGGTACGGACCGTGGTATGTATTCAGTAGGAAAAATCTCCGGCTCGTATACCCGGTATCTTCGACGTTGATGCTGGTCAGCTCGGCGCCGCCGGTGAACGTGGCCTTCTCGGTCTGGCCCTTCTCGCGCGAGGCTATGGCCATAAGGCGGGCCCATTTATATTTCAAATCCACCTTGGCGCCGAAGACGGCCCGGCTCGACGAATACGAGACGAACTCCGTCGCCGGCAGCGAGAGCATGATGTCGCCGAACGCGGCCTCCTGGACCAGCTCGTCCGGGTCGCCCTTGTAGACCACCGAGACCTGGTTGCGGGTCTCGTTCTCGCGGGTGTCGTCGTAGTCGACGTAGACGTGGGTCTTGCGGAGGACCGTCCCCTCGAT
>CAZLXP010000004.1:0-19885 GCA_964563535.1 uncultured bacterium | reverse complement strand
ATGCGGAGCTGGAGCTCGCCCTCCATCGTGACGTCGCCGGCGGGCTGGCGCCCCTCGCCCAGGCCCGGGTTGCCGGCGGGATACGTCGTCTTGGAGTAGCCGGCGGTGAAGAGCTTGCGCCCCTCGAACTTTATATCGGACTCGTGGCCTAACTCGACGTCGGGGATGAGGCCGCGTTCCTGCTCCCAGGCGTAGAACTCCTCCTCCTCGCGCAGCGCGCGGTATGAGTCTACCATCACGTCGCGGTCGAAGGGCGCCTCGAAGCCGGAGGCGCGGTAGTAGCGGGCGGCGCGCGCGATATCGTGCCAGTCGCCGAGCCACGGCCCCGGCTCGAGGTCCTCCAGCAGGACCCAGCTCTGGAAATGGACCGCGAACGCCGCGCCGACCTCGTCGGCCAGGCCGAAGGTCCCGGCGTCGAGCCAGGCGTCGCGCTCGCCGTAGGGTAGGAACGGCGGCGCCGTTTCTTCCGCCGCGGCCTTTTCGCCTGCCGCGACCTCTCCGACGGGCGCTTCTTCGGGCGCGACCTCTCCGGCCTCCTCCGGGAGGGGGCCGAGGAATTCGTCGACGGCGGCGACCCACGCCGGCCACAACATATAGGCCGCGAGCGCGGCGGTAACCGCCCACGCGGCCGCCTTTATGCGCTTCTTATACACTTTCCCTTATAAATATTACCACAAACGCCGAAACTGTTACAAGGGCGAGTTACCTCCCTTTATCCTTAAGTAATTGACGCTATTCGGCGCCCTAAGGTATAATCCGATTAGTATAAATTCGTCCTAAAAGAATGGAGGAGACTATGAAAAAATCGAAGGCGGCGTCGGTCATATTAACGGCGCTGGTCCCGCTGGCAGCGTTAGCCTCGCCCCCCCGGTACGTTTACGAAGGGAAATGGGGCAAGGAGGGCACCGGCGAAGGCGAGTTTCTTTTTCCCACCGGCGTGGCCGTCGGCGCCGGCGACCTGGTTTACGTCGTCGACTCGGGCAACAACCGCGTCCAGTTCTTTACGGCGACAGGTAGTTTTCGCGGCGCGTGGGGTCGGGGGGGCGCCGGAGACGGCGAGTTCAAGAACCCGGTGGGCGTCGCCGCCGCGCCCAACGGCGACGTCTACGTCGTCGACTCTTTCAACCACCGCGTCCAATACTTCACCTCGAGCGGCAGTTTTCTTGGTAAATGGGGGACCGAAGGCGCCGGCGACGGCCAGTTCCGCTACCCGGAGGGCGTGGCCGCGGCGCCGGCCGGCGACGTCTACGTCGTCGACGCCGGCAACGACCGCGTGCAATATTTTAACGCCGCCGGGAGCTTCCTGGGCAAATGGGGCGCCGCGGGCGCCGGCAACGGCCAATTCTTATACCCGCGCGGCGGCGCCGTCGCCCCGAACGGCAACGTCTACGTGACCGATAGCACCAACCGCCGCGTCGAATATTTCACCGCGGCCGGGAGTTTCCTCGGCAAATGGGGTTCCTTCGGGACCGGCAGCGGCCAGTTCACGCTGCCGGTGGGCGTCGCCGTCTCGCCGGCCGGTCGCGTCTTCGTCACCGACCGACATCGCATGCAGTTCTTTACGGCGACGGGGAGTTACCTGGGGCAATGGGGGCGGCAGGGCGTGGGCGACGGCGAGTTCACGGACCCGGTCGCCGCGGCGCTGCCGTCGGACGCGCGCGTCTACGTCGCCGACCTCCGCAACGCCCGCGTCCAGTACTTCCAACAGGAGAACCCGGCGGTGGCGCCGGCGTCGCTGGGCAAGGTGAAGGCGCTGTTCAGATAATAATGAAACCGGCTACGTAAAAGGCCGCCCGCGAAGGGCGGCCTTCGTATAAGGGGGGTGAGAGGAGGTCAGGAGTTCGCGACACACGAGCCGAACGTGAACGCGAAGAACGAGACCCCGGGCCCCGCCGGGTGCAGCGAGAGTTCGCCCGCGCCGTACTGCGCGGCGTCGACCAGGACGTACATCTTTCCCACCGACACGTCGACGTACGCGCCCCGCTCGTCGAAGGCGACGTCGGCGCCGGCGTCCGCCGGGGCGAGCGGCGCGCCGTCCTTATTTATATAGACCCGGACCGTCTCGCCCGGCGGCGCGGCCATCACGGCGTTAATCTCGTTGGCGGCGAAGGGCACGAGGAGGTAATTATCCCGCGGCGCGGTCGCGGCGCCCGCGGAAGTCAGCCGCTCGTCTTCGAGTCGCCATTGGCCGTTCAGGTATAGGCGGCCTTCGGCGTGCGGGGCGTTGTCTTTATATAGCGCCGCGGCGTCTCGGCTCTGCGGGCCGACGTTGCCGTAGCGGCCGCGCGCGTAGCCGCAGTAGAGTTCGGGCGTGCGGGGGTAACAGTAGGCCCCCGGCGCGTCCTCGGCCCGGGCGGGCGCCATTATCGGCGGCAGCTCGGCGTCGGCGTATTCCTCGCGGACGAGCTTCTGAAGGAGCTTTTCCGTTTCGGCGTAGCCCCCCTCGCCGGCGTGGTCGTAAATAATCTTGCCGTCGCGGCCGACGACGTATTTCCGCGGCCAGTAGCTGTTGGCGTACGCGCGCCAGATTTCGTAATCGTTGTCGAGGACGACGGGGTACGCGATGCCGAATTCCTCGACCGCCCGGGCGACGTTGGCGCGGTCTCGGCCGAAACTGAATTCGGGCGTATGCACGCCGACGAACACGACGCCGTAGTCGGCGTATCGGCGATGCCACTCCGTAACGTACGGCAGCGTCCGGATGCAGTTGACGCAGGTGTATTCCCAAAAGTCGACCACGACGACGCGGCCGCGAAGCTCCTTAATCCTCAGCGGCGCCCAGTTAATCCATCGGCCCGCGGCGTAAACCGGGAACTCCGGCGCGTAGACGCCGACGGCCTTATCGGACAACATATGGCCCCCTTGACAAGCGCCGGCGGCCCAAAGCAAGGCCGGCAATAAAAGTACCCTAAGCACGATAAATCACGACCGATATTATATTATATATGATATTAAAGGTCAAGTATATTACCGGTACGTGAGGTTTTTAACCGAAGTCATTATTTTTAATTACGAGCGCCGTTTCGTATTATAGTGGGATGGGGGTATGGCTATGCGGATACTGTTGACCGGCGCCACGGGTTATATAGGGCGGCGTTTGCAAAAGCGGCTCTTAGCGGCGGACGACGTATCGCTCAGGCTCTTCGTCCGCAACGCCCGCAAGGTCGGGGACGCGGTGCCCGGCGGCGTCGAGATAATCGAGGGCGACACCTTTCGCCCGGCGACGCTCGCGGCGGCGGCCGAGGGCGTGGACGTCGCCTACTATCTGATACATTCTATGGGGGCCCGCGGCGATTTCGCCGCGCTCGACCGGCAAAGCGCCGAGAACTTCCGGGACGCCTGCGTCGACGCCGGCGTTAAACGCATCGTCTACCTCGGCGGTTTGGGCGAGAGGGAAACGGCGTCCAGGCATCTACGGAGCCGCATCGAGACCGGCGAGGTATTGAGCGCGCGGCCGGACCGCATCCAGACGATATGGTTCCGGGCGGGCATTATCATCGGCTCGGGCAGCGCGAGCTTCGAGATAATCCGCAACCTGGTGCAGAAGGCGCCGATATTGATAATGCCGCGTTGGGTCCGCACGCAGACGGAGCCTATAGCCATAGACGACGTCTTGGCCTATCTCGCGGCAGGCGGCGGCGTAGGCGCGTCGGGTAACTTGGTAGTGGACATCGGCGCCGGCGTCATGACTTTCGCCGACATGCTGGCCGGCGCGGCCCGGGTTATGGCCCTGCGACGGCTGCTGGTGCCGCTGCCGTTCTTCGCGCCGCGGATAGCCGCGTACGGCCTAGTGCTGTTAACGCCGGTCCCGTTCCGCGTCGCCGCGGCGCTGGTGGAGGGCCTGAAGTCCGAGACCGTAAAGCAGAACGACAACGCCCGGGTTTATTTCCCGCAAATCGTACCCCTTACCTACGGGGAGGCGCTTGCCCGGGCGTTGGCCGAGATCGAAAACAACCAGGTCCTAAGCCGGTGGTGCAACTCGAGCGCCGACGTGACGTGTGACGTCAAGCGCCTCGAGCGCGTCGAGGAGGCGGTATATGCGTATCGGCGGGCCGCGCCCGTAGGCGACGCCGCGCCGGCCCGCGTCTTCGCCCAGGCGGCCGCCGTCGGCGGCGACAGCGGATGGATGGGTTACGACTTTTTGTGGGAGCTGCGCGGCTTTGCCGATAAGCTGGTAGGCGGGCCGGGAGCGTCCCGAGGCCGGCGGGACCGGCGCGAGCTGCGCGTCGGCGACGCGTTCGGCTTTTGGAAGGTAGCGGATATAAAACCGGCTAAGCGGCTTCTCTTGGCGGCCCAGCTGAGGCTCCCCGGTAAGGGTTGGCTCGAGTTCGCGATAGACGGAAACGCGCTGGCGGTGACGGGGTATTTTTATCCGCGCGGCCTATGGGGGCGACTCTACTGGTACCTTACGATACCCTTCCACGCGTTGGCCTTGAGAGCCCTCGCGCGCGGTATCGTCGCCAAGGCGCGGGCCGAGGGCTAGATATTACCTCGAGCGATGCCGTCTCGAGCCGGTACGCGACCGCACTCCGTATCTGAACGGCTTTTAACCCGCATAAGATAAAATGTAACGTCGGGCCGCGGCCTTTGACCTTTACCGGGTCGCGGGTTTATTGTATACTTCGGCGATTAGGCGCCGGATATGAAAATTTTGCATCGATACGTTCTGGTCGAACACGTTGGGCCGTTCGTTTTCGCCGTCTTCACCGCGACGCTCGTTTTGCTCCTCGCCCGCATCTTTAAGATGATGGAGCTCATCATCTCCAAGGGCGTGGGCGTCCTTACGGTGGGGGAACTCTTCTCGTACTTTATGCCGTCGCTGTTGGCGATGACGGTCCCGATGGCGGTGATGGTGGCGTCGTTGATGGCCTTCGGCCGCCTGTCTTCGGACAACGAGATCACGGCCCTTAAGAGCGCCGGCGTGAGTCTATACCGGTTGATTTGGCCGGTACTCGCCGTCGGCCTGGCCATGGCCGTCGGGATGTACTTTTTCATCGACCGCGTCGTCCCGGCCTCCAACCTTCGCTTCAAGGACCTCATGCTCTCCATCGGCATGAAGCGGCCGGACCTCGAACTTAAGGAGCGCGTTTTCATTCAGGATTTTCCGGGTTACGAGCTGTACATCGGCCAGATGGACGACCGGACGGGAGAGATGCGCAACGTGACTATTTTCCAGATGGAGGGGGGCCGGCTGAAAAGCACGATCGTCGCCGACCGCGGCCGCGTCGTCTCCCCCGACGTCCGCGGCCTCGTCGTCCTGGAGCTTTTCGACGGCGAGATGCACGAAGTCTCGCCCGACAACCCGGATATGTACCGGCGGCTGCGCTTCGACAAACAGCGGGTCAACCTCGAGTTCGAGTCGGAGCTCGTCCGGACCGCCCACGCCGCCAAGGGCGACCGGGAGATGACCACGGCTGAGATGCGCGCCGCGGTCAAAAAACTCGGCGAGGGGATCGCGATGACGCGCGCGGAGGGGACGGCGACGTTCATCGAGGAGAAGTATCAGCTGCAGCAAATAGAATTGCTCGAGCGGCGCAAGGACGAGTACCTGGTCGAAATCTACAAGAAGAGCGCCATCCCGTTCGCGTGCGCGGCGCTCATTCTGGTGGGGGCGCCGATGGGCGTTATCATCCGGCGGGGCGGCAAGGGCGCCGGCTTCAGCTTCTCCATCGGCTTCTTCCTGGTATACTACATAATGCTACTGGCGGGCGAGGCCTTCGGCGACCGCGGCATGATGCCGCCCTTCCTCGCGATGTGGCTCCCCAACATTCTGCTTACGGCGTTCGGCGCGTGGCTCTTGGTGCGCGCGGTGCGCGGCGTGGTATCTTTTGGGGCGTTGCAATACCTCGACGTCCGGCGGTGGCCCGTGGTCAGGACGATTTTGAAAAAGCGACGGCCGCGTTGGGCCCGGGAGGAAGAGGCCCGCTCGGCGGCCGGAGGCGGGCGATGAAAATAGGCCCGCGCATCCTCGACCGCTACCTGTCGGCCGAATTTTTTCGGATGTGGCTGGCCGCGTTGCTCGCCTTCATCGTGATCTTTCTCGTCGTCAACCTTTTCGAAAAGGTTTCGAAGTTTCTGGAGTACGACGTCGCGTTGACCGTCATAATCAAGTATTACCTCTTCATGGTCCCGTATATCGTCAAGTGGATGAACCCCATCGCGGTCCTTTTGGGGGTGTTGTTTTCGCTGGGGGCGCTGTCGCGGAACCTGGAAATCACGGCCATGACCGCCGCCGGCCTCAGCTTGCGGCGGATAATATTTCCCGTCATCGTCCTGGGCCTGGCTATTAGCGCCGGCGTCTTCGCCTTCGGCGAGACGGTGGTTCCGTACGCCGACGCCCGCAAAGAAGAGATCGACACCGTTTACATTAAAAGGCTGCCGTTATTGAAGACCATCCGCCGCGTCAACCTCGCCTATCGGGGCCGGGAGGGGCGTTTCTATTACATCCGCGTCTTCGACGGCATTCGCAACCAGATGCGCGACGTGCGCGTCATCGAAAAGTCCGAGGCGGGAGAAGTGCGCCGCCTTATCGTCGCCCGGGAGGCGGTTTGGCGGGGCGACCGGTGGCAATTCCGCGACGGCTCGGTGCGCACCTTCCGGAGCTCGGGCGATATTTCGGTGTCCTACTTCGACAAGGAATATTTCGACGTGCCGGAGACGCCCACCGACTTCATGCGCGAAGAGAAAAGCCCGGAGACTATGAAGTTCAAGGAACTCACCGCCTACATCTCCAATCTGGAGTCGTCGGGCGTCGACGCCACCAAGGAGCGGGTCGAACTTTACTTGAAGGTCTCGGTACCTTTGGCGAACTTCATCGTTATATTCCTCGGCGCGCCGCTCGCCCTCCAGAGCCATCGGTCCGGCCTGGCCTACGGCTTCGGCCTCGCGATTCTACTCGGCTTTATGCTGTGGGGGGCGCTGGCGGTGGGCCGCGCCTTCGGCCAGGACGGGACGCTGCCGCCGGTATTCGCGGCGTTCCTCCCGGACGCGGTATTCGGCCTTATAGGTTTGGGGATGCTCTACCGTGCCCGGACGTGACGTATGACGTACCTGCGTGAAATCGCGACCGTGATGGCCAACGGCGCCGACGGCGACGCGCGCCTCCTCCGCCTCCGCGCGCCGGGCGTGGCCGCGGCCGCCAGGCCCTTTCAATTCGTCCTGGCCAAAGTGCCGGCCGGCGGCTTTATGCTTCGGCGGCCGCTCTCGGTTTTCGACGTCGCCGGCGACGACGTCGAGTTGTTGATAAGGCCCGTGGGCGAAGGGACGACCAGGCTTTGTTGTCTGAGCGCCGGCGAGGGTTGCGACCTTACGGGTCCTTTCGGCCGCCGGTTCGAAGCTCCGGAAGGGGCGCTCTTCGTCGCCGGCGGGATAGGCCTCGCCGGTTTATTCTTCGCTCTGGCCGAAGCGGCGCGTTCGGGACGCAAGGCCGACCTTTTATACGGGGCGCGGACCGCGGCCCAATTGTACGCCGGACCCAAATCGGCCGAGCTGGGAATCGACGCTACCTTCGTGACCGAGGACGGCTCGAGGGGCCACAAGGGTTTGGTAACCGAATACGTGCCCGGAATCCTCTCCGCCGAGACTAAGTTGCTTTACGCCGCGTTGGAAGAGAAACTCCCTCCGTACCCGAAGGCGTTGATAGCTTGCGGCCCCCGGGCGATGTACGCGGCGCTCCGCAGGGCGCTCGGCGACGAAGCGCAGTGGTACGTCTTGATGGAGGAGAGGATGGCGTGCGGCGTCGGCGCCTGCCGTTCTTGCGCCGTCCCCGCGCGCGAGCCCGCCGGTTCCTACGTCGCCGCGTGCGAGGAGGGCCCGCTGCTGGACGCCGCGGTCGTAGATTGGGAACGCCTCGGAGGCGAAATATGACCGCGGATATGAACATCAAGGCCGGCGGCGTCGAGCTCGGGACGCCCGTCATCGTTGCCTCCGGCTGCGCCGGCTACGGCGACGAATGGCTCGAACTGGTGGACCTCGACGCCGTAGGGGCGGTGGTCCTGAAGGGCGTTTCGCTCGAGCCGTGGCCGGGCAACGCGCCGCCGCGCATCGCGGAGGCGCCCGCCGGCGTAATTAACGCCATTGGGTTGGAGAACGTCGGCCTGGACGTCTTCGTCCGCGAAAAATTGCCGAGGCTCGAGCGTCTCCCGTGTAAAGTCGTCGCGAACGTGGTCGGCAAAAATCGATATGAATACCGCGACGTTTGCGCGGCGCTGGCCGCCGAAAGGCGCCTTGACGCGGTAGAGTTGAACGTATCTTGTCCGAACGTGCGCGCCCGCGGGATGTCCTTCTGCGCCGACGTAAAGGGCCTTCGCCGTTTAGTCGGCGATTGCCGCGAGGTCACGACGAAGCCTTTGTGGGTAAAGCTCGCGCCCGTGGTAACCAACGTCGTCGCGGTCGCGAAAGCCGCGCTCGACGCCGGGGCGGACGCGTTGACCGTCGCCAACACCGTCCCGGCGATGGCGGTGGACGTGGACGCGCGGCGCGCCGTGCTGGGCAACGTTTACGGCGGCCTCTCGGGCCCGGCGGTCAGACCCATTACCTTGCGGTTGGTCCATCTTGTTTATAAGGCCACCGGCGCCGACGTAATTGCGTCCGGGGGCGTCGACGGGTGGCGAGCGGCCGCGGCGTATATCCTCGCCGGGGCCCGGGCCGTCCAGGTAGGGACGGCGTTATTCGACAACCCGGCGGCGCCGGCCGAGATCGTCGCCGGCCTCGCCGCGTATATGGAACGCGAGATGTTCGACGGTTTGAGTTTCCTCGTCGGTAAGTTGCGGGGAGACAGGAAGTAATGCCCGAGCTCCCCGAAGCCGAGACCATCGCCCGGGGCCTCGACACCCTAATACGGGGCCGGCGTCTCCTCGGCGCGCGGTGCTTGACGAAGGGTATTTGCGAGCGCTCGGCTAAGTATCCCGTCGGCGCCCGCGTATCCGCCGTAGGCCGCCGGGGCAAGAAGGTCCTCGTCCGCTTCGACGACGGGACGACGCTGTTAGTGTCGCTGGGGATGAGCGGCCAGCTTCGCCGTCACGGCGGCGGGCCGCGGCCGAAGCACACCCACGTCATTTTCAAATTCGAAGGGGTGGATATACTCTACGTGGACCCGCGGCGGCTCGGCCGCCTTACGCCCGGGCGCGTCGCGACGACGATGCTCGCGTCGACGGCGGCGGTCGCGAACTGGTGCGACGGGCGCCTGGGCCCCGATGCCCTTGAAATCTCCTGGGGCGAATTCCGCGCGCGGCTTGGGCGTCGCCGCGGCGCTTTTAAGCCGCTGCTGTTGAACCAAAAGGTAATCGCGGGCGTCGGCAACATCTACGCCGACGAAATCCTCCACCGGGCGGGCGTTCACCCCCGGGCGCGAGCCTCGGACCTCTCGGGCGAACAATTACGCGGCGTGCATCGCGCTCTGAAGACGGTCCTCCGCAAGGCGATAAAGGCTTGCGGGACCAGCTTCCGCGACTACGTAACGCCGACGGGCGCGAGCGGCGATTTCGGCAACTTCCTAGCCGTTTACGGTCGGGAGGGGGAGCGCTGTTTGAGGTGCGGCACCGTCGTCCAACGCGTATCGTGGCCGCCCGGCCGGAGCACGTATTACTGCCCGCGGTGCCAACCGGAACCGGATGCGATATGAAACGTTACCGATACGTCGCCGCGGTTTTTTCGGCGTACCTCCTGGTCGAATGCGCGCGCGTAGGCGTTCCGCCGGGGCGCGAGCGCGTAGAAGACGACGAGCCGCCGCGACTTAAAAAAGTCGAAACCGTGGACGGCAATCACGTCGACGTCTTATTCTCCGAGGCGATGGACGAGACGACCGTCCGCAAGGTCGAGAACTATGCCGTGGCGGACGCGGCGGGCGGGGTGTTGGAGGTAGAGGCCGCGGTGGTAGCGCGGCCCGATCTGGTCACGCTCGTTACGGCCGGCCAGGAGGCGGGCGCGAGGTACGCGCTCGTCGCGCGAAACGTCGCCGACGCCTCCGGCGGCAACCGCATCGAGCGCGACAACAGCAAAGTTTTCAAAGGGTCGAAGAGGAAAGACGAAAAGCCGCCCGCGGTGGCGGCGACCTTCCCCGCGGACGGCGCCGAACAAGTAGGCCTTTTTCCCGAGATCCTGGTCGAGTTCACCGACGTTATGGCTCCGGAGGCCGACGTCGCGAACGTCATAGCGTTATACGACGACTTGAACGAAGAGGTATACGGCGAAGGCGGCTTCGAGGGGCACCGCCTCCGCTTCAGGCCGGCGCGCCGGCTCGACTACGCCACGCGGTATACGGTCGTCGTCAAAGATTCCGCCGCGGACCTGGCCGGCAATCTCCTCTATCGCGAAAACCGGTTCTCGTTCCTTACGATCGAAGATACGGAAGAGGCGATAATTACCGGCCGCGTGCGCGTCCTCGCGGAAGGCGTTTCGCCGGCGGGGGTCGAAGTCCGGCTGGCGCTCTCGCCCGACCCGACGGCGGAAGGCGTGCGAGTGGCCGGCAGCGCCAGCGCGGACGGCGACGGTAAGTTCGTTATAATGGGCGTGCCGCCGAACTCCGAGTCCAAAGCCGCCTATCATTTGGTCGCCGCGGTGGACGAGAACGGCGACGGCGTCGCCGACTTAGTCGGCGGGTACGGCTTTTCGGCCGGGAGCGCCGCGGCCTTACCTACCTTTATCGGCGGCGAAAGGTTGGAGAACTTGGAAGTAGTGCTCACCGGCGCCGACGTAAAAGGCCCCGACGTGACGGCGGCGCTTTTATCGCCGGACCCCACGGGAGGCCAGCCGGCGTGCTACGTTCGCGTCTCCTTCGCGGACGCGGAGGGGTCGCCCGTGGCCGGCGCCGAGGTCTTTTTCGACGACGTTTGGTCCGACGGCACGGGGGTCGCGCTCTATGCCGTCGGCGCCGACTGGAATACAAGCCCGACGGCGACGGGCGAACGTTACGTCCTGGACCTCGTCCGGGCGGGCATCAAGAAAAAGGGGAGGCACGTCTTATACGCCCACGCCAACGACGCCGCCGGCAATTGGGGCGATTTCTTGGAGTTGCCTTTCGTTGTGACCGGGCCGCCCAAACCTGCGCGCACGATCGAGGGCACGGTTTCGTTCGAGATGTTGCCGGCCGAAGGCGCGCTGGTCACGGCCGCGGCCGAGGGCGAGGAAGTGCCGAGCGCCATAGCGGTCTCGGACGAATCGGGGCGGTATATTTTAAAGAACCTGGCGGCGGGCCGGTACGCGGTGGCGGCCGTATTGGACGAGGACGAGGACGGCCGGTGGCGGAAGGGCGAGCCGGAGGGCGCGGCGCCGGCGACGGTCGACCTATCGGCGGCGTCGGCCCGCGGCGTCGGAATTCAATTGGCGTACGGGCCGTTGTTGTCGTCGGCGAACGCCCGCCTTCATAACTTCGCCGCCGGCCCGGGGACGGAAGCCCGGGGGGTCCTCACGGTGTCGGCGGCGGCGCGCGACCGCGATATGGACCTCGCGCGGGTGTGGGCCGTTCTCCCGAGCGGCGCGGAGGTAGAGCTCAACGACGACGGCCTCCCGCCGGACGACGCCGCCGGCGACGGCATATATACCTTCAGCACGGAGTACTTCGGCGACGAGTTGTCCCGTTTGACCGGCGGCGACGTAACGGTCTGGGCCGAGGACCGCCGCGGCAACCGCGTCCAGGTCGCGGCGGCGGAGTCGCCGGGGTTGGCCGTCCATAAACTCGAGCCGCCGCCGGCGCTGGTGCTCGAGGCCGGGGCCGACGAGTTGACGGTATCCTGGGAACCGGTGGAGGGGGCCGCGGGCGGGTACGTCGTGTTCGTCGTCCCGGCGGACCGTCTAAGCCGTTTTACGGCGCCGGGGACCGGCGAGGTGTATTCTAATTTTAACAACCCCGTCTTCGGGACGGCGTTGAGTATCCCGTACGCCGCGATCGAGGATTGGTGGGCTTATCAGGCGGGGGCGCGCTTCGTCGTGTTCCTGGTCGCGAGCGCGGGCGACGGCGATAGTTACCAGACCTCCGATAAGGCGTTGATAAGCGCGCCGTGGTATAAACCCGCGCCGCGGCCTTAGCGGGCGGCCCGCGATTCGATATCGTTTATCCTTGCGGCGGCCCGGCGAATATATTATTTTAAATTCGTCCCGAACGGAACGGATGCGGAAAGAGGTGGGTTGTGGAAGGCGTTGTCGTCCGGCCCATGGAGCCCAAAGACCTACGCGTCGTTTGGCAGTTGGTGCAAAACAACAAACCGGAGTTCGCGCCTCCCGGCTGGCCGGCGAGTAGCCTCGAACTCCAACGGATGGCGTTTCTTCACCCGCGGGCGTGCCGGGAGGGTTCGTCGGTGGCGGAGGCGGCGGGGGAGGTCCGCGGCGCGCTCGCGTTCCATGATTACCGGGAAGAGGGAAACGCGACCATTTGCCTCATCGTCGTGGACCGGGAAGCGCGGGGTTTGGGCATCGGGCGAGCTTTGATGGAGGCGTGGGAGGCGAACGCGCGCGCGCGGAGCCTTAAACGCCTGTTCGCGCCCGAGACGCCCGAGGAGGACACGCGTTTCCTCGAGTTCGCGAAGGGTTTCGGTTTGCGGGAGGCCGGGAAGATCGTCTCGTGGGTGCGGGGCGACGAGCCGATGGAGGCGCCGGACGACGAGCATATCGTGCCGCTGGTGAACATGCCGCTGAGCGAAGTAACGGACGCTTTCAACGAGTGCTTCCCCCAGATGCCGCGCACGCAGGACGACCTGCACGCCCTCATCACGCAGTCGCAGTGGGGCCCTTGGGCATCGCTGGCGTACGTGGAGGGCAACCGGGTGTTGGCGTTCCTGTTCACGACCGACCGCGAGGGCAAGCCGTATATGCAGCACGTCGGCACGCGGCCCGAGGCGCGCCGCCGCGGCCTGGCGCTCAAGTTGTTGAAGCGGGCGCTGCACGTCTTGCGGGAGGGGGGCGCGCCCGAGGTCGAGTGCGAGGTTTCCGAAAAGAACGTGGCCGCGGCCGAGTTGGCGGCCTCATTCGGCATGAAGCCGGGGCGCCGGCGGGTCGCGTTGGCCAAAGAGTTATACTGAATCCGGTCAAACGCGCTGTTTAATGGAAGTAAGATTATTTAGCGCCGGACGATGACTGTTAAACCCGAAACGGGATGTCCCACGGACTACGCATTACTTCAACGCGGGAGCGCATGATATGGACTATCGGGACGAAGTGGCCGGGAAACGCCGGGGCATAATCGAGTGGATGATGAAATATATCCCCGGGTATCGCGGCTATGCGGAGAAGGAAACCAGACGCGAGGCTGACAAGCTTTGGCGCGAACACGTCGCCGGCCGCTTGCGGGCCGGCCGCGACGTGCTCCGCGACGTGCGCGACAGGCTCGTCGGGGAGGCGAAGTTGGACGCCCTGGACGACGTCGACCGCGTCGACCTCATCTACGAGAACGTCGTCGACCGCTTGGGCTTCGCCTCGTACGGTTACTCCGGCTTCTTCGACGCCGCGCGGGTGGACGAGGAGGCGCTCGACCGCCTTTACGAATACGACGAGGCGTTGGCGAAGTCGGTCGACGACATCCTGGCGAAGGCCGAGGCCGTAGCGGCCGCGGGCGACGACTTCGCCAAACCCCTCGACGAGCTGAAGGCGGCGCTCCGCGCGTTCGAGGACAAGCTGGACCAACGCAAAGAAGCCATCCTGGGGGTGAGCTAAGTGGCCATATTCGACGTTATCGAAGCGGTGGACATGGGCCCGGACGCCATCGTGCAGCGGTGGCCCGCGGTCGGCTCGGGCGAGGTCAAGCTCGGCAGCCAGTTGGTCGTGCGCGAGAACCAGTGGGCCGTCTTCTTCCGCGACGGCAAGGGCTACGACGCCTTCGACGCCGGCCGCCACACCCTCACCACCGGCAACGTACCGCTCCTCGTCGACTTCGTCGGCAAGCACATAACCGCCGGCAGCCCCTTCAAGACGGAAGTCTATTTCGTCAACAAGCGGCCCATCCGCGATTTGAAGTGGGGCACGGCGGAGCCCATCATCTTCCGCGACAAGGACCTCGCGATGGTGCGCCTCCGCTCCTTCGGCATCTTCTCCATCCGCGTGACGGACCCCATGCTCTTCGTCAACAAGGTCGTGGGGACCGAGGGCCGCTTCGCCACCGGCGACATCGAATCGTTCCTGCGCTCGATGATCGTCTCGCGGATGCAGGACGTGCTGGGCGAAGTCCTGACGACGGTGCTCGACCTGGCGGCGAAGTACGACGAGCTCGGCGCGGCCATGAAGAGCCGCGTCCGCGACGACTTCGGCAAGTACGGCCTGGAGATCACGGACTTCTACGTCAACGCCATCACGCCGCCCCCCGAGGTCCAGGCGGTCATCGACGAGCGCACCGGCATGGCCGCGGTGGGCAACCTGGAGCAGTATTACCGCTTCAAGGCCGCGAAGGCCGTCGAAAAAGCCGCGGGGCAGACGGGAGGCGGGGCAGGAGAGGGCATGGGCATGGGCGTCGGCCTGGGCATGGGGCTTTCCATGGCGCAGATGATGGGGGGCGCCATGCGCACCACCACCGAGCGGCCCTGCCCCAAGTGCGGCAAACCGATGCCGACCGGGTCCAACTTCTGCCCGGGCTGCGGCAACAAGGTCGGCCTGCCGGACGAAACGCTCATCATATGCCCGAAGTGCCAGGCCGACAACGCGGCCAAGGCCAAGTTCTGCGCCTCGTGCGGCGAGGTCTTGCCGGTCGCGGGCCGCTGCCCCAAGTGCGGCGAGGCCATAGATAAGGCCGACAAGTTCTGCCCGGATTGCGGCGAGAAGCTGAAAAAATAGCGCAGGTTGATGCGCGTATAAGGCCGCCCGCGAGGGCGGCTTTTTTTAAAGAAATTCCTACCGAAACCTAAGAAATAAAAAATACTTGACACGGGGGGGATTATGCTATAGATTAAATTTAAATAATATTAGGAGGGTACGATGAAAAAAATAAGCGTATACCTAGCCGGTGCGGTCCTCGCAGGAGCGGCCGCCTACGGGGCCTTCTACCTCGACGAGCGGTTCGACGGTCCTTTTCCGCCGCAAGGATGGACCTGGCAGGGCGGTACGTTATCGTCGTGGAGCCTCCGGACCAATGGCCCGTGGGGTAATTACGCCTACGGAGTGGCGCGCGTCGTCGGGACCACCGGGAGCACCGCCACGCTCAATTCGAACCAAGTACCATTCCCGATAGGCCGAAGGCTGTATTACAGTTTCCGCGCATTAGCTGACTGCGTGATGAGTATCAACCCGCGGTGGGAATTCTGGATCTTATACGCGGGCACGGAGGAGCCCCTCGCGTACCACGAATGGCGGGGCCCCTTTTACCCGCGGGAATGGCGCTGCATAGAAGGGTCCGCGGTAGTTGCCCAGGCGGTACCCGTGTTCGCGCGTTTTCGCGTTTCCGCGTGGGGTAATACCATAGAGGGCCACGCCGAATTCCACGTCGACACCGTGCAGATAGCTGACGTGACGCTAACGGCCGTCGCGCCCGCGTCCCTGGGCCGCGTGAAGGCGTTATTCCAGTAGGGGCGTAAGGCCTTGCGCCCCTACGGCCGTAGGCCGCCGCCCTCGAGGGCGGCTTTTTTAGTTATACGCCTTGACGGCGGGTTTCGAAGACGTTATAATTTGAATATACAAATCGGAGAGCGTTAACGTCCGTGGACCGTAAGGAGCTTGCCATGACGGCACGACGTAGGTTGATTATATACGGCGCCGCGGCGACGTTGGCGGCCGCGTGTTCGACGCGGGCCGACGTGGGGTCCGTCATTAGTTCGTTTCAGATGACGGCCTCGGCGTCGCCGACGGCGACGGGGATTTATCGCGACTGGACGTACGTTTACGGCATATTGTATTCCACCGGCCCCGACTATCTGGCGGCCTATACGCCGAGCGGTTCATTGGTAAAGTCGGTGGCGCTGTTGCAAGCTAAGGCCCCGCGCGACGCCGACTACAGCCCGCTGGGCACCGGCTACGTCGACGTCTTCGATTTCGACAGGAAGATGCTGTTGACTTATAAAATCAACGGCGAGTACGTCAAGGCCAAGCCGCTTCCCTCCGACACGACGGCGTACGCGTATATACCCGGCGCTTCGAGATATTTCATCGCCCGCGACCAGATGGTATTCCGTTATACGTTGAACGACGTGTTGGTGAATAAATTTTACGTCGGCGGAAATATAGGGGGCCTGGCCGCGACGCCGGTATACGACGGCAAGGACGGCGAATACGTCGTCATAGGTCGGTCCGGCCCGGGCGGTTATTCCTACGTTTACACCGGCGGCGGCTCGTTGGTGGATTCGTTCGTCGTGCCGGGCGCCGGGACGTACGGCTCGATCGTCGCCCGGCCCGAGCCGAAGAGTTTCCAAAGGGCGTACTGGTGCGTCCAACAAATCGGCGCCGCCCGGTGGGCGTATCAGGTCGACGTCGAGGGCACCGCGCCGGCGGTAGCGCCGGCTTCCATGGGGAAGGTCAAGGCTATTTACCGTTAGCGCGCCGGCGTTGACGCCGCGCACCCGGAATTAAAGGGGTTAAGGCGATGACGAGGAAGTTGTTTATTATTATAGCGGCGACATCCGCCGGGGCGTCGGCGTTCGGCGCCGTCGGCGACGTCATCAGTTCCTTCCCGTGGCCGAACGCGCGCAACGCTTACCGCGACGCCGGTTACGTCTATTGCGTCGTCGGTGCCAACACGCTGCAGCGGTATACCGCCGGCGGTTCTTTGGTCGGAACGGTAGCGCTGGCCGGGTTGACGGCCGCGGACGACGCGGACCACTGCGTCGCGGGAACGGGCCGCATGACGGTCCTGGGCGGCGGCAACCGGATATTCGATTACCGGATATCGGACGGCTCGTTGCTAAGGTCGTACGCCGCGCCGGCAAGTACTACCGGGTACGCGTACTTCCCCGGCCGCGCCTATTATTTCATCCATAGCGGTACGTACGTAAATCGCTACACCACGGCCGGGAGCTTCGTGAGCAGTTTCCCCGTCAGTTCTTCCGCGGGCCCTATCGCGGCGACGGACCGTTTTAGGGACCAGGCCGGCGTCTACGTCGTCGTGGGCTCGAAGCTCTCGTTCTCGGCGACGGTATATACCGGCGCCGGCTCCCTGGTTGCGAGTTTCCTCTTACCCGCGGTCACGTACGGTTGCGCCTGCGGCCCGGGCGCCCCCTCCAGCCGCGGGACGACATATTGGTGTAACCTGCGCATGGGTGCGGAATTTTTTGCCTATCAGATCGACCTCGGCAACACGAACGTCGCCGTCGCGCCGGCGTCGGTGGGGAAAATAAAGGCGCTCAATCGTTAATTAGGTATAATATTAAATTAAGGAGTGGTAAAAAGATGAAGGGGATAATTTTAGTTACCGTTGCCGCAGGGGTTGCGTTTGTGGCGACGCCTTTCGCTTTCGGGGACGTAGGCTCGGTAATTAGTTCTTTTACTATGAGCGGTAGTCACGCGCCGACCGCGGTTGCCGTTTATCGAGATACGGATTTTGTATATGGCGTTTTACAATATGGTCCCCCCGAGGAACAAGAATATAAATTATTTACGTATACCCCAAATGGTTCGGTATTGGGTTCTATCCCTTTGAATTGCTCGCTGGAAGGGATTAATTGTCGCCTTAATTGGCTCGACGACGCGGACCACAGCATATTAGGCGACGGGTATTTTGGAATAATCGGCGTGGGTAAATATTTCCCCCCTTTCGGACTGGATTTTAATATTAAAACCGGTTCTATCGCGGGGAGTTTCCCGACGTCTCCTTTGGGTACGGCGTACGCATATATTCCTGGTGGGCGATATTTTTACGTGGGCCAGACCTATCCGAATTATATCTTCCGTTTCACGACGTCCGGGAGCATCGTTAGTTCTTTTAAACCAGAGGACGTATGCGACCTTTTGGCCGCGACGGATTACTACAACGGCCGATACGGCGCTTATCTCATATCGTACGGCGGCGGCAGCGGGTTGTACCACCACATTTATACCGACGACGGGTCCTTAGTAGGGTCTTTCTGGATGGGACTTTCCGGCGCTACTTTCGCCGGGGTTTGTGGCCCGGGTTACCCGTCGTACTACGGCATAACATATTGGTGCGTCGGTTGGGGGTGGTACGAGGGTTTTGACTGTTTCCAGATCGACCTTGGGAACCGCGTCGCCGTCGCGCCGGCGTCAATAGGGAAAATAAAGGCGTTGTTTAGGTAGCATTTTTTATTATAAATCCGCCGGCCGTCGTGCCGGCTTTTTTTCGCAACTATTTCTGATATAAATACGTATTCTTAAATATAGTATTAATTATATCGCTTATGGGATAAAATTTATTGATTATTATATTGATTATTGCGATGTTTTATGTTAATATTTACGTTGAAACAGGAGGTGACCAGTTTGCCGACATTACCCGGAATATGCCCGTTTTGCGGCGGCGCCATAGACGTTACGGCGTTCGCATGTCGCGATTGCGAGGCCGCGGTCGAGGGGCGCTTCGTTCCCAACAGGCTGGCCGCGCTGGACGCGGCGCAGGCCGAGTTCGTATTGGCGTTCGTGCGCAACCGCGGCAACATCAAAGAGCTCGAGCGCGAGCTGGGCGTCTCGTACCCGACGGTGCGGGCGCGCCTCGACGACGTCATTCGCGCGTTGGGTTTCAAAGTTGCCGAAGACGCCGCCGCGGCGGAGGAGGCGCGCGGGCGACGCGCCGACGTGCTGGCCGCGGTGGAAAGAGGCGAGATGACCGCGGCTGAGGCCGCCGACGCCCTCAAACAAATATAATTTTAACCGATAGGAGAGTGTTATGGCGGAAGACGAGAGAATGGAGATATTGAAAAAGCTCGAGCGGGGCGAGATATCCGCGGCGCGGGCCGAGGAATTACTCGAGGCTTTGGAAACCGGCGTAGAGGCGGAAGAACCCGCGGCCAAGGTTACGACCGACTTATTTACCGACATTACCCAATGGGCCCCCGACGGCGCCATCAGCGAGTTGAAGCTCAGCAATTTCGTCGGCGACGTCGTCGCCCGGGCGGGGGACCAGACGTTGGTTGTCGCGACCGTCAAGGCCCGCGCCCGGGACGCCGCGGCCGCGGCTAAGCTGTTCGAAAAAGTCGAGCTGACGTTCGACGAGAGAAAAGGTAAGGCCCACGTCAAGGCCGATATGACGAAGAGTATTCTCGACGTATTCCGGGGGGCGAAGGTGTCGGTCGATTTCGACGTCACCTTGGCCGCCGGAGTCGGGTTCGTCGCGTCGTACGGCACGGGGTCGCTTAAAACCGAGGGCGTCGCGACCGTCCGCGCCACCGGCGGCAACGGCCAGGTTGAGACCGACGCCGCCGACGTCGACGTGAACCTCGGCAACGGCAAGGTGCTAAGCCGCGGCCCCCGCGAGCTGACGGTGAACGGCGGGAACTTGCGGTTATACGTAGACGAAGCCGCCGGCCTGGAGAAGTTCCGCTTCAACGCCGGCAACGGCAAGGTGGAGCTCAACGCCTCCCGCCTCGCCGAGAACGCCGAGTACGCGCTGAACTTCGGCAACGGGAAATTCGTCGGCACGTTCGGCCGCAGGCCGACGGATTGCGTTATTCGCATCGAGTCGTTGGCCGGCAGCTTAGCGACCGACATACCCTTCGATAAAAAGGGGACGACGATGGTATTCGCGGACGGCGAGGCCAAGGCCAACGTAAAGGTCAACGCCGCCCACAGCAACGTCGTCATTACGGTCAAGGAGGATAAACGATGACGACCCCGGAGCGGTTAAAAATATTGAAGATGCTCGAGGAGGGCAAGATCAAAGCCGACGAGGCGGCGCGGCTCCTGGAGGCCGTAGGAGAGGGCGCCGGGGAGCCGGCCGCGGGCCCGACGGTTAAAGGTCCCGGCAAGACGCTTCATATCCGCGTCTTCCGGGGCGACAGCGAACGCCCCAGCGTCAACGTCAACATCC
>CAZLXP010000003.1:0-48445 GCA_964563535.1 uncultured bacterium | reverse complement strand
GACCTGGCGTACGGCATCATGGCGCTGCGGGAGCGCGCCGCGCGGGCCGGGGCGTAATATTCGCGCTGGGGGGCCACGTCGCCAAGACCGGCGCCGGCCTCCACCTCATTCCCCTCGTGCGGGAACGGTTCATAACCCACCTCGCCGTCAACGGCGCCTTCCTCATTCACGACTATGAGCTCGGCCGCTTCGGCGCGACATCCGAAGACGTCGCCGCCAACCTGCCGGAAGGCCGCTTCGGCCTGGTCGAAGAGACCGGCGCCGAACTGAACCAACTCGTGGCCGCGGCCGCCGAGCGCGGCGAAGGGCCCGCGCGCCTCGCCGGCGCCGCGGTCGTCGAGCGCGGCGACTTCGCCGACGCGAGCGTTTTGGCCGCGGCCGCCCAGGCTGGCGTCGCCGTGACCCTCCACGTCTCGCTCGGCGCCGACATCATCCACCAACACCCGGCGGCGGACGGCCGGGCCTGGGGCGAGGTGGGCCTGGCCGACTTCCGTCGGTTGGCGCAGGCGCTCAAGTCGCTCGACGGCGGCGGCGTATTCGCCAACGTCGGCTCGGCGGTGCTTATGCCCGAGGTCTTCGTCAAGGCGCTCAACTTAATCCGGCACCTCGAGCCGCCCGTAAAAAACTTCACTGCGGCGAACCTGGATATGATACAACACTACCGGCCCCGCCAGAACGTGCTGGTGCGGCCCACCGCGGGAGAGGGCGAAATGATAGCCCTGACGGGGCATCACGAGATTATAGTGCCGCTGTTGTCGGCCGCGGTGCGGGCGTTCGCCGCGGCGGGAGAGTAGGAGGGGCCGCCGACCCGGAATTATTCAAAACAAGCCCATGCTCCACGTCTTCATAACGAAAAACCATTTCTTCAGGTGCCATGAGGCCGCGCTCTACGGCGTCCGGCCGTCGTCGGTAAATCAACTCGCCCAGGTCCGCGACGGCGACGCCGCGTACCTCTACCAACGGCTCGCCGGCGCTTTATACGGTCCCTATACCTGCCGGGGCCCGATCCGGTACTTGGGGCCGACGGTCCCGGCGCCGGTATGGGAGGCCGCGGCCCCCGGGTCGCCGCGAGAGAAGTTCCGGTTCGTCGTGCGGGTGGAGGCCGCCCCGGAGGTCTTCCGCATTCCGGTAGCGCGACTCTACGAGTCGGCGCGGGCGGCGGGCGTCGCGCTCGCCCCGGCCGACTTCGTCAAGCGCAGCGTCTACACCTTCCTGCCCGCCGACGGCGCCCGGGTCGCCGGCGCGCTCGCCGCGGCCCCGCGGCAACTCGCCATGCCCTTCTTGCCGCCGCCCCGGCCTTACCCCCTCGACGGCCGCGCGCCGGTGCGTGGTGAACACCTCGGATTTATCGTACAATACGAACGGCTCGACGAGTCGCTCCTCGAGTTCGTCCTCGCCCGCGAGGAGACGTCGCTGGGGCGCGACCTGGAGGCGCGGCCGGCGTTCAACCAATTGCGCATCGACGACCGGGGCAACCGCATCGACCTGGTATACGCGTCGCCGGACGCGCTGTTCGTAATCGAGCTCAAAAGCGGGCGCCGCGACGCCGAGGCCCGGCGGGACATCCTGCGCTACGAAATATGGGCGCGCGGTCGGCGGGAACGGTTGGCCGAGGCGTTGGGCCTGGCCGCGCCCCGGCCCACGGTGACGCCGGTGCTGGTAGCGGGCGGCGGCCCGGCGCGCCCCGCCGATTGCCGCATATACGATTGGCAGTTGGATACGAACCCGACCCGCTTGTCGTTCACGCGCGTACAATAACCGGGCGATGATGCCGTATGACGCTACTGAGCAAAGTTCACGAACAGTTCCGCGAGGCCGCGGACCTCGCCACCCGCTCCCTCCCCGTCATCGATAAATACCTGGTGCAGCTCGCCCAGGAGACGGCCTCCCGGGTAGTAGTGGGCGGCAAGGTCCTTCTGATGGGCAACGGCGGCTCGGCGGCCGATGCCCAGCATATCGCCGGCGAGTTCGTCGTAAAACTGAATTACGAACGCGCCGCCCTGCCGGCCATCGCCCTCACCACCGACCCGTCGGTCCTAACCGCGGCCGCCAACGACTACGGATACGCGGAGATCTTCGCCCGGCAGATACAGGCCCTGTGCAACGTAAACGACCTCGTCGTCGCGCTCTCGACCAGCGGCAACTCCCCCAACATCGTCCGGGCGTTGGAGACGGCGCGCGAACGGCGCATCTTCACCGCGGCTTTCCTGGGCGGCGACGGGGGCGAGGCCGCGCGCCACGTCGACATCCAGATCATCATCCCCTCCTCCAACGCGCAGCGCATCCAGGAGCTCCACGCCATTATGGGCCACGTCTGGGTCGCGCTGGTGGAAGACCTCGTCTTCCGGGGAGCGCGCTGAGAACGGCATGGCCGAACCCGCGGCACTCCTCGAGCTCCTCGACCGCGTGGCGGCGACGCGCCTGGCCGTCGTCGGCGACGCCATGCTCGACCACTACGTCTTCGGCGACGCCGCGCGCCTGTCGCCCGAGGCGCCGGTGCCGGTGGTGCGCGTCGAGCGCGACGTCCTGCGGCCCGGCGGCGCGGCCAATACCGCCGTCAACGTCCGGGCGCTGGGGACGGCGGCGGAACTGATAGCCGTAGCGGGCGACGACGAGAACGGCCGTGCCCTCGCCCGCATCCTCGACGAGGAGGGCGTCGCCGCCCCGGGATTGGTCGTGACCGACGGCCGGCCCACGACGTGGAAGGGCCGCGTCATCGCCCGCCACCAGCAGCTCGTCCGCCTGGACCGCGAAGTCGACGGCGACATAAGCGCCGAGCTGGAAGACGCGCTTTTGGGGCACTTCGACCGAGCGCTGGCGCGAGCCGACGGCGTCATCCTCTCCGATTACGGCAAGGGGGTGGTGACGGCGCGCGTCGCCGCCGAGGTCATCTCGCGGGCGCGCCGGGCCGGCAAGGTCGTGTGCGTCGACCCGAAGGAGAATCATTTCGGCCTGTATAAAAACGTGACCTCCATCACCCCCAACCACCACGAGGCCGCCGCCGCCGCGGGCATACGCGAGCGCGACGACCCCACGCTGGAGCGCACCGGCGCCGCGCTGCTCAAGATGCTCCGGGCCGACTCGGTCCTCATCACGTGGGGCGAGCGGGGAATGGTCCTGTTCGCCGACGACGGCTCGACGGACCGCATCGCGACCCGGGCGCGCGAGGTATACGACGTGGCGGGCGCGGGCGACACCGTGGCGGCGACCTTCGCCGCGGCGCTGGCCGCCGGGGGCAGCCACCTCGCCGCGGCCCAACTCGCCAACTTCGCCGCCTCCGTCGTCGTCGCGAAGGTGGGCACCGCCACGGCTTCGCCCGCCGAAATAAGGGACGCGGTGGAGAGGTACTACGGGGAGAAGGCGTCGTGAACCACCCCTCCCACTTCGCGGACCGCCTCGCCGAGCGGATCCTCAGAATAAAAAGCCGCATATGCGTCGGCTGCGACCCGGACCCGGCGCTCTTCCCCCCCGAACTGGCGGAAAAGGAAGACCCGGTCGCGGCGACGGCCACGTTCGGTTTGGAGTTGATAGCGGCGGTGCGCGAAACGGCCGCCGCCGTCAAGTTCCAAGCCGCGTTTTACGAGCGCCTCGGGCCGGCGGGGCTCGAGGTCCTGGCCCGACACCTCGCCGCGGCGCGCGAGGCCGGCCTGATCGCCATCCTGGACTGCAAGCGAGGGGACGTAGGCCACACCATGCGGGCGTACTGCGAGGCGTACTTGACGCCGGGGGCGCCGCTGGAGGCGGACGCCGTCACGCTCGCCCCTTACCTCGGGGCCGACGGCCTGGGCCCCTTCAACGTCTGCGCCGCCGAACACGGTAAGGGCTACTTCGTCGTCGTAAAGAGCTCCAACCCCTCCACGGCCGACGTGCAGGACGTCCGGATGGAGGACGGCCGGCCGGTATACTGCCGCGTCGCGGAGATGACGGCCGCGGTCGGGCGGCACCTCGTCGGCGAGAGCGGATATTCCGCCGCGGGGGCCGTCGTCGGCGCGACCTACCCCGACGTCGTGGCTCGGCTGCGCGAGATTATGCCGCAGCAATTTTTCCTCATGCCCGGCGTCGGCGCCCAGGGAGGCGACGTCGCGCTCTTGGGGTCGGCGTTCGACACCCGCGGCCTGGGCGCACTCGTCTCCTCGAGCCGAAGCGTCGCCTACGCCTGGCGAGAGCGAAAAGGTAAGAGCTGGCAGGAGGCGGCGCGCGAGGCGGCGCGGGAGCTGCGCCGCGCGGTCAACGAAGCGGTGCCGATCTGGTGATAACAGAGCTCCTGGGCGAAATATGTCATCAACTCCCGGCCCGCTGCCCCGTCGTAGCGGGCGTCGTTATGCCGGCGTGCGCCCGCTGCTGCGGCGTCTACCTCGGCGTATTACTGGCGGCCGCGTCCTACGCCCTGCCGGGCAAACGCCACCTGTTCCTGTATTACCCGAGCCGCGGCGCCGCCGCGCTGGCCGCGGTCGCGGCGGCCCCTTGCGCCGCCGACCTGTTTCTGGGAAAGTGGGGATACCCCCTCGTCGCCGGCAACGGCGCGCGCTTCGTCGCGTCGCTTTTCGCCGGGTGGGGGGCGTGGGTACTGCTGGCCGGCGCGGCGACGTGGCTTCGGTGGGGTTTGGCGCCAAAGCGGCGGCTCGACTTCGGCCGAGTCGCCGGTTCGCTCGCGGCCCTGCTCCTCCCGGGGCTGCTCGTCGCGACGCCGGCCGCGGCGGCCGCGAAACTTTTCGCCGCCGCCACCTTCGCCGGCGCGGTAACCTTTTACGCGCTGCTCAATTACGTCCCGCTCGCGCTCTTCTTGCACGCGAGCCGATGCCGCGCCGGAATAAAAACTACGGTCGCATGCGGGTTGGTGTGCCTGGCCGTCGCCGAGATAAAGTGGGGGAAAGCCGTTTACGACGCGGTTGCGAACGTGTTATCCTAAGTAAACATAATCCACAACTCACGGCCGAAAAATTGTACTGCGTCGGCCGCGTTAAAGCTCTGCCCCCTTAACGTTAAACGGGAAAGGTTATAACTCGAACGAGGAGGTCTTAAAACCGATGAACGGCAAACGGGTGGTCGTCTGCACGCTGCTCGGCGTCGTCGCCGGCGTCTTGTGTTGGCTCGGCTCGTACGTGGCGGGCCGCGCGCCGGTAGCGTTTACGGTATGGGTAATCCTGGCCATCGTTTTCAACCGGGCCTTCATCGGCTTCGCCATCGGCATATCGGGGTGGCGGATTCCCTGGGCCGGGCACGGCCCCGTCGTCGGCCTGGTCGGCTCGCTGCCGATTGCCATCTACCCCTTGCTGGCGCCGGACGGCCTTGCCGGCTTCCTGATGTACGAACTCGCCGGCGGCGTGTGGGGTTTCCTGATCGAGTTGGGGGCGTTGGCGGTGGGCGCGAAGAAAACGTAAACGCGGGCGCCGGCTCGCGACGAATACGAATACTAAACCGCCCCCGGCGGGGCGCAACTTTTACCAACAACGTCACCAGGAGGGTACGACCATGACGGGCAAAAGGGTCATCGCGTGCACGCTCTTCGGCATCATCGCCGGCATCCTCTGCTGGCTATTGTCGCAATACGTGTGTAAGGCGGCGCCCGTGGCGTTTACGACGCCGATCATATTAGGCATTATCTTAAATCGCGCCTTCATCGGTTTCACTTTAGGGATCTCGGGCTGGCGGACGAACTGGGCCTTCCACGGCGTCGTCATCGGCCTTATCGGAACGCTGCCTTTATCCGTCTACGCCGCGGGAGACCTCAACGGCCTGAGAGGCTTTCTGATGCTCGAGCTCGCCGGCGGCGTATGGGGTTTCCTCATCGAGCTGGGGGCGCTGGCGGTCGGCGCTAAAAAGAGGGGTTAAACGCCCCGCGGCTCGCTCGCAAAAAAGGCGGCAGGCGCTATCGCCTGCCGCCTTAGCCTTCGCCCGGCGCCGCGACTTACCCTTCCTCTTTCCGTCGCTGCGCCGCGTCGATGACCTTCTTGACGACGTCGGGCGGGGCCTCCTCGTAGTGCGAGAACCGCACCGTGAACGAGCCTTTGCCGCCAGTCATGGAGCGCAGGTCCGAGGAGAAGCGGAAGATCTCGGCCTGCGGCACCAGCGCCTTGACGTCGTGGAAGATGCCCGCCGGCTCCATCCCCATCACCCGGCCGCGCTTGCCGCTCAGGTCGCCGGTAACGCCGCCCATGTAATCCGCCGGGACCCGCACCGTGACTTCCATTATGGGCTCGAGTATGGTGGGCGACGCGTCGGCGAAGGCCTTCTTGAAGCCAAGCGAGCCGGCGATCTTGAACGCCATGTCGGAGGAGTCCACCGTGTGGAACGAGCCGTCGTAGAGGGTCACGCGCAGGTCCACCACCGGGTACCCGGCGAGGACGCCGCCCGCCAGGGCCTCGACGACCCCCTTCTCCACCGACGGCACGAATTTGGAAGGGATGGCGCCGCCGAAGATCTTGTTTACGAACTCGAAGCCGGCGCCGCCCTGGAGCGGCTCTATCTCGAGCCACACGTCGCCGAACTGGCCGCGGCCGCCGGTCTGCTTTTTATACCGCCCCTGCGCTTTGGCGCTTTTGCGGACGGTCTCCCGGTAAGCGACGCGCGGGACTTTGGCGTCGACGGCGACGCCGAAGCGGGACTCGAGCTTCGAGAACATCACCTGGAGGTGCTGCTCCCCCATCCCGGAAGCGACGAGCTCTTTGGTCTCGACGTTGCGCTCGACGTGGAACGTGGGGTCTTCCTCCGCCAGCTTGGAAAGCGACGACGTCAGCTTGTCCTCGTCGCCTTTGGAGCGCGGCGAAATGGCGTACGGCATCACCGGCTCGGGGAGAATAAGCTCCGGATACTGCACCGGGTCGCCGGGGGCGGCGACGGTATCCCCCGTCTTGAGGGGCGCGGCTTTTACGACGGCGCCGAGCTCGCCGGCGGCGATTTCGGCGACCGGCCTCTGGTTCTTGCCGTCGATCTCGACTAAGGCCGAGACTTTAAATTTAACGCCGGCGTTTACGTCCAGCACCTGGTCGTCGGTCCGTATCCTCCCGGAGTAAACCCGCACGTACGAGAGCTTGCCGGCGAAGGGGTCGTTCACGGTCTTGAAGACGAAACCGCTCATGGGGGCCGCGGCCGCGGCCGGCCGCTCGAGCTCCTTCGTCCCCCCCGGCTCGACGCCGATGCGCGCCCGGACGTCGGCCGGCGACGGAAAATACTTCACCACGGCGTCCAGTATCGCCCCGCCGCCGACGCCGTCGTACGCGTCGGCGCAAAATACCGGGACCACTTTCCCTTTCGCGATCCCCCGCGACAACCCCCGCGCGACCTCGTCGGCCGAAAGGCCGCCCGCCTCGAAGTACTTCTCCATCAACTCGTCATCCTGTTCCGCCGCGGCCTCCACCAACGCCTTCCCCAAAGAGGTCGCCGTCTCGACGAGGTCGCCGGGGATTTCGCCCTCGGTCGATTCCCCCGCCAGGCCCCCTTCCCATAAAACCGCGGCGCCGCGCGCCACGTCCACGTAGCCTTTAAAAGCCTCCGCCGCGCCCACCGGGTACGTCATCATGACGAAGTTAACGCCGGGGAAGGCTTCGCGCAGCTGCTGCAAGGAACCGTCGAAGTTCGCCCGTTCGCGGTCCATCTTGTTGATGACGACCGCCCGGGCGACGCGATTCGCCTCCGCCTCGCGCCACGCCCGCTCGGTTCCTACCTCCACGCCGGCCACCGCGTTTACGACCACGACGGCCACCTCCGCCACCCGCGCGCCGGCGATAAGTTCGTACATGAAATCGGCCGACCCCGGGACGTCGAGGAGGTTGAGGTGATGCCCGCCGTAATCCGCCGCCAACAACGCGGCGCTTACGGAGAAGCCGCGTTTGATTTCCTCGTCGTCGAAGTCGGCGGCGGTGTTCCCCTCGTCGACGCGCCCCCGCCTATTCAACACCCCGGCCCGGAAGAGCAGGTCCTCCGCCAGCGCCGTTTTGCCGGCGTCGCCGTGTCCCACCAACGCGATATTTCTAATCTTATCGATGTCGACTTTGGCCATTCAATTCTTCCTCCTCATAACTCAGCCGCAGGGCACAGCATCGCGACGCAAGCCGGCGCCGCGCGTCGCGGCATTCCACGCCGGCCGCCCCGCCTCTTACAGCGGGATTTTGGAAACCGCTCTCTCTTCGGGGGAATAGGCGCGGCCCGCCGCGGCGTAGGCCGCGGCCACGAACGCCGCGAACAGCGGATGGGGCGCCAAAGGCCGCGATTTGAGCTCGGGGTGGAATTGCACCGCGACGAACCAGGGGTGGTCCGCCAACTCCACCACCTCGACCAAGGAGCCGTCGGGGGAAGCGCCGGTCAGCTCGAGGCCCGCCTCCGCCAGGACGTCGCGGTAGTCGTTGTTGAACTCGTAGCGGTGGCGGTGCCGCTCGCTGACTTCGGCCGAGCCGTACGCGCGCGCCGCCCGCGACCCCTCTTTAAGCACGCACGGGTACGCGCCGAGGCGCATCGTCCCCCCCATGCGCGTGACCTTTTTCTGCTCGTCCATCAGGCAGATGACCGGGTCCGGGCAGTCGGCGTCGAACTCCCACGAGTATGCTTTTTCCAACCCCGCGGCGCGCGCCACGTCGATGACCGCGACTTGAAGGCCGAGGCAGATGCCGAAATAAGGAACCCTATTCTGTCGCGCATACCGCGCCGCGGCGATTTTGCCCTCGATGCCGCGTTCGCCGAAGCCGCCCGGCACGAGGATGCCGCCTACGCCCTCCAAATACCGGCTCGCGTCGGCTTCCCCCTCCAGGTCCGTCGACTCCACCCATTTAACGTTCACCCGAACGTTGGAGGCGATGCCGCCGTGGCACAGCGCCTCGATGATGCTCTTGTACGAATCCCGTAGGCCGGTATATTTGCCCACGACCGCAATGTTCACTTCGCCCTCGGGGTGGCACACCTTCGCCAGCATCTCCTCCCAGGCGCTTAGGTCGGCCTCCGCCGCCGCCAGACCCAAAAGCTCAAGCACCAGGCCGTCGAGGTTCTGTTTGCGGAAGCGGAGCGGGATGTCGTAGATGTTGTCAGTATCCACGGCCTCGACGACCGCCTCCGGCGCCACGTTGGTGAAGAGGGCGATCTTGCGGCGCGCCGCGGCGTCGAGGGGCCGGTCGGTGCGGCAGACGAGCACGTCGGGCTGTATACCGATGGCGCGCAACTCGCGAACCGAGTGCTGCGTCGGCTTGGTCTTGAGCTCCCCCGCGCCCTCGATATAAGGGACCAGCGTCAGATGGATGAAGACGCAGCGGCGCCGACCCACGTCGAGGGCGAACTGACGTATGGCCTCCAGGAACGGCTGCCCCTCGATGTCGCCCACCGTCCCGCCTATTTCCACGATGACGACGTCGGCGCCGGACGCCGCGGCCAGCTGGTGGACGCGCGATTTTATCTCGTCGGTGACGTGGGGGATGACCTGGACCGTCCCGCCCAGGTAGTCGCCCCGCCGCTCCTTCTCGATGACGGCGCCGTATACCATACCGGTAGTCGCGTTGGAAAGCTTCGACGTCGGCCGGTCGGTGAAGCGTTCGTAATGGCCCAGGTCGAGGTCGGTCTCGGCGCCGTCGTCCGTCACGTATACCTCGCCGTGCTGATATGGGTTCATCGTGCCCGGGTCGACGTTTATGTACGGGTCGAACTTGAGCATCGCGACGCCGAGGTCGTGAGCGATCATAAGACGGCCGATGGAGGCCGAGGCGATTCCCTTGCCCAGCGACGAGATGACGCCGCCCGTCACAAAGATATACCGCGTATCGTCATCTCGGCGTGGTGACATATTAAATACGGCCTTTTTATTAAACTATAACAAAAAGCGCGAGGCCGTGTCAAACTAATTCCCGGCCCGGGCTGTCGTTTTCGGTTGATAACGTCCTCCGATTAGATAAAATATACGAGCGGAGGGAAAGGCAACGGCGCAGATGAAAAAGGATTTATTTTGCGGCCTCGTGTGGGCGGCCGCGGCGCTGCCGGCATGGGCGCCGTGGTCGGCGCCGGAGACTATATCGCCCGCGGCCGGCGAGTGGCAGACGTGCTACAATTTCGCGACCGCGGTCGTCGCCGACGCCAACGGCAACTTCCACGCCGTCTTCTTCGAGAAAGAGGGCGCCGCCGCTTACTACCGGCGCTACGACCGCGCCGCGGGCCGGTGGGAGCCGGCCCAACGCGTGGACGAATCCGGCGGCCGGGACGCCGCTATCGCCGTCGACGCCTTCGGCGGCCTCCACCTCTTCTTCAAGTCCGGGGACGCGATTTGCCACCGCGTCGGCGACGCGACGGGCCGATGGGGCCCGCCCGAATACCTCTCCCTCCCGGACTGGCGCCTCGCGTATCCGTCGCCGCTGGCGCTGCCTTCGGGCGACGTGGCGTTGGCGGCGGTGGCCGAGCGGGCATCCCGCCGGCCGGCGTATATCTGGTTCACCATATGGCGCCGCGACGCCGCGACCTTCGACCCCCTCGTCCGTCTTTCGGAGACGACGGGCGCGGACGGGAGTTGGATGCCGACAACGGCCTATTTCCAGAACGAGCTCCGCGTCGTGTGGCGGGACGACAGCAGCGGCGAGTTCGAGCTTTACGAGCGGACGTGCGACGGCTCGAGCTGGACGCCGACGCGCCGCCTGACGTACGACCCGGCGCCGACGTTCCATCCCCGCCTCGTCGTCGACGGCGACGGCTCGCTTCGCCTCTTATTCATGGATAAGCGCGGCGGCCGGCCGGCGATCTGGGAAATGGCGGACGACGGCGGCGGCTGGGGCCCGGCACGCGTCCTCTACGACGGCGGCGGCGAGGCCTACCACCCCAACGTCGTTTCCGCCCCCACCGGCCAGTCGCTGGCGTTCTGGGAAGACAACCGCGACGGCGGCCGTTACGGCATATACTTCGGCGCCCTCTTCGGCGGCGCGTGGAGCCGGGCGGGCCGCGTGAGCCGGACGGCCGACGCCGACGCGACGTTGGCATCGGCCGCGGTGGCGAACGGCGCCGACGTGGCCGTCGTCTATACCGAGGGCAAAGGGAAGGTTTGCGTCCGGCGGCTCCCTTTGAGCGAAGCGCCGGTAGCCGGCGTAACGTTCGTCGTCAGGCCGGCGCCGGGCGCCGTAAAATTGTGGTGGGGCGGCGAATGCGTGGGCCGGTTCTCGTATTTCGATTTATATCGCAAATCGGCGGCCGAGGCGAGCTGGCGCCGGGTGAACGCTGAACCGATCGCCGGGCGGCCGCCCTTCACCTATCGCGACGAGCCGGCGTCGCCCGGGTATTACGCGTATAAACTGGAGGGGCGGACGCGGACGGGGTACGCGTTGACGCTCGGAACGGCGCGCGCCGCCGCGGGCGACGCCCGGGGCTTTATATCGGCGTTGAAAGTCTACCCCAACCCCTGCCGCGGGACGCTACGCGTCGCATGGCGGCAGGAGGGGCCGGCCGCGGCAGCCGTCGCCGTATACGACATAACGGGGCGGCGCGTGGCCTCGGCTCGAGCCGACGCCGTCGCCGGCCCCAACGTTCTGTTGCTCGAAACCGAAAACCTGCCGCCGGGGTATTACGTCGCGGCCGTGGCCGCCGGCGGCGGCGAAACTACCGCGTCCTTCATTGTAACGCGTTAACCGCCGAAGCCGCGGGAGTCAAGGTAAATCATGAAAAAGATAAATGCCCTCGTCGTTTTAAGTTTGGCCGCGGCGTCGACGTTTGCCGCGGAGGCTGGCAAGACCTACGGCGTCGCCGTCGGCGCGTATTACAGGATATCCATCCCGGCGGCGGGCGAAGACGCCGGCTCGTCGTGGACCGGAGGCGCCGCCCGCCTTCGGTATGATTGGTCCGATGCCCTCGCCTTCACGGCCGCGTTCACCTATGACCGCCACGAGTTCCCCGAACCCCCGCCGGAAGTTGTCGACCCGGGGGTGGCCGTCGAGCGCCAGCTGTTGTCGTTCCGGGGCGGCATAGCGTTCGATATGCCCCTGAGCGTCATCTACCCGTACGCCGGCGGCGGCGCGGCCCTCGCACGCGAAAATACCTATTTCCGGTCGGGCCGCCTCGAGCCCAAGGTGCTCTACCATCCGGGGTTATACGGTGAGGCGGGGATTAACGTGCCGCTCGTCGGGCCGCTGGCCGTAGACGCCGGGCCGGAGTTAGTGTTATTATTCGGCAAGCGCGTCGCCGCGTACGACGCGGCCGCAAAAGAATACCGCTACGACGACGGCGCGGCGTTGTATTTCGGCCTCAAGGCCGGCGTGGCGTTATCGTTCTAAAGAAAGGAGGTGCCGGAATTGCGGAGGGCGTTTCTTATATTCCCGCTCGCGGCCGCGGCGTTAAGCGCGGAAGCGCGAAATTTTCATATCGGCGCGTTTTATCAAAGGGACGTCGCCCTCGCGGATTACTACTACGATTTCGAGCGGGCAACACCCGGCGGCGGGGCGACGATAACGTGGGACTTCTTCGGCCCCCTCGGCGCGGAGGTCGCCGTCGCGGCGAGCGCCGCGGAACGCGAACCCTACGTACACGTCCCGCCCAGCCACTTTTTCCCCGCCCATCGCCTCCACCTTCCGTTTACCGCGGCCTTGACTAGCGCGGCGGAGGTAGGGCCGGTAACCGTTTACGTGCTGGCCGGCGGCGGCTTATACGTGGAACGATACGGTTTCGCCGAGACGGAAGTCGAGGCCGTATTCGGAAGGGGGCCGCTGGGGATATGGGGCGCGGGAATTCGCGCCCGGTTGCCGGGCGGATTCTACCTCGAATTCTCGCTTCGCTACTTCCACCTCGGAGGGAAAGAACTCCTCTCGGTGGAGGCGGGCGACGACCGCCATTACAGCGACGGCCATGCGGACAAAATAACGTTGTCCTTAGGCGGGGGTTTTACCCTCTAACGCTAAGGGGAAGAACATGAAAAAAATAAGGGTTTTATTCCTCGCGCTCGCGTTCGCGGCCGCGGCCTCGGGCGACGACGTCGGCTTAGCCGCCTACTACCAACTCAGCGCCGCCCCGGATTACGATTACTTCGACGGATTCGGCGAGGCGAGCCACGGCGGCGGCGTCAAAGCGGCCTGGGGCTTCCGCGAGCCTTTCGGCGTCGAGGTAGCCGTCTCGGCGCGCGTGGAAAGCGATAAGTACGGAATCTGGATCCCGGAATATTTCCCGCCCGACGCCCGGGTCCAATTGCCCGCGACCGCGGCGCTGACGGCGGGAACGCGGATTTGGCGCCTGTATACGTACGCCGTGGCGGGCGGCGGCGCGATGTGGGAAATTAACAGGGCCGGCGTCTCCTGGCGCGAGGTAAATTATCCGAACACGGTTCATCCCCTCGCGCTGTGGGGAGCGGGAGTCCGGGCCCGCGTTGTCGATAAAATTTTCGCCGAGTTCTCCACCCGGTACGTAATCGTCGCCGGCGACCAAGTGGCCTTCTGGGACATGAACGACGGCTTCTACTACCGCGACGGCCACCCGGACGTCGTCGAACTCGCCGCCGGAATAGGCGTTTACCTGTAAGCAGCCCGGGCGTAAATTAACGCGACCGGCCGCCGGTTTGGGGTTGAAAAAAACGCCGCGACTTATTATAATCACGGCCCTAATATTCAGGTAGCGAACCTATGCCCAAGGAAGAAAGCAACCTCGTAATGCTCGAAATCCTGGCGGACGACGAGAAGGCCGCGAAGGAGCTCGCCGAGAAGGCGGGCATCTCCGTCGCCGACCTCATCTTACTCGCGCTGCGGTATTGCCTGCGCGCCAAGGGCGCGGCGCCGTTCCGCGAACTCCTCGCCAAAGGCGGCGTGCCGCCGCCCCGCACCTCGGGCATAGTAATCGAGGTGGAACCCGAACATTGGAAGTAGCCCCGGCCCCGCCGCCGGGTTTTTTATTCCCCCGGAATTGACCGCCGCCCGCCGCCGTGCTATGATGCCGGCAATGCCCGGGCGGTTTCGTCTATGAAATTCTACCGGAGGACCTCCCTCTGGGCCGCGGCGCTCATCGCGCTGGCCGTAGGGCAAAAGTTCTACGCCTTCGGCCGGCCCATTTTAGACCACCACGCCTGGCGCCAGGCCGACACCGCGGCCATCGCCCGCAACTTCTACGCCGACGGCATGAGGTTCTTCTACCCCGAGGTGGACTGGGGCGGCCCGGGCCCGAACTACTGCGAGACCGAGTTCCCGCTATACTCGTACGCCGCCGCGGCCCTCTACCACGTCGCCGGCGTCCGCGAGTGGCTGGGGCGGCTGCTGGCGCTAGCGGCCTACGCCCTTCAACTGCTGTTGGTTTATAAAATAGGGCGACGGTTGGTGACGCCGGGCGCCGCACTCGGCGCCACTTTTCTATTCGCCATATCGCCCATCGCCGGTTTTATGGGGCGGGCGTTCATGCCGGAGAGCTGGGTGTTGGCGGCGTCGCTGGCGTCGGCGTTTTTCTTTTTGCGCTGGCTCGACGACGGCCACGCCGGCGACTTCTTCGACGCCGCGGCCTTCCTGGCGTTGGCCGGCGCGTTGAAGCTCACCGCGTTCCACCTGCTGATTTGGTTCGCCGCGCTGGCGCTGCGCTACCGGCGCTTCGAGCTCCGGTCGCCGGCGCCGTGGCTCGTGCTGGCCGGCGCCTTCCTGCCGGCGGCGATGTGGTATTACCACGCCCACCAGCTCTATTTGAAGACCGGCCTTACCTTCGGCATCTGGGTGGCGGGCGACAAGTGGGCCACGCTCGAGACGCTCGCCTCGGGCGACTTCTACCGCAAGATGCTCAGCGAGAACCTGGCCGCCAACGTCCTGACGTGGCCCGGCCTGGTGTTGGCGCTCGCGGGGGTAGCGCTGCTCGTCGCCCGCCGGACCGCCTTCCGCTATAAAATATTGACGTGGCTGGGGGCCGCCGCAATTTATTTATTGGTGTTGGCGCGCGGCGCCTACGCGCACGACTACTACTCGCTGCCCGTCGTGGCGCCGGCGGCGCTGGCGGGGGGCTACGCCGCCGCGGAGGGGCTGAAGCTCTTCCGCAAAAATGTACCCGGTAAGATCGTAGGCGTCGTAACGGCGTTGCTTTTGGCCGCGGCGGTGCCGTCGTTCACCGGGAAGTTTCGCGCGTTCGCCCGGGTGAACGACGCCCCGGCTCGAGCGGGGGTATATTTAAATTCGATAGACAAAACGGGCGCGCCCATAATCACCTTCAACGACGGCGGCCCCCAGTGGCTCTACTATTGTAAGCGCAAGGGGTGGATATTATCGCCCAAGGGCCCGCTGGCCGAGGACGCGGCGCTGTTCGGAAGCTTTGTGGAGAAATACAAGGCCGCCGGCGCCCGCTACCTCGTGGTAGATATGGCCTACCACGGCCTAATGTCGAACGACGTCCAAAAATATTTGGACGCGGCCCTCGCGCGCGAGACGATGGCGGAGGGTTTCGCCGTGTGGCGGCTGCGGCGGTGAGCCTTCCTAGCTAAGGCGCGTGAAATCTATCTTCAGGTAACAACGTATACCGAAACGCGAAACGCGCCTCCCGCGAGGGGCGTTTTTTTTAATACAACATTTGAGTTTTTAATCGCCAACAATTAAGTATGTTTAAATCGCCAATTCTAAAAAAAACCGCCAATTATGGCGAATGTCCTTAAGTTAGCTATATACAAGGAGTTACGTATTTTAAATACTATTTCAACGGAAAAAAACGCCAGAATTGGTGGCCGACTATCGCCTTTATTAAATACGGAAGAACGTAAATTCTCGGAATTTAATGAAATATATAAATGGCACGGTTATTGCTATATAATAACCTGCGCGTGAGCGCCTAGAAACGAAAAAGGGGGTGGTAGATGGTTGATATCGGTTATTCTTCGGGAAAAACAAATATGCATTAAAAAGGGATTTAGTCATAAGGTAAGGAGGCCGGAAAATGTTACGTAATATCCTCATAGCTTTAGCCGGTATAGCCGTATTTACCTGCCTTCTAGCATGCCAATCGGACGAGAACGTTACAGGTTCCGCAAAGTTAGCCGACGATGCATGGTACTACGGCGTTGCGGGTACGGTTTATGGCGGCGGCCAACCGGTAAACGGTATCGAATGCATAGTTAAAGACTATTTCGGGAACCAGTGGTTTAGTACCGGTTACTCCCACACCGACCCGGTGCACGGGGACGGTTGGTACGAATGTTCGACGTCCTCGAGTGGGCCATTCCCCGACACTGGCGACGCGTTAATAGTAAAAGCCAGAAACGGCGGCCTTGCGTGGGGCGCATCAGATTGGTTCGGGTGGCAATACCCGAACGTAATTCCGGTTAACGTATATAGGTACTGGTAAACCGGTAAGCCACGTTATAACCTAATCACAGAACATAACCGTACGCGGCAAAGTAAAACCCTGCCCGCAGGCAGGGTTTTATCTAATAACTTAAAAAAGGCTCAGCGGGAGCCCGCCGGGTTAGATGATTTCGTATGCGGCCTAAATCGGCAATTTTTAATCGGCCGACTCGCGGAAGATTCCTCGTTCTTTACTAATAAGGTTTAATGCGGAAGCGCCTGATACCAAAACCGGTAGTTAACCCAATACGCCCGTCTCAAGATCGGCTTCGCCGGCGTCAACCCGACTAGCCTGGGCCGCGTCAAGTCGCTTTTCCGCTAGTATCCGCTGAGCGCTTAGAATTACGAACGCCTCTCTCGCGCGAGAGGGGCGTTTTATTTCTCGCTCCCTACCTAAACGAAAATCCCGCCCGAAGGCGTGGTTTTTGGGGCAAGGTTAGGTTATTCGAACATGGCTTTAACGCGGCCCTCGCGCGCGAGACGATGGCGGAGGGTTTCGCGGCGTGGCGGCTGCGAAATATCGCGGGACTAAGGCCGTAATATTTTTATTGCGTTACCCGGCGGAAATAATTATAATCGCGTAGGTAATGTATTTAAGGATGCTAGCCACGCTGACTCCAACCAGGAGGAATACCGATGAAGAAAGCGTTAATCCTCACCGCTGCAGTTTTAGCGTTAACGGCGTTCGCGACCCAGGCCGGCGCCACGGGAAAAGTAGTAACGCTCGGGACCCACGCCGCGGGCAATGTTATACCCTGGTGGGGAGCCTCCTACGACTCGTGCCGGTTTCAGTGCCTCTGGTTACAGAACGAGATCGGCACGGCCGGGTACATAAACGTCGTCGAGTTCGAGAAGAGTGATACCGGGAGCGGAACGTTCAACGACGTCCGCGCCTGGGTTTGCCACTCCACGAAAACGCAGCTGGAAACCACATTCGATAATAACTATACGGGTAAAACGCCCGTCCAGGTACGCACCGGCGGTACGCTAGCGTTCAGCGGGTCCGGATATGTCGATATCGGCATAACGCCGAATACGTTCAATTACAATAACACGGACAACTTACTTCTGGAGATCCGGTGGAACGGCGACTCCGGCACCAGCATCGGCTGCTACCGCTCCGCCGCCAGCACCGGCCGCATTTACGCCTGGGACCACACCGCCACGACGGGCACGCTCCAAGTTACCGGCCAATGCGTACGCGTCCACTTCGGCACCATGACGGGCGTCGACCCCGCCTCCCTGGGCCGCGTCAAGACCCTCTTCAGGTAAACAAAAGCCTACTCGCGACGAAACGCCCCTCCCGCTCGAGAGGGGCGTTTTATTTCTCGCTCCCTACCTAAACGAAAATCCCGCCCGAAGGCGTGGTTTTTGGGGCAAGGTTAGGTTATTCGAACATGGCTTTAACGCGGCCCTCGCGCGCGAGACGATGGCGGAGGGTTTCGCGGCGTGGCGGCTGCGAAATATCGCGGGACTAAGGCCGTAATATTTTTATTGCGTTACCCGGCGGAAATAATTAAACTGGCGTAAGTAAAATACTCAAGGTTGCTCTCCACACTGACTCCGACCAGGAGGAATACTGATGAAGAAAGCGTTAATCCTCACCACTGCAGTTTTAGCGTTAACGGCGTTCGCGACCCAGGCCGGCGCTACGGGAAAAATGGTAGAAATAGGGGCGACCGCGGCTTGGAACGTCGCTCCGTGGGGGGGCGGCAATTACGACTCCATGCGGTTCCAATGTCTATGGTTTCAAACCGATATCGCTTACGCGGGCTATATACAAGCCGTACATTGGAACAGGGGCACGTACACGACGTCGGGCACGTATAACGACGTAAGGGTATGGCTCTGCCACACCACCAAAACCGCGCTCGAGGCCACGTTCGACAACAACTACACCGCCAAGACGCCGGTCCAGGTTATGACTAAGGCGATTTTTACCATGCCGGCCGGGCCGAACTGGGTAGACTTCGGCATCGACCCCAACAAGTTCAACTACAACAACTCCGATAACCTGCTTATGGAGATCCGGTGGAACGGCGACGGCGGCGTCAACGACGCCTGCGCGCGCTCCGCGCAAGCGAACAGCCGCGTCTACATCGGCGACCACACGGCTACGACCGGCACCGTCCAAAACAACGGCCAGTGCATCCGTCTCTATATAAGTACGATGACCGGCGTCGCGCCCACCTCCCTCGGCCGCGTCAAGTCGCTGTTCCGCTAGTATCCGCTAAGCGCTTAGAATTACGAACGCCCCTTTCAAACGAGAGGGGCGTTTTTACTGCCTCCAAAAGCCTAAAAGGGCCCTTGCAAACCGCAGCCCTTTATTCCCCGACGGATTTTGGTTGCAATCCTGAACTATCTGTGCTCTAATACTATCGAGGAAACGAAGAGCGTAACTAATACACTTCAACGGAGGTAGTATAATGAAAAAGTTAGCATTCTTAACGTTGGCGCTGGTAATCGGCGCGTCCACGGCCGCGGTCGCCGGTGAGCACATGGTCGGCGGCACAGGGACGAGTAACAACACCATTCCGTTCTGGGGCGGCCGCTCGGACCCGGGCATGCGGTGGCAAACAATATGGCTACAAAGCGAATTAGGCGAGGCCGGCCCCATAAGCAAAATCGAATGGCAAAACTGGGCCAGCGGCACGGGCACCGGCGGTACATTTAACACCTGTAAGATGTACCTATGCCACACCAAGCTTTCCGCGGTAACGGCGACGTTTAACGACAACTACGGCGGGAACACGCCAGTGCAGGTATACACCGGGACGTACACCATCCCCTCGCTACCCGCTAATACGTGGCATATTATCGTCCAACCTACGAACTTCACTTACAACAATACGGACAACGTGCTGATCGAAGTGACTTGGGTGGGCCCCACCACCGGCGGTACTACGCCCTTTAAGACTTCGACGAGCGGCACGGGCCGCGTATACGCCTGGGACTCGACCGCTACTACCGGTACCGTTGGCGCGGCTTACGGCCAATACGCCCGCATCACCATCGGCTACGCCGGCGTGGCGCCCACTAGTCTCGGCCGCATTAAAGGCCTCTACCAGTAACCGCGTAACCCGAAATCCGAAATTAGTTGAAACGCCCCTCGCGAGAGGGGCGTTTTTACTGCCTCCAAAAGCGTAAAAGGGCCCTTGCAAACCCCAGCCCCTTCTTCGCCGACGGATTTCGTTTGCAATACCGGAATACGTGTGCTCTAATATCATATACGATAAGGAGAACGTAACCGGAACCCATAAACGGAGGTACCATAATGAAAAAGTTAGCGTCGTTCACGTTGGCTTTGCTAGTCGCCGCCTCGACGGCCGCGGTCGCCGGCGTGCACACCGTCGGCGGCGGAACGCCCAATACGGGGAACAGTTATCCTTTCTACGGCTCTTCCCCGGCGATGCGGTGGCAAACGATGTGGTTCCGGAGCGAGCTCAACGAAACGGGCGCGGTAACGAAGATAGAGTGGCAGACTTGGACGACGGCCGGCGTCGGCGGTACGTACAACAACTGCGACATACTGCTCTGCCACACGGTATTCACCTACCTAACGTCTACCTTCAATAACAACTACGGCGGGAATACCCCGGTAAACGTATTCACCGGCACGTACGTACTCCCCAGGAGCGCCGCCAACGGGTGGGTAACTATCGTGGAACCGAAGAACTTCACTTTCAACAACAGGGACAACCTTCTCATGGAAATCTCTTGGCAAGGCGGCACCGCCGGCTTAAACTATTTTTGGGTCCGCACGAGCGGCTCGAACTTCCCGGGCCGCGTATATAATTCCTCGTCGAAAACCGCGAGTACCGGTACCGTTCAAGGTAACTACCACCAGTACGGCCGCATCACCATAGGCTACATCGGCGTCAGCCCCACCTCCCTCGGCCGCGTCAAGTCGCTGTTCAAGTAATCACACTCGATTCCGCACGGCACGAAACGCCCCTCGAGCGAGGGGCGTTTTTTAGTTTCGGCCCATAAGAAAACCCCGCCCAGGAGGGCGGGGTTTTTAGGGCAAAGTCTAGTTATTCGTACAAGGCCTTGACGCGGCCCAGGCTCGTCGGTTCCAAGGCCGTAAAGACGCCGAAGCTCAGGCGGATGTAGTATGCCGAGGCGTCGCCGACGCCGTACGGCGCGCTGGGGTTGTTGACGGCCCATATCCGGCGGTAACCGGATACCATGTCGTTCATATAGACCGGCACGTTTATGGCGTTGTCCCCCTCCCACAGAACCTCGATGAGCAGGTGCCGGACGTTGTCGTAATTGAAGCGGCGCGTCATCTTGAGGCCGAACCAGCCTCGAACCGCCGGGATGTTGAAGGCGGCCAGGCTAACTACCTGCACCGGCGTCCCGTAGTAATTGACGCCGAAATACGTCGATAGCGACACCCGGTCGGTATGGCACAGGTAAACGACGTAATTATTAAACCTGCCGGAGACGCCGGCGTAATTGTAGAACTCCACCTCGTTGATGGAGCCGGCGTATCTTATGCGCGACTGCTCGATATTGGTCTGGAATCTCATGCCGCTGTAAGTGGCGCCCCAGAACGGACAGGGGGTTGAGGCTTGCGCCGAATAACAGGTAATCTGCCTGCCGGTCGCCAGCGCCGACGTCGCGACCGCCAACGTCAGGGCCGCGACTAAGAGGAATACTCCCGGCCGTCTCATCATCTACCGCCTCCTGTAAGTTAAGCTGTCGTGAAACGCTTTGATGGCTAACCTCTTGGGATTACGAACCCGCTTAAAATATTATTATAACAGGCTTATTGTCTTATTGTCAAGTTTTTTTTAGAGGCGCCGGCGCTCGAGGCGCCGCGGCTTTTTATCCGCGAAATAAGGCCCCGACGACTAAAAAGGCGGCCCGGCGGGCCGCCCTTACGTCCCGGGCTCGGGCCCCCGCTACATCCCGTATTTGTCGATGATCTGCTGCTTTTTCAACCCCAGGATGCCGTATTTCTCGCCTATTTTCTTGAACGCGTCGATGGCCTTGTCCAGATGCTCCTTCTCGTGCGCCGCGGAGAGCTGGACGCGGATGCGCGCCTGCCCCTTCGGCACCACCGGGAAGAAGAAGCCGATGACGTAGATACCCTCGCCGTAGAGGTCGCGGGCGAAGTCCTGCGCCAGCTTGGCGTTGTAGAGCATGATGGGGGCGATGGGGTGGACGCCCGGGCGGATGTCGAAGCCGGCCGCGGTCATCTGCTCGCGGAAATACAGCGTGTTATTTTCCAGCTTGTCGCGCCGCTCGGTGGTCTGGGAGATTATGTCCATCACCTTGAGCGAGGCGGCGACGACGACGGGGGCGAGGGTATTGGAGAAGAGGTAGGGCCGGCCGCGCTGGCGGCAGAGCTCGACCAGTTCTCGGCGCCCCGAGATGCAGCCGCCGGAGGCGCCGCCCATGGCCTTGCCCATGGTGGTGGTGATGACGTCGACGCGGCCCACCACGCCGCAGTGCTCGTGGGTGCCGCGGCCGGTCTTGCCCATAAAGCCCGAGGCGTGCGAATCGTCCACCATCACCATGGCGTCGTACTTGTCGGCCAGCTCGCAGATCTCGGCCAGCGGCGCGATGTCGCCGTCCATGGAGAAGACGCCGTCGGTGGCGACCATGCGGAGGCGCTTATCCTGGAACTGCTTGAGCTTGGCCTCCAGGTGCTTCATGTCCATGTGCTTGTAGGAATCGTACTGCGCCGAGCAAAGTTTGATGCCGTCGATGACAGAGGCGTGGACCAGCCGGTCGGCGATGACGACGTCCTCCGGCGTCAGCGTGACCTCGAACAGCGCGGCGTTGGCGTCCATGCAGGAGCCGAATAAAAGCGTGTCCTCCGTCCCCAGGAACTCGGTCAGCTTGCGCTCCAGCTGGCGGTGGGTATCCTGGGTGCCGCAGATGAAGCGCACCGACGACATGCCGTAGCCCTTGGAATCCAGGCCGGCGTGGGCGGCGGCCACCACCTCCGGGTGGCTGGAGAGGCCGAGGTAGTTGTTGGCGCACATGTTGATGACCTTCTTGACCGGGGCGCCCTCCGGGAACTCCACCTCGATCTCCGCCCCCTGGGGGGTTATGATGTAGCGTTCTTCCTTGAACAAGCCGTCGTTGCGAATCCCTACTAGCTCGTTCTGGTAGAACTCGCGGGCAGTGCTTCCGTATACCATCGTATCCTCCTCAGCTGCAAAATTCGCCGCGGCGCGGAATCGTTACGCCTCCGTATATTGGCGGACCAGCGCCGCGATGGCGTTCACCGTGTCGAAAGCCTCGGCCGTCGCCTTCTCGTCCGGGATCTTGATGCCGTACTCGGTCTCGAGGAAGAGCTTGAGCGAGACCATGGAGAACGAGTCCACGAAGCCGCCCGAGATAAGGGGGGTATCGTCCTTAACCTCTACGTCCTCCCCTTCCTCGACGTACTCGTCAACCACGTAGGCGCGGATCTTATCTTTGAGTTCGTCGGCCATATCCTTCTCCTTTAGTATAAATTATTATTAATCGTCTTCCAGCGTCGACGTATCGCCTATCTCCTCGCCCGTCTCGCGGGCCTTCAACAGCCGCCGCATGATCTTGCCGCTGCGGGTCTTGGGCATCGAGGCCATGAACTCGATCTCCTGCGGCATCGCGATAGGCGATAGCTTCTTGCGGACGAAGTTGATGATGTCCAGCCTGGTCTTGTCGTTGGCCTCGTAGCCGGGCTTGAGCGCCACGAAGGCCTTGACGACCTCCAGGTTCACCGGGTCCGGCTTCCCCACCGCCGCCGACTCCGCCACCGCCGGATGCTCCAACAGCGCGGACTCGATCTCGAACGGCCCGACGAGGTGGCCCCCCGTGTTGATGACGTCGTCGTCGCGCCCCACGAACCAGTAGTAGCCGTCCTCGTCTACGGTGGCGCGGTCGCCGCAGATATACCAGCCGTTGACGAACTTGTTGTGATAGGTCTCCTCGTTCCTCCAGTATTGACGGAACATCGCCGGCCACCCCGGCCGGAGCGCGATAAGGCCCACCGTCCCGGCCTTCACCGGCCGGAACGTCTTGGCGTCGAGCACCGCGGCCTCTATCCCCGGGAACGGCTTGCCCATCGAGCCGGCCTTGATCTTCATCCCCGGGTAATTGGAGATGACGATGCAGCCGGTCTCCGTCTGCCAGAAGCTGTCGTGGAAGGGGAGGCCGTAGACCTCCTCCGACCAGATGACCGCTTCCGGGTTGAGCGGCTCGCCGACGCTGACGAGGTGCCGCAGCGAGCCCAGGTCGTGGCGGCGGACGATCTCGGCGCCCTCCCTCATCAGCAACCGTATGGCCGTGGGGGCCGAGTACCACACCGTCACCCGGTATTTCTCGATGGCGGCGTACCACCGCTCCGGCATAAAGCCGAGCTCCAACACGAGCTGCGTCGTCCCCAGCGCCCATGGGCCGATGATGCCGTACGATGTGCCCGTCACCCAACCCGGGTCCGCGGTGCACCAGTAGACGTCGTCGCCGCGGAGGTCGAGGACCCACTTGGCGGTTATGTATTGCGCCACCAGCGAGCCGTGGACGTGGAGCGCGCCCTTGGGGGCGCCGGTGGTCCCGGAGGTGTAGTGCAGCACCGACGGCGTTTCCTCGCCCGCCGGGTAGATGTCGAACGCCTCCACCGGCTCCGCGGCGTAGACGTCGAAGTGGGTCTCGCCCTCGCGCGCCTCGGCGCCGCCCGCGTCCACCACGATGACGTGTTTGAGCGCCGGAAGCTTATCCCGTATGTGGCGCACGCGCCCGGCCAGCCTCTTCATGGTGAGGACCGCGGTCGTCTGCGCGTTCTCGAGCCGGGTGAAGAGCGAGTCCTCGCGGAAGGCGGAGAACAGCGGCTGGGCGATGGCGCCGGCCTTGAGTATCCCCACGAACGAGAAGTAGAGGTCGGGTATCTTATCCATAAAGATGCATACCCGCTCGCCGGGCGCCACGCCGAGGTCGCGCAGTAGTTGGGCGTAGGCGTTGCCGTATAACCGCAGCTGGTCGAAGGTGAATTGGCGGGTCGCGTCGCCGGCGGCGTTCTCCCAGATGAGGGCGACCTTGTCGCCGAGGCCGCGCTCGCAGTTGCGCTCCGCCAGGAAGTACGCGATGTTCTTGGTCGGCGCGTCGTCGTAGGCCAACTCCTCGCGGGCTTGACTCCAGTCGAAATCCTTGCGTCGTTTGTCGTAAGAGCCGATATTGCTCATGGCCGTCGCGTTCTCCTTGCGCTATGGGATTCGTGCGACATACGGCGGTGCCGTTCGCGGGATGTTTCGGACGGAGGCGCATTTTACAACGGCCGCCGCGGGAGGTCAAGCGCGATTTTATCGGCGGCCACGTCTACGGCGGAATTCCCGCGCCGCCGCTTCGCGACAAGTTTTTATTGTAAAACGGGAGCCGGGGTGTTATAAATTACAAGAGCGGGATTGACGGGGTTAAGCTCGAAAGCGAGAGGTGTTGTTATGAAGAAGGTCATAATGCTAACGGCGGCGGCCGTTGCGGCGGCGGTCCTCACGCCCGCGGCGAACGCCTCTGGCAAGGTCGTCGTCGTAGGGGCGCGCGCGACCCCCCACGCCGTCCCATGGCTCGGCGCCTCCGCCGATTCCATGAGATTTCAGTGCCTCTGGCTCCAAAGCGATATCAACTACGCCGGTTACGTCAACGCCGTCGAGTTCGATAAAGCGGACGGCGCCGGCGGCCGGTTCGATAGCGTCCGGGCCTGGCTGTGTCACACCAGGAAAACCGCGCTCGACGCCACCTTCGCCAACAACTACACCGGCGACACGCCGCTCGAGGTCCTGAATATGCGCAGCCTCAGCGTGAGCGGAACCGGCTGGTTCAACCTCCGCATCATCCCTAACCGATTCAACTACGACAATAAACGCAACTTACTTCTGGAAATCCGCTGGAACGGCGACGACGGTTACGACGTCCGCTGCTGGCGCTCGGGCCAACCCTACGCCCGGTGCTACGCGTTCGACGACACCGCCACGCAGGGGACCGTCTACAACAACGGCCAGCGCATCCGGTTGACGATAGGGACGATGGTCGGCCTCGAGCCGACGAGCCTGGGGCGGGTCAAGACCCTTTTAAGGTAAAGACCCTCGCCGCAAACGAAAAACCCGCCTCGGGGCCGGCTTTCCCGGGGCGGGTATTTCGTTGCAAATGAACGCATTCGGTGTTATATAAAAAGCGGTAAGAAACGGCCGATGAAACCAAGGAGGAGGTAACATGGGTAAAATAATAATCCTTGCCGCGGCGGCCGCGGTAGCCCTCGCGATGGTCCTCGCGGGGACGCCCGAAGCGGCCGCCGATACCGGTAAAGTCGTCGTCCTCGAGGCCCGGGAAACGAGCGACGCCAACCCGTGGGGCGGGGCCGCCGCCGACGCCATGAGGTTCCAGTGCCTGTGGCTCCAGCGCGACATCAACTACGCCGGCTACGTCGATAAGATCGAGTTCGAAACTCGCGGCGGGCCTTATATGGCCCACTTCGACAACTGCCGCATTTTGTTGTGTCACACCAACCTTAACTGGCTCGTGTCGGCTTTCGCTTCGAACTACGGCGGCAATACGCCGGTAGAAGTCCACCCCCGTATGACGAGGTCCATAGGCGGCATAGGTTGGATCACCGCCGATATCATGTCGCACGTATTCAACTACGACAACCGCGACAACCTGCTGATGGAAATCGTCTGGAACGGCGACAGCGGCGGGGACGTAATCTGTTACCTGGGAGCCGCGACGGCCAGACGCTGCTACTCGTACAATCACCAAGCCACCACCGGAAGGGTCAGCAACGACAGCCAGCGCATCCGATTGACGATCGGCGTCTATACGGGCCTCGAGGCCACCAGCCTGGGCCGCGTCAAGACCCTCTTCGGGTAACGAGCACTAACCTTCGCCCGCCAACGCCCCTCGCAAGAGGGGCGTTTTCTTTTTGCGGCGAACCCGCGCGGGTTCGGATATTCCCTCTTGCCTTCGGCGGCGAGGCGTTGTATATTTGCGCCCCAAATAAACCGACGCCATATTTCCTAAATTTTCGCAAGAGAGGTCGGCATTATGGCGAAAGCGGCCATCAAGAAAATCCTCGTGACCGGCTCGGTGGGCCAGATCGGCTCGGAGCTTACGTTGGCGCTGCGCGAGCGCTACGGCGCCGACAACGTCGTCGCCACCGGCCGCAAGACCAAACCCTCCAAGGAGTTGGAGGAATCCGGGCCCTTCGAGTTCATCGACGTCGCCAAGCGCGAGACCGTCGACTGGGTGTGCGGCAAGTACGGCGTCGACGCCATCGTCCATATGGCGGCCATCCTCTCCGCCGTGGGCGAGCAGAACCCGATGCGCTGTTGGGACGTCAACATGAACGGGACGTTGAACGTGTTGGAGGTGGCGCGCGAGCGCGAGATGGCGCAGGTCCTCGTCCCCAGCTCCATCGCCGCCTTCGGCCCCGAGACCCCCCGCGACCGGACCCCCCAGGAAACGGTCCTCAAGCCGCGCACGATGTACGGCATCACCAAGGTCGCCGGCGAGTTGATATGCGACTACTACTACCGCAAATACGGCCTCGACGTCCGCGGCCTGCGCTACCCCGGCATCATCTCCGCGGAGACGCCCCCCGGCGGCGGCACCACCGACTACGCGGTGGCGATATTTTATGCCGCGGTTAAGGGTGAGCCGTATAAATGCTTCGTGCGCGAGGACACGGTCCTCCCTATGATGTACATGCCGGACTGTCTGAAGGCCACGATGGACCTGATGGCGGCCGACCTCGCCCGGCTCCAACACCACTCCGACTTTAACGTCGGCGCCATGAGCTTCTCCGCGGGCGAGCTCGCCGCGGCCATAAAGAAGTACGTCCCGGCGTTCAAGGCGACGTACGAGCCGGACTTCCGCCAGGCCATCGCGGACTCGTGGCCGCGCTCGCTGGACGACGGCGCCGCCCGCGCGGAGTGGGGCTGGAAGCCCGCCTACGACTTGGACGCCATGACGCAGGATATGCTCGCGAAGTTGCGTAAAAAATACGAGGAGGGGACGCTGCCGGAGATGGCATAGGACCGCGCGACGTTTATCCCCCTGAGATGGCCCCTCGCCCGGTTCCCGGGTCGATACAAACCGGGAGAATCGTAACGAAACTCGTTTAACCTTAACGGGGCCAAGGCCCCAGGAGAAAACACGATGGCCATGTCCGATAGAGCGCTCGAGGCGAAGATCCGGGCCGCGGAAAAGGCGCGCGATAAGGCGATCGCGGCCGCCCGGAAGGATTGCGAAAAAGCGATCACGCGGGCGTTCGCCGCCCACAAGAAAGCGTGGGAGGCTTTCTTCAGGGCGAAGTCCGCGGCTTGGAAAAGCTACTACAAATAACCATAACCGCGACGGCTGTTAAAACCCTTTAGGCAGCCATGAATCAGGCCGTCCTCGTCTGCCTGAAATGCGCGCTGGCGCGCTTCCCGGAACCGACGGAACAGTGCTACGCCACCGGCGGCCTGATCTGCCGGGTCGACGACGGCAACGTCGGCAAGTACGACCCGTGCCGCTTCGGTTGGGACGAAGGCCGCACCGCGGAGGAGGCGGAGTGTTTGAAGGAGGATTAAAGGGCCAAAATAAGGCGCTAATGATTTAGGAAAAAACTACCCGACCGAGGGCCCGGTGGTCGCGTAGGGGGAGTGTTTGGAGGAGGATTAAAACGACGGGTAACCAATATAAAAAAACCCCTCGCCGGGGCATTTTTATACCGAACGAAAAAGGGCTCCCTCGGGCCCTTTATTTTTTATCCATGCCGGAAGCGAAGGCCGTTACTTGAACGCCACGAGCTCGAGGAACCAATCCTCGTCGCGGTACCGCTTGAGGTCGACGTCGGTGGCGGCGATGACGTTGAGCTTGGGCTCGAGCTCCAGCGCCTTCGCGAGGTACTGGCGGCAGCGTTCGGCGTCCCCCCGATGGGCCCAGTAGCAGGCGAAGTTGTAGTGGTTCCCGGCGAGCTTGGGCCCGAACGTCACTGACTTCTCGAACGCGGCCTGGGCCTCGTCCATATGGCCCATAGCCTGATACGCGACGCCCAGGGCGTTGTAGGCGTGCGGGCTGTTGCCCTCCAGTCCGAAAATCTCCTCCGCCGCCGCCAACGCGTCGTCGTAGCGCCCCAGCCGCGTCAGCGCCAGGCTTCGGCCCATCAACGCCCGCGCCTCGCGGCCGTCGATCTTGGCCGCTTCCTCGAACGCGGCGAGCGCCTTCTCGTAACGGCCCGCGCGTAAAAACTCCTTGCCAAAGGTGAGCTGCGTTTCCGCGCGGATTTTACGGAGTTCTTCCTCGGTTATGCGTTTTTCTTCGGCCACCCACCTAACCCCTTATTGCTTGTCCGACGCCACGGGCGGAACGCCGCCCAGTTGAAATTCGCGAGAATATAAAAAAACCGACTATAATTGTCAAGTACTAAGTAAAGGCGCGCTTTATAGCTGTTTGCGACTTAGTATCTCGCGCCGCCCGGCCGGCGCGAAACCCGGAGGCGCGCCGCCGCTTTTGCAAAAGCCGCCCCGCCGGGGCGGCTTTCCGCACGATTTAAATTACTATTGGAAAAGGGCTTTGACCTTGCCCACGGACGCCGGTTCGACGTCGGTAGACGTGCATTCGTAGACCCAGATGTACTCGTCGGGGGTACCCCCGGACGTGCTCACGTAGAGGCGGCCGCCGAAATAAGCGATGCCGTACGGGTACGACACGGTAGCCGGTATAGCCCACGACTCTATTATAGACCCGTTGGGCGTTGTGCCGAATACCCACATCGTGTAATAGTTCGCGTACCAGATAAGGCCGTGGGTGTAATCCCATGCGAGGTCGGTGGCGTAATTGGTAAACGGCGCCTGGAACGACGATATCAGGCTCCCGTTGGTGGTAGATACCCACCAGATGCCGCTGAGGTAGCTCTGGTAAATGCGGTCGGCGGTCCCGTAATTCCTCTTGTCGCCGTTGATGCAAAGACCGTAACGGGTACTGCCCGTCCAGCCCCACGAACTAATAAAGCTTCCGTCGGAGGCGCGCAACCGCGCTACGTACATATTATTGTAGTTGTTGACCCTTAGCGAGCCGCCGCCCTCGAAACTCAAGCCGCGGACGTACTGATTTTGTAAGTACGGGAAAGGCACGGGTATAGAACGCACGAACGACCCGTCCGTCCTCCGCAAGATATTTATGGGGTAGTTCGTCGCCGCGTCGTAGTGGTACGAGTAAAGGTAGTTAACGTCCGCGGCCATGCCGTAGTGGGTGCTGTTGCCGTAATTCCGGAAAGAACTTATCAAGCTACCCATGTCGGCGACGGCGGCGCCCGCGGCTAACGTATAGCACCATATGAGGATTATGCTTTTACGCATAATTACTTACCTCCTCGGACATTTGACTCGTTGATATTCTAACAGAAAATCCTTCCCGTTGCAAATTGTCACGCTACTTTGTAGGCCGATACGCTACTTTAAACGCGCCTGATAAAAAACGGGCCGCGCATTGAATAGCTTAGCGTTTCCTAATAGGGGCGCGACGTTACTTTTAAAATCGCGGCCTTTAGCCACAGGAGACGCGCGAAAACCCCCATCCAAAGCCGCGAAATAACTATCCCGGATACTATTTCTTATTTAAACAAAGCTTTAACGCGCCCGAATGACGTCGGCAAGACCGCTGGTTCGGTATATTTAAAATATTGGATACGGTTATTACCGGAATCGCCGACGTAGAAGCGGCTGCCGTCCTTAGTTAGGGCTATATTACGCGGGCGGTTGAATTCCCCCTTCTGCTCACCTTGAGTACCCCATTCTTCTATAAACGTTCCGTCGGCCGTAAAGTGTTGGATACGGTGATTGCCGCTGTCAGCGACGAAAACGCTGCCGTCGGGCCCGACGGCTATGCCCATAGGGTTTAAGAATTGCCCCGGGGCAGGCCCTTCCGAACCCCATCCGCCGCGCCTCGAGCCGGTTAATGTAAAGTATTGGACGCGATGGTTCTTATATTCCGCCACGTAAACGGAGTTCGTGGTACTTACCGCTATCCCATCGGGATAATTAAACTCGCCCGGGCCGGTCCCCTCCCTGCCCCAACTGCCCAGGACCGAGCCGCTCGACGTGAAATACTGGACGCGGTTGTTTCGATATTCTGTCACGTATACGTTGCGGTTAGGAGCCACGGCCACGCCGCATGGCCACCGGAATTCGCCTTTGCCTACCCCGGTGCCACCCCATTTACCTGAAAAGGAACCGCTCGCGGTGAAGTATTGAATGCGGTCGTTGCCGGCGTCGGCAACGTAGACGTTGCCGTTCTGCGCTACCGCTACGTGCTCGGGATAGTTGAACTCGCCGTTCTTTTGTCCCTGGCTGCCCCATTCTCCCAAAAGCGACCCCTTAGGCTTAAAGTATTGAACGCGGTCCAAGTCGCGGTCGACGACGTAGACATAGCCGGTGTCGGGGGCGACGGCGACGCCCGAAATCTCGTCGAACTCGCGTTTCCAGTCGCCTTCGTAAACGTATTCCGCTAAGGAAGCGGCGGTTGCTAACGCAAACGCGGCTAATGCCGTTATAATGCCAGTTCTCACGGTTAGGCTTTCCCGACCTGCTCGCTTTTTACGGATAGTTATCTTGTCATATATGCGCCAGTTTGTCAACTAAAAAGGGGGCCGGGAAGGCCCCCTCGCGCGGGTCTGGTCTCGAGTTTACCTTTGGTACTGGATAAGGCCGATGTCGAGTTGGCCTTCGGCTATCATAAAGCCTTGGGCCGGTTCGTACGTCCAGGTCAACGTGGCCTCGTAATTATTCGTGTCGACGTCGACTTTAGCGCCGTACTCGGTAAGGTCCAGGTATTTGGGCGTTTGTACGCCCTCTTCCAACGTGCCCTTTAAGCCGTTGGTGTTGACGACCGAGCCCCATTGTCCCGGCGTATTCGCGACCGGGATGATATACTCGGGTTTAATATTCCCGAGTTTGACGCGATTGGCGACGTTGCCGACGAAGACGACGCGCATCGTGATGGTAGCTTTGCCCTCAGGGTGGAAGTTCTGGAACTGGGCGAGGCCGACGCAGTTCTTTCCGACGACAACTTCCTTGACCTTGTTTTGCCACGTGAAGTAGAATGGCGCGTCGGCGGGCATGTGTTCCGGGTCGAGCCAATATACTTTGACGTCTTTCTTGCCCTCCGCGACGGCGGTACACGTCACGTGCATTAACGGGTTACCGGCGGCGTCGTTGACGACGGTTTCAAAGGGTTCGCCGTCGCCGGGGCCCGCGACCTTGGTCGAAATAATCTTGCCGGTATTCTCGCCGGCGAAGGCCGCGGCGGCCAACGCCAGCGCCGCCAAACTAACGAGCGCCCATCTCATATCTTTCCTCCTGCGTAATTAGGAAGGGTTCACAACGGTTTCGCTTCGGCGTCGGGGTCCATCATACCATAAACCGCGGTCCGCGTCAAATCGCCGGCGTTCCCCGGGAAAAGGTAGCGGTGCCGGCCCGGCCGTGTTAATATTAAAGGGGAGGGGCGGCCTATAAACCTGCAACATAGGAGTAAATTATGCGCAGACTACTGAATCTCGCGTTAGCGGCGCTGGCGTTGGCCGCTTGGGCACCGGCCGCCGAGGAGTACGACCTCGAGAAGGTCCGGGCCGACGACGCGCAGCTTATCCGGGAGTGGAGCCAAGCCGGGTGGGACAACTCGGTCTACGGCAAGCCGCTCGACATCGCCGGCCTGTTGGAAAAGTACTCGTACCTCTCCGACGACCCCCAACTACTGGCTTTTATAAAGAAACAAGGGGACCAAGCGCCGGACCTCAAAGAAGAGCGGCGCTTACATTACCTCTACCGCGACCTGGCGACGACGTACGAATCCAAACGCGTAGCGGCGGTCCAAGACGACTTGGAGAACCGCGACGCCGTCGACTACGTCTGGGTGCGAGGCTTCGACGAACCCATCCCCGTCCGCAACTTCAGCGCCATAATGCGCGAAACCGACGACGAAGAGCCGTACATGAACCTCTACTACGCGATCAACGATTACGGCATATTAGTCCAAAACCCGTTGCGCCGCGAGCGCCTCCGTATTCATCACGCCTCCACCCGGGCCGCCGGTTACGAGAGCTACGCCGACTTCTACTATCAGATGCTCGGTTACGAACCCGGCGTTCCCGCGGCCCAAGCGCGCCAATTCCGCGACGAGACCTTCCCGGTGTTCAAAGAGCTCGTGACCTCGCGCTGCCGCCAGCTCTACGACCAAGACCCCGCCGATACGCCGCCCTGGGAATCGAAGAACATTTACTGGGGCAAAGATTTCGACCCGTACTTCCCCAAAGAGAAATTCCTCGACTTCACCTACTCCTTTTTCTCGGGTTTGGGAATGGACGTCCGAAAACTCCCCAACGTAACGGTGGACGACGCCGACCGGCCCGCCAAGGAACCCCGCGCCGCCTGTTGGCCCTTCGACGCCCCCTTCGACGTGCGCGTCAACCTCAAACCGGTGGGCGGCGTAGACGACTACGAGACGGCGTTCCACGAGTTCGGCCACGCCTTATACAGTTCCTATATGGACCCGGGCCTCCCCTACGAGTTCCGCATGCTCGGCTCCAACGAGCTCACCGAGACCTACGCCACCTTGTTCCAGGATATGTTCGGCGACCGAGCGTTCCTTGTCGAAGAACTCGCGATGCCGGAAGAAGTCGCCGATGACTTCCTCCGCTTCAAGCTGATGACGGATATGGGTGCAGCGCGCGGCGTCGCCTTCGACGTCATATACGACGAGGCGCTGCACTCCGGCGAGTTGGAAAACCCGTTAGCGTTCTACGACGCCGAGGTGGATAAACAGCGCCTTTTCCCCAAGTACCCGTGCAACGTCGAGGCCGCTTACCTCAGCGTAGACGAGGGGTTCTACGCCTTGTACTATACGGCCGCGTACTACGCCGCGGCCCAGCTCCGCGCCAAACTCCGCGAGGACTTCGGGCCGCGATGGTATAAGGACCCGGCCGCGGGGAACACCCTTAAGGATTTGTTTCGCCGGGGCGACAGCATAACCGTAACCGAAATGCTGCAGCAAGTCGGCTACCCGGAGGGATTGGACCCGGCTTATTTAATCGTCGATTACCGGGCCCGCTACGACGCGCTTAAGCAGTAACGTCGCGATTACGCGGCCTTACGACGGGGCCCTGACCTCGCCTTATGTCCGCCTAAGGCCCGCCGTGCCTGGCCCGAAAGGCAAAAACATCCCGACGACGTTTCAGGCCCGTCGTCGACGTTGAGGCGCGAACAACGGAAACTTGATAACGCGGGCCGCCGGCCTCGGCCGGTTTTATTTAAATAATTAGATGCCGAGTTGACCCGCCCCAGGCGCCGCGCTGACCCGTTTTTCGTTGACATAGATATACTTTCGAGTTACCATTTTCTCGCAAAAAAATATGAAGGCGTCTCTCGACGAGCAGATAAAATATGAATTCGCGGAATTCGTCGGCGTGCCGCTGGCGCCCGGGGAAATAGTCATCGGCGCCAAGGAGGACGGCACGCCCATAACGCGGCCTTTCGACCTCGTCTCCGAAGACGGGTCGATCGTGGCGTCGGTCCAGACCTCCTGTTTGCACCTGAAGTCGCGCCCGGGCCAGAAAGCCTACGGCAGCCTTTACCGCGTCCTCGGCGCTATCCTCTATCTCCACCTCTGCACTAGATGCAGCGAACGCTACCTGATTATGAGCGACCGCGATATGTACGACGAAATCACCGAGGACTTCAGTAATATATTCAAAAACATCAACATGCTCTACTGGGACGATATAAAAGCGAAACTGTGACTCCCCCGCCGCCGCGCCGAAGGCCGGCTCGAGGTCGGGCGCGGGCCCATACTTCTCCATATACCGTAAAGAACTATGCCGAGGTCTACCTCCGTGCCCGAATTCACATACCGGAATAGCGCGGCGACGACTTTTCCTGAGCCGGCCTTCATAGGCGACGCCGTATGCCCCGTCGACGAAAAACTATGCCGACGCCGGAAGCAACTTTGGCGGCCGACGACGCCGAGATGACCGCCTCCCGACGCGCGTTTTACGGTTTCGACGCGCCGATAAAAGAAATATTTCACGCGGGTATAAGCCGGTAAGCACTTTCGTTACCGGAAAGGAAGGTCATGTTACGCCACGTCGGCAATACGCCGCTCATCGAACTCCCTCCCCTCGACGGCGAACCCGCGGCGACCATTTTCGCCAAGCTCGAGCTCTTCAACCCCTCCGGCTCGGTTAAAGACCGTATCGCCAAATACATCGTCGAGAAAGCCGAGAGGCGGGGGGAACTCAAGGCCGGGATGGTCATCGTCGAGGTGACGAGCGGCAATACGGGCATCGCCTTCGCGATGGTCGCCGCGGCCAAGGGTTACAAAATGCGCGTGCTCATGCCCGAGCATATGAGCGAGGAGCGACGCGTCATTATGAGGGCGTTGGGCGCCGAGGTAATCCTCACGCCGGAGGACGAGGGCTTCGTCGGCGCGCTCCAGACGAGCGAGGGGATGGCCGCCGGAGACGCCAACATCTACCTCCCGCGTCAATTCGAAAACCCGTATAACACCGAGGCCCACAAACTCTTCACGGGCACCGAGATAATTCATCAAACCGGGGGGATGGTCGACTCTTTCGTCGCGGGCGTCGGGACCGGCGGCACCATCATGGGCGTGGCCGAGGCGTTCCGCGAGACCCACGTCCCGGCCCGCATCGTCGCCGTCGAACCCGCAGAGGCCGCGGTAATGTCGGGCGGCGAACCGGGTAAGCATAAAATCCAGGGTTTAGGCGACGGCTTCGTCCCCAACCTTATTAATATGTCGCTAATCGACGCCGTCGAGACCGTAACCTCGGACGACGCCCTCGAAATGGCCCGCGAGGTCACGGCCCGCCTGGGCCTCCTGGTCGGGATCTCCTCCGGGGCCAATGTCATCGCAGCCCGGCGGGAAGCCCGTCGGCTCGGCCCGGGCAAAAGGGTCGTCACGGTCTTGCCGGACCGCGGCGAAAGGTACTTCTCCACCGAGCTTTACCGTACGCCGTTCTGCTAACGATAAAAGGCGACGCGGCCTGGGGCGTGGTCGAGGCTATCGCGGGGCGGGGTCTAAGTTCGGGTCTTCTGCTTCCGAACCTCATCGCAGCCTCGACGGCGCAAAAAAAACCAAGGCGCCCTCGCGGTCGCCTTTTTGATAGCTTAACGGCAAAACGCCCGCCGCAGAGCTCCTTATCGTAAATCCGGTATCTCCTGTAAGGCCAACCGCTTTGCGCCGTCGCCGGCCGTCTCGTCGTCACTTCGCCCTTATTAATCCGTCATAGACGACGCGGGAGACGTAATATATATTTAGTTGAGGGCAGAGAAATCGGGAGTCAGCGGAGCGCGTAACGAACGTACGCTCGCCGCCGGTCAGGAGCATATGGACGTCCACATAAAACAAGTCACCCGCCGCGGGGAATTAAAAAAGTTCATCTACCTGCCCGCGCGGATCCATCGCCATCACGCGAAATGGGTTCCGCCGCTCTACGCGGACGAGCGGCGCTTCTTCAACCCCCGGAAAAACCGGGCGTTCTCCTATTGTGACGCTACGCTCGCGCTGGCGTACCGCGGGCCCCGTCTCGCCGGGAGGGTCATGGGCATTATCAACCGACGATACAACGAAATCCGGGGCGAAAGAAACGCGAGGTTCGGTTGCTTCGATTGTTTCGAGGACGAAGAGGTCGCGCACGCGCTATTGGATTACGTCGAAGGATGGGCGCGCGGTCGAGGGATGGACAAGGTCGTCGGGCCGTTGGGTTTTACGGAGCAGGACCCCGAAGGTTTCTTGGTAGAAGGATTCGAACACGAGCCGACGATCGCGACGTATTACAACTTCGAATACATCCTCCGTTTCCTGGAATCCGAGGGTTACACTAAGGAAATGGACTACGTCGTTTACAAGGTAAACATTCCCGACGAAATTCCTGAATTCTACCGGAGAGTCTACGACCGGGTTCTTAGACGGGGGGAATACGCGGTGGTGGAATTTACGAAAAGGAAAGAACTTAAAACGTACATCCTGCCCATTCTCGGCCTTATGAACGAAACGTTCCGGGATTTATACGGTTATGCCGCCCTCGACGAGGCCGAGATGGAAACGCTGGCCAAGCAGTACTTGCCGGTAATCGACCCGCGATTCGTCAAAGCGGTCGCCAAGGACGGGCGGGTTATCGCTTTTGTTGTGGGTATTCCCGATATAAGCGAGGGGATTCGCCGGGCAAAAGGACGCCTTTTCCCGTTCGGGATAATCGCGATAATGCGCGCGGCTAAAAAGACGAAACAGCTCGACTTGTTGGTCGGCGGGATCAAGCAAGAATACCGGGGAAAAGGCTTGGACGTGCTGTTGGGTACGGCGATATTGCGCTCGGCCCGGAGCGCCGGGTTCACCCATATGGATTCGCACCACGAAATGGAGACGAACGTCAACGTGCGCGCCGAGATGGAGCGATTGGGGGGCGAACTCTATAAGCGGTACCGCATCTTTCAAAAGAAACTCTGACCGGCCGTGGGGATATTCGGGATTTCGCCGGGGCCTCGCGGCCGCCTTTTTAATACGTAATCTTTTAATCCCCCCATAATAGCGCGCCGTTTATAGGAATTATTTTTTCACCGTCGCTTAAATACATATACTGTGGTTGAAGTAGGTTCATAATAAAATGTATATGCTGAATAAATTGGCGGTTAGGGATTTCGAAACCTGTTTTATAACTGTCCAACATATTAAGTACCCATTCGCTTGCTTCCCCCATAACTTTCCAAGCTTGTTCCACTTCTTCGTTTTTCAACTTATCTACACCCACGGAACCAGCATCGACCGTTATCCCCGAGATATTAGGAATATCGTTCTTAATAAGCGGTTCCCAATCCTGGGGGAGTTCTTGTTGTATTACTTCCGGAGTAAAATCGACTAACAATTCGAACCTTATATGAAACCCTTTTTCTTTCCTGCGGTTTTCCGGTTCTCCGTTATATTGCTTCCTTTCGTGTAAAGCTATAAAATACCACCCGACGTTTCCCCGGTTGACGAGCGTACGTATTACCGGCGTAATAACTAGCCGCAACACCCGTATAGGATTTTCGTTAAGTTTAAAAGACCTAAACGTAGTATAAACTCTACTTCGGTCGGGGACTCTCATAATTCCTCCTACTTCGTAAGCATTCTCAATAATATAAAACGCGCTAAATTTCTTTCTCGTAAATCCGGTATCTCTTATAGGGCCTCCCGCCCATCATCTCCGCGGCGCGCTTGGTCAACTCGTTCTCCTCCAAAATCCACGAGAACTCGGCCTCCGTATAACCGCGCGCGAGCACGGCGCGGTGGTTCGAGGCCATGAGGACCGCGTCCGCGCCGCGCTTGCGGTATTCCGGGCAGATGCCGAAGAGCATTAACCGGCAGCTCTTTATCTTTCGCCTCGCCGTCAAGAATCTCAAAAGACCTATCGGCCCGAGCGAGCCGCCCATCTTGGCCAGGACCTCGTTGTAATTCGGGATCGTGACGATGAAGCCCGCCGGCTCGCGGTCGATAAACGCGATGGGGACGAGCTCCGCGACGGCGAGCGATTTAAGGCGTTTGGCCGTGCTATCGAATTCCTCCGGCGTCGGCGGCACGAACCCCCAGTTGTCGTCCCAGGCGCGGCTGTAGATCTCGCGAATCAGTTGCAGTTCGGCCGCGAAATTCCCGAGGTTAACGTAGCGTATGGTGAGGCCCGGGTTGCGCGCCCGGGCCCGGGCGGCGACGCGCTCCAAACGCTCGAGCCCCGCCGGCGATATGTCCAAAATAAAAGCGAATAAATCCCGCGCCTTGCGGAAGCCGTAGGCCTCGGCCAGCGTCGGATAATACGGCGGATTATGCGTCATCATGATGTACGGCGGCCGGTCGAAGCCTTCCACCAGGAACGCGCACTCCTCGTTGGTGGACGGATTCATCGGGCCGATGACTTTCGTCAGCCCTCGGGCCCGGAGCCAACTCGAGGCGGCGTCCCAGAGCGCGGCCGCGGCCTCGCCGTCGTCGCGACACTCGAAAAAGCCGAAGTAGCCGGTCGGTTCGTCGGCGAATTTTATATACTCGTCGTCCTTGATCGCGGCGACGCGGCCCACGACCCGCCCTTCCCGGCGCGCTAAAAAAAGCGCCCGTTGGGCGTGATGCCAGAAGGGGTTCCGGGCGCCTACGGTGAACCGCACGTCCCGCTTGAGCGGCGGGACCCAGTTGGCGTCGCCGCGGTATAACCGGTACGGGAAATTGATGAAATCCGCTCGGTCCCGCCGGGACGAAACCTCGTCAACCGCAATCACGCCCGGGACCACCCCCCGATGACCCCCATCTCGCGGCCGGCCTTGTCGAAGGCCGCCAGAACCCGCTCGACGTGCTCGTCGGTGTGCGTCGCCATGCAGCTGACGCGGATGAGCGCGCGGTTCTCCGGGACCGCCGGGGTCATAACCGGCGTAGTGAATATCCCCATGTCGAAGAGTTTGCGCCACATCGTCCGCGCCGTCAGGTCGTCGCCGACGATGACGGGTATAATCGGGGTCGTGCTCTCGCCGGTATCGTAGCCGAGAGCTTTAAGGCCGTTGCGCATCTTATGGCCTACCGCCGTCAGGCGCTCGCGCCGCTCGGGCTCGTTCTCGATGATGTCCAACGCCGCTATCACGGAGGCCACGTTGGCGGGCGGCAGGCTGGCGGAGAATATCATCGAACGCGCGAAATGTTTGAGGTAGTGGCACACGTTCTCGGAGGAGGCGACGAAGCCGCCGATGCAGGCGAAGGATTTGCTGAACGTCCCGACTATTATGTCCACCTCGTCCTCGAGGCCGAAATGGTCCGCGACGCCCGCGCCGCGGGAGCCGAGGACGCCGATGCCGTGGGCGTCGTCGACCAGGATGCGGGCGCCGTATTTCCCCGCCAACGCCACGATGGCCGGCAGATTGCAGACGTCTCCCTCCATGCTGAAGACGCCGTCGACGGCGATGAGCGCGCCCCCGCCGTCGGCGGGAGATTGTAAGACCCGCTCCAGGTCGTGCATATCGTTGTGGCGGAAACGCTTCATGTGGCCGTAGCTCAGCCGGCAGCCGTCGATGATGCTGCCGTGGTCGTACTTGTCCGTCACGATGACGTCGCGCTTGCCGGCCAACGCGGAGATGGCGCCCAAATTGGTCTGCATGCCGGTGGAGAAGACAAGCGCCGCCTCTTTGCGGCAGAATTTAGCCAACCGCTCCTCGAGCTCTATGTGCAGCGTTAACGTCCCGTTTAAAAATCTCGAGCCGACGCACCCGACGCCGAGCTCGCGCGTGGCCGCGATGGCCGCTTCCTTAAGTTTGGGGTGCGAGGTCAAACCCAAATAATTGTTCGACCCCACCATGATCATCTTGCGCCCCTCGACTATGACTTCGGGGTCCTGGCCCGACTCTATGACGTGGAAGTACGGATATACGCCGGCGGCTATAGCCGCTTTCGCGGCCGTAAACCTCTCGCATTTCTCGAATATATCCGGCCTTTGTCGTCTTGGCTCCGTCATGGTTCTCACAACCACCCTCGTTCGCGGTACCACGCCGTCGTCAACTTCGCGCCCTCGGCGAACCCGACCCGCGGCACGAAACCCAATTCTTCCTTAGCTTTACTTATATCGCACAGCCACAGCTCTTCCAGCATAACCCGGGCCCGCTCCCGGTTCAGGGTCGCCACCTTCCCCGACAAGGTGGCCGCGAGCTCCGCTATCGTCGCCGCGCCGAAGAGGACCACCTTGGGGACCCGGACCCTCCTCGTTCTCACGCCCAACGCCGCCGCGGTCTGGCGCGATACGCCGCGCCAATCCCAGACTTCGTCGTGGGCTATGAAGTATACCTCGCCCCCGGCCCGGTCGCGGCCTCCGGCGAGGACCAACGCCTCCACTAAATCCGTAACGTAACACAGGCTCAAGTACCGGTCGTCCCACCCCAACGCCGGCTCGATGCCCCGACTCACGAATTTAAAGAACAAGTACATCTCCTTGTCGCGGGGGCCGTAGACGGCCGAAGGCCTGATTACGACGAAAGGCAGCTCGGCGGCGCGCTTGGCCAGCACGCGTTCGCCCGCGAGCTTGCTGCGGCCGTAATCGCTTACCGGGGTGCAGTCGTCGGTTTCGCGGCGGGCACCCCCGGCCGCGCACGGTCCGGCCGCGGCCTGGCTCGAGACGTATACCAACCGCGGCGGCGTACCGCGGGCCAAACAAGCATCGGCAAGGTTCGCGGTCCCTTCGGCGTTAACGCGATACAGCAACTCGGCCTTGCGCGCTTTGGTCGCGCCGGCGCAGTGGTAGACTACGTCGATTCCGGCAACGGCCCGCGCCAGCGAATCGCCGTCGTCTAGGGCCCCCAACGCCTCTTCGCAATCGAGCCCTTCCAACCAGCGTCGGTCCGAGGTAGGCCGCAAAAGACACCTGACGTCGTCGCCTTTCGCGATAAGGGCCTCTACGACGTGGCTGCCGATAAAACCGTTGGCACCTGTCACCAAAGCTTTCAAGATCGCCCCGCTCGGCTACGGAATTTCATATTACCAGAAACTCCACCCCTTGACAAGTACAAGCGTACGGCCGAATTTTCGGTTGCGGCCACGTTATATTATAGTTATTATGCCGTAATGGCCCCATTACATAAAATACGCCTGCGGCCGAGGCGACCCGCCATGCTTTTAGCGTTATGCTCGTTCGGGACTTGCCTTACGCTCGCCGGCTGTCGCGCGTCGAAAGGGCCCGAGGCGGTCAAACCGCCTTCGGCTTACCGCGCCGACCTCTTCCGGGTGGCGGAAAAAATCAACGACTACCTCGCCAAAAATACGCCCGAAAATACGCCGCCCGCCGAATTGCAACAGGCCGTGGGCGAGATGGCACATGGATTTACCATGCTCGCGGCCGAGGCCCGCCCGCTCCGGGGTAAGACCGGCGACGCCGAGTACGGCGCCGTGGCCGCGCGGGCCGAGGACGGCGTAATCGTGGCGGGAAACCTCGCGGGCGCGCTCGCCGCCGACCCGGCTAAACGCCCGGACGCCGTCTCCACCCTCGCCGCGGCGGTGGACGATTGGGCGGCCTACAACGACGAACTCCTCAACGACGCGAGCGCCGGCATCCCCTTCGGCCCGAATCGCTGGTGGGAGACGCCGCCGTGGCGCCGCGCGCTGGGGACCGAAGGCGACTAAGGCCCCGGCGGCGAATGTTCCGGGAGGGAGTACTCTGCAATCGATTAATCAACATGGCCGCGCGGAACGGCCTTGACGCCGGGAGGCGTAAGTCGGCCGTGTCGTGGGCCTCTCCCGTAGGACGTCCGCCGTTCCTTAGAAACAAACGGGGCGCAGAGAAACCGGCGGCCACGTTCCTGCGGCCCGCCACCGTAACGGGTCGCCCGCGGAATTATAACTTCACCCCCCGCGCACGTCGCGAGGAATAGGCAGTGAGGAAATGGAAGAATCACGGGAAAGCAGAGAGGGTACGACGCGTCTGCGCGCCAAAGTGCACCTGGAACGCGGCCGCCACTACTTCAACGCCAACCGCTTTGAAGCGGCACTGGCGGCGTTCGACCAGGCCATAACGGCCGACCCCGAATATTTACGCGCGTATACCGCTAAAGCCAACGCCCTTACGATGCTGGGCCGCGTCGCGGAGGCTCTGGCCATCTGCGGCGACGTAATGGTTAAAGACCCGGCTTTCGCGTTGGCGTATACGACGAAGGGGTCGGCGCTTTACCGCGCCGGCCGGGCGGCCGAAGCCATCGCAAACTACCGCCGGGGCGTCGAACTCGCCCCCGAAGACCACTTGACCCATTACAACTTCGCCTGCTTCTGGGCGCTGGAGGGGAACGAGACGGAATGCGAAAAAAGCCTCCGCCGCGCGCTCGAGCTCGACCCCCTTTCCAAGGCGAAAGCGGCGACGGACGACGACTTCGCGTCGGTGCGCGGCAGAGAGTGGTTTGAAGACCTGGTGGCTCTCGGCCGTTAAAGGCCTCGGCGACGCCGGGCGCGGCGTTTGGGGCGCGCGGGGCGCATTTCGCCCGAAGGAAAACGCCCCTCGCGGGAGGGGCGTTCTATATTCCTTTCGGATGGTGCGGTTATTTAGTTTAACAGCGCCTTAACTTTGCCGAGACTCGTCGCCCTGACGGCGGGGTTGCCGAACGTAATCCTCGCGACCTCGCCTTGGCCCGCCAATAGCCTACCGGTGGCCGCCGTGGCGTTATACGCCCGGAGCCGCCCGGGTTGCGCGGCCGACGATATCCAGAACTTCCCGCTTGCACCCGTAGCCTTGGTCCAAGAAATTTCCATAAGCAAGTTGTTCCTGTTGTTGTAGGTGAAGTTACTCGGCGTCGCGACCGTGAACCAGTCGTTTTTCTTTAAGCCCGCCGGCACGGTGAAATTCCCGCTGAAGACCTCTACCGGCGTTTTGAAGTCGTAGTTCGTCTTGAAATTGTTGGTAAGCGTAGTCTTCGCCGTATGGCACAGGATCATTTTGCACCCTTCGAACGTACCCGGCGCCGTTCCCACATAAGCCTGGAATTTAAACTCGACCCGGGCTAAGGTGCCTTGTTCGTTTATCTCTGGCTGCAGCCACATACATTGGAACCGCATCGCCGCGGCGGTCGCATTGAACGGCTGGAGATTACCCACCGCCGCAGTGCCGCCCACTTCGTGTTTGCTCCCCGTCGCCATCGTAGTTCCTGCCGCGGCCAAGGCCAACGCCAGCGTTAATAGAAGCACGTTCCTCATTGTTCTTACCTCCTTATCTTCGATCACCTAAAAGCCGTTAGTTGCGTCTACAATCACCATACATTTATACGTTATTATAAAGAAAATATCAAGTAAAATTTTCGGCTACCCTCCCTTTACGCCGGCCCCTTTTGACATTATAATCATTACGATAAGGAGGTATAGGCCACATGGACTTTTTCGAGGCCATCGCCCGACGTCGTTCCGTTAGGAGTTACCGCGCCGACGCCGTTCCCGACGATACGCTAGCGCGCGTTCTCGAGGCGGCGCGCCTCGCCCCCTCGGGGCATAACCGCCAACCGTGGCGCTTCGTCGTGGTCCGCGGCCAAAGCCGCCGCCGCACGCTGGCCGACGCCGCCGCAGCCCATAACGGCTTCCTAGCCGAGGCCCCCGTCGTCCTCGCCTTCCTGGGCGTGCTGGCGCAAGAGGGCGCCCCCGCGCCTGACGCGCGTACCCGCGGCAGTTGGACGTGGGACATGTACGTCCGCTACAACGTCGCTATCGCCGCGGCGTACGTTACGCTGGCCGCGACCGCCGAGGGCCTCGGGACCTGTTGGATCAATAATTACGACGAGGAACGGGTCCGCGCCGTCCTTAACGTCCCCGACGGTTACGCCCTCGTGTGCCTGATGACGCTGGGTTATCCGGCCGAGGAACCGCCGGCCAAGGCACGCCTGCCTCTTTCCGACCTTCGCTTCGACGAAGAGGTCAGGCCGCGTTCGGATGGATAACCAGGTCCGCATAAGCCGCTGTTCATCCTACGCCGACGCCGACGTCACCCGCGCCCTGGACGACGCCGTCGCGCCGTGGGGCGGCTTGGGCGCTCTTATCAATCCCGGCCAGCGCGTCGTCCTCAAGGTGAACCTGCTAAGAGGGGCCCGCCCCGAGCAAGCGGTGACGACGCACCCGGCGGTTGTGAAAGCCGTCGCGCGGGCCGTTCGCGGCCTCGGCGCCACCCCCGTCCTGGCGGACAGCCCGGGTTCGGGCCTTCCGTATACCAAAAGGACCCTCGAGAAGTGCTACCGCCGCTCCGGCTACCTCAAGCTCGCGGACGAAATCGGCCTGGAGCTCAACTACGACGTTACGTCCCGCGACGTTCACTTCGAGCAAGGCCGCGTCGCCAAAAGGTTCAACGTCATCGCGCCGGTTGTCGAGGCCGACGCGGTCATTAATTTATGCAAGCTTAAAACCCACCCCTTCACCATTCTGACGGGCGCCGTGAAAAACGTCTTCGGCGTCCTCCCCGGCTTCGATAAACCCGGCTTCCACGCTCGCATGCGGGCCGTCGACAACTTCGCCGACGTCCTGCTGGACGTGACCTCGTTCGTCAACCCGGTTTTAAACATTATGGACGCCGTCGTCGCGATGGAGGGCAACGGCCCGGGCCTGGGCGAGCCGCGGAACGCGGGCCTTATCGTGGCCGGCCCCTCCGCCCTCGCGGTCGACGTCGCCGCCGGCGCCATAACCGGGCTCGAGCCCGAGCGGCACCCGGTCTTAAGGGTCGCCGCGGCTCGAGGCATCAAACCGAACCGCCCTGAGGATTTAGACGTCGTCGGGCCGTCCCTCGAGAGCGTGCGGCTGAGGGATTGGAAGTGGCCCCCGACGATCGATACGGAGGCCGGCTTAGGCGGCTACGGCCCGTTCCGGCGGGTCTTGGGGGTCTTGCTGCGCAACGGTTTGTCGGTCCAGCCGCGCGTCCGGCGCGAGCGCTGCACCGGCTGCGGCCTGTGCCGCGAGAGCTGTCCGGTCGCCGCCATCAGCGTCATCAACGACAAATCCTACGTCGACGAAAAATTGTGCATCCGGTGCTACTGCTGCCACGAGGCCTGCGCTTACGACGCGGTCGAACTGCGCCGGTCGTTGCTGCATAGGCTGGTGGGAGTAAAAATTTAAAAGGAAAAAGAGCGGAGGTAGAAGATATGAAAAAAACATATACGTTATTATACGGGATTTTAAACATGGCTACGGGTCTAGCCGCGTTCGCGAACATAGGCAATTACGAAGTACTTAACGGCCCGCTCGGTATGGAGCAAGCCGAACACGCGACGATCGTTATGGCCCGCGAAAACGTTATTTGCACATTAAAAAAAGACCGCGTCAATGTAAAGGCATCATTCACCTTTAATAATAACGGGCCTGCAACTGAAGCGGTCATGTATTTCCCCGTAGGCATCAGCTCTCATATAAGGAGTGCAAGCTCGGCCGAACACGATTACGGCGTAAACGAAGAAAACCCCGTATCGGAAAGACCTTTCTCTTTATATCGTCCAGAAGCTACCGAAGAACGGGATATAGGTGGCGCCTTCCAATTTGCGAGCAATAAGGGCGAAAAACCGTTCGAAGGAGTCATAGCTACGATTACGACAATAGGGGACCCGCTCAACACGTTAAATAATTACGAGACGCTAAAAAATTTCCGAGTCTTCGCGAACGGCGCCCCAGTAAACGTCGAAATCGTAGAACGGTTTGCTCTAACCGAAGGCCCCGATGAAGGTGACGAAGGTGGAAGCGAAAATAAAGCCGCAACCCCTTACGCGAAACAAGGAACCATAGTACGCTGGCGCCTTTATTTTAGTGAGGGCGAAAAGAAAGAAGTAAAATGCGAATACGAAGTGGCTTACTACGAGGCGAGATATGTAGGGCGGCCCGACGTCTTTATATATTCGATACGCACCGGTAAGGCGTGGGCGGGCACTATAGGGGAAGGTTTAATTGAGGTTAAATATTCAACCGAAGAAGTAGATGGCCCGGTTAGTTTTTCCTCACCCGGTTTACCGCCCGCCTTCGTGTCGGCGAACGCCGACAGCACTACGATATCTTGGACATTCAACGATTTCGAACCCAAAGATAAATCGGAAATTAAAGTATTAACCTATAGGGATAGCGGTACAATCGTATTAGACGAAGAAGATGAATCCATAATCGCTGGATTACCCGGCGCCCCCGGCGTCGTAGTCTCTAAAGGCGTCGATTTTAAAAAAGCACCTTCACCTAAAGCCAAAGCATTAGAAGATAGGGCGGTTTTGCCGAATGGCTCCAAATTCTCCGTAATAGCTTCCCGCGGCGAGTGGTGGCAAGTACGCCTTAACGACGGCACCGAGGGATGGATGCGCTGGCGCTCCGTCGACCCGGACACGGGCGAAGAACGCATTTACGCCGCGTTCGCGTTCGCGGAATAAACGCGGCCGTTGCCCCCGGCCCCGAAAAGTGCTAAAATCTAAATAGAAACGCCGGGCCTGGCGACCCGGCGGGTTGGAGCAGATCGGATTCGAACCGACGGCCTCATCCGTGCGAGGGATGCGCTCTTCCAGCTGAGCTACTGCCCCGTTAGTTAGCATTATACGCCAAAACCCCTCGCCTGTCAAGGAGCCGGCGTTGGAAGTCGAACTACTAACGATAACGCCCGACGCGGAGAGGTTAATCGAGGTCGCGGGCCGGACGTGCTATGACACCGGCGACCGCGCCACCACCGACTCCGCCGCCGAGTTCATCCGGATGCTCATTGCGCGCGGCCACCTCTCGGTCCTCGAGCACGCCTCGGCGACGTTTCGCGTCCGCGGCGTCTCGCGCGCCCTCAGCCACCAGCTCGTACGCCACCGCCTCGCCTCCTACTCCCAGCGGAGCCAGCGCTACGTGAGCGAGGCCGGCTTTCCGTATGCCGCGCCGCCGTCGCTCGAGGCGAACCCGGAGGCGAAACGCGCCTTCGACGAGGCGGTGGAGAGCGCCCGGGCCGCGTACGAGAAGCTGCTCGCGCTCGGCGTACCGCGCGAGGACGCGCGCTTCGTCCTGCCCAACGCGACGGCGACGGAGATTGTCGTAACCGCCAACTTCCGCGAATGGCGCCACATCGTCGAGCTCCGCGGCCATCCCACGGCCCAGTGGGAAATACGCCGCCTCGCCATCGCCATCCTGAGACGACTGCGTAAGGAAGCCCCGGCGGTATTCGCGGACTTCGAGATCGACGAAGCGAAGGAAACTATAAACGTCTTAAAAGGAAAGGGCGGTGGGAATAATGGTTAGATTAAAACGGTTGGTCGCCGCGGCCGCCTTAGCCGCGGCCGCCTCCTCGGCGGCCGCCGATATATCCGCGGCCGACGCCCAATACTACGACGATTTCGGCGCCGCCGCCAAGCGCATCGGCAAACAGCTCGACAAGCTGGGCGAGCTGTTCGTAAAGGCGGCGTCCGGCAAAGATTATTCCGTCGATTGCGAGGACCGGGCCGCGGACCTGGCCGACGCCTATCACTTCCTCGAGGACCGCGTACCGCCGGCGGACGCCATAACGGCCCAAAAGGACCTCATGGCCAGCGCCGAACTCGGCGCGCAAGCCGCGATGGGGTTGGCCGAGTTCTTCGACACCGAGTTCGCGCCTAAAGATGAAAAGACCCGCGCGCTGGACCTTTACGAGCAAGCTGTAACCAAATACGCGGATGCACTAGCCGCGGCGCCGGCCGAAGTACTCCAAACGCCGTAAACCTCCCTCCCTTTGAACGCCAACCCGGCTGTGGCCCACGTCTTCGAGGTCGTCGACCTAACGTTCACCTACCGAGGCCGGCCGCGGCCGGCTCTCTCGGGCGTGAACCTCGGCCTGGAAGAGGGCCGCACCCTCGGCATCCTGGGCCACTCCGGCGCCGGTAAATCCACGTTGTTGGCGGCGCTGGGCGCGGTCGTCCCCGCCGTCAAGAAGGGGAGCATGAGCGGCGACATCCGCGTATGCGGGGCGTCGCTCGCCGGCAAAAGGCCCCGCGACCTCGCCGGGACCGTCGCTTTCGTCTTCGAGGACTTCGACGCCGCGTTAGTGGCCACGACGGTCGAGGACGAAGTCGCGTTCGGGCCGCGGCACCTGGGCGTACCCGGCGTCGAAATAGGCGGCCGCGTCGCCGACGCCCTCGCCGCCTGCGGCCTCGCCGGCTTCGAAGGTCGGCGCGTCGAAACGCTCTCCGGCGGCCAGAAACAACGCCTCGCCGTCGCCGCGGCCCTTGCCGCCGACGCCAGCCTGGTCCTCTTCGACGAAGCCGGGACCGACTTAGATCCGGCCGGCAAGGCGGCGTTAAAAAATATCGTAGCCGAACTCGCCCGCCGCCGCCGGGCCGCCGTCGTCGCCGACAACGACCCGGCGCAAGCGCTCGCGCTCGACGACGCGGCTCTCCTCGGCCGCGGCGAACTCGTCGCCCGCGGCGCCCCCCAACGAATATTAACCGACGGAGAACTTTGCTCGCGCGCCGGCGTGGCGCCTTTAACTTTTTTAAAATATTTCGACCGCCGCGGCGCCGCGTACGTACTCCGTCCGGGCGTGGAAATCGCGGCGTTAACGCACGAAGAGCGCCCGGCGCCCGCCGCGGCGCGCCCTCCCGCCGTCGTCGCCGACGGCCTTACCGTCACCTACGCCGGCGGCATCACGGCCCTTTCCGACTTCAACCTCACTATAAGCGAGGGCGACGTCGTCGCGCTGGTCGGCGAGAACGGCGGCGGCAAAACGACGTTCGCCAAGGCCG
>CAZLXP010000002.1:20566-72921 GCA_964563535.1 uncultured bacterium | reverse complement strand
AAAAGACCGGCATAAAATTTTCTACTCCATCGGCGAAGTCTCGACGCTCACCGGCCTGAAAAGCCATATACTTCGATATTGGGAATCGGAGTTCCCTACGCTAAAACCCGAGAAACGGTCCAACGGGCGCCGCGCATATCGTAAAAACGACATTTTATTAATATGGGCGATTAAGAAACTCCTCTACGACGACGGTTACACTATCGCCGGGGCCCGCAAAAAGCTGGCGGCCGCGCGGCGGCGGCCCGCCCAAGACAAAAATATTATCGCCGAGCTCCGCGGCGACCTTGAAGGATTGCTCGGTTTCCTCGAGCCGGGAACCGGGAAGCGGCGCCGGCGGTAATATGCGGCCGGTTACCGCTTGCATATCGAAGGGCAATTTTGTATAATACACGGGTAGGCGTGTAATTCGGGACGTACGTTATCGGGGCGTAGCGCAGTCTGGTAGCGCACCTGGTTCGGGACTAGGGGGTCGGAGGTTCAAATCCTCTCGCCCCGAAAGTATTAAGGAGACTCCTCCAGGAGTCTCTTTTCCGTTTGCAAGAGGTAAGCCCTTAAGCAAAGCACGGTCGTAGGATGCGGTGCCGCCGAAACTCCGCCGCGGGGCGAATTTTGGGCTTGCCGAACGCGTTGTTTTAATTTATTATAGGGACGCCCGTAAGGGGGCGTAGCGCAGTCCGGTAGCGCACCTGTATGGGGGGCAGGTGGTCGGAGGTTCAAATCCTCTCGCCCCCAAAATAATGCCACCGCGGCCCCCTCGAGGCCGCGCGTCGGCAACTTTTTATGCCCATTCAAATCGGCGTTATAGGCGACGCGGTAACCGAGACGGTACACCTCGAGGTTGCCACCAACGTCGGGCGCTTGGCCGCGGAACGCGGATGGGTGGTAATAACCGGCGGCTTGGGCGGCGTCATGGAAGCGGCGAGCAGAGGAGCCGCGGAAGCCGGAGGCACGACCGTCGGCATTCTTCCTACGTACGACGCGTCGTCCGCTAACGACTACGTCAAAATAATAATCCCGACCGGCCTGGGCCACGCGCGAAACGCCGTAGTCGTGGCCGCGGCCGACGCCGTGGTTGCCGTAGGAGGCCGATTCGGGACGTTGTCGGAAATCGCCCTCGCCCTTAAGCTCGGCAAACCGGTTATCGGAATTAACACCTGGCCCGGCATCGAGGGAGTTTGGCCGGCGGCGGACGCGGACGTCGCGGTGCGGAAACTCGCGTCGTTATTCAAGTAATCATCATGTCCGTCGGCGACGTTATTGGGCGCAGGTTGACGTTCTCCGGCATGGTGCAGGGGGTCGGCTTTCGTTATTGGGCGGTGCGGGAAGCGGCGGCTTTCGCCGTTACGGGCTACGTGCGGAACCTGTACGACGGGTCCGTAGAGGTCGTCTTGGAGGGGCCGAGGGGCGAGGTGACGGCCTTCGTAAACGTGCTCCGTAAAGGGCCGCCGTACGGCCGGGTCCGCGACGTGCGGGTACTCGGCGAAAAACCTCGCGGCGAATACAGCTCCTTCGCCGTAAAGTTCTAACGGCGGAAGATGCGGCACGTACCGGAAGATGCGCTCTCCTAACGGCCAATACGCGATTTATGATAAAGCTCCAAAGCGGGTGCGACGTCGCTACCGCCTGCTTGGTCGTGACCCGGCGGTGAGGTTTACTCGTGACTGAGAAGACACGCGCGAAAGAAGAAACCGAAGAACCGGAGAGCTTCGACGAAGAAGCCCAACCCGAAGAGGAAGACGCGCTCGGCCCCGACCAGATCTCGGAAGTAATAGAGGAATTCGAGTCGGAACAAGAGTACGAAGCCAACCTCGTGCGGGCCTACCTCTTGGATATCTCCAAAATTCCCATCCTCACCAAAGAGGAAGAACTCGCGCTGGCCCAGAGAGTGGAAAAGGGAGACGCCGACGCCAGGGCGAAGATGATCGTTTCCAACTTGCGGCTGGTCGTAAACGTAGCCAAGCAGTTCATCGGCAGGGGGATGTCGTTCTTAGACCTTATCGAGGAAGGGAACCTGGGCCTCATCCGCGCCGTGGAAAAATTCTCGTACCGCAAGGGGTGCCGGTTCAGCACCTACGCCACGTGGTGGATACGGCAGACTATCAACCGGGCCCTCATAAACCAGGGCCGGACGATACGGGTCCCGGTTCACGTCGTCGACCTCACCAAAAAATACTTCCGCACGATGCAAGGGTTGGCCCACGACTTGGAGCGGGAACCGGCGCCGGCCGAAGTAGCGGCCGTCATGGGTATTTCGCGCGAACAGGTGGAACGGATACTCTTGTCCTCGCGCCGGCCGTACAAACTCGACGCGGATATGCCCGGGGGGGAGAAGTCGCTTTTGGAAAAAGTCGAGAACTCGCGGGCCGAAGCCCCGTACGCCACGGCCTATTTACTGGTGAGGTACGGCAGACTCGCCGAACTTATGAAGCGCTTGAGCGAAAGGGAGCAGGACGTCTTGCGCATGAGGTTCGGCCTGGACGGCCACGAACAATTGACGCTGAAGAAGACCGGCGAGAAGCTAAATATAACGCGCGAACGCGTACGCCAAATCGAAAAAGAGGCGTTGAATAAGTTGCGGCAAATGGCTAAGGCCGAGGGTGGCGTAAGCGGGGATTTGTTCGGCGACGTTTCATGACGTCGCGGCCCGTCGAAAGGAGCGTTAAGTGATCGACGAAAGGCTTAAAAGTTGCATCCGCGACGTTCGAGATTGGCCCAAACAAGGCATTATATTCAAGGATATTACGACCCTTTTGCGCGACCCGGAGGCTTTTAAACTGGCCGTCGGCGCTTTGGCCGACAGGTATCGCGACCGCGGCATCGACTACGTGGCTTCCGTAGAGGCCAGAGGATTTATCCTGGGCGCCCCCGTAGCTTTTCTTTTGGGCGCAGGTTTCGTCCCCATCCGTAAACCGGGCAAGTTGCCGTGCAAAACCCGGCGCGAGGAATACGAATTGGAATACGGCACCGACGCCGTGGAGGTACACGCCGACGCTTTCGGCGCCGGCGACCGGGTTTTGGTGTGCGACGACCTGCTGGCGACGGGCGGCACGGCGCTCGCGACGGCGCGGTTGATAGAATCGTGCGGAGCGACGGTAGAGGCTTTTGTATTCCTGGTCGAGCTCGACTTCCTGTCCGGCCGCGAAAAATTACGCGATTACGAGGTATTTTCGATAATCCATTACGACTAGTTCGGCGTGTAATGTTGCACCCCGGGACATATTATGTTATAAATTATGGTCGGAGATTCGGGAGCGCCCGTAGCTCAGCCGGATAGAGCGATGGTTTCCTAAACCATAGGCCGGAGGTTCGAATCCTCTCGGGCGCAAACCGGTGCCGCCCCCGGAGCTAATATGGAGTATTATTTGAATATCAACGGCAACCAACGCGGCCCTCTTGATACCGCCGAGGTCCGCGAGTTGGTCACTAACAAAACTGTTTCGCAAGAGGATTACGTTTGGGATGCGAAACAGGGCAGGTGGATTAAAATCAAATTCCACGCCGAGTTGGCCGGCATTTTTGAAGAGGAAACCGCGGCCTCGGCCGTGCCGGAAGAAGGTTTCTTCATCAACGTCGAAGGCAAGACCGGCGGCCCCTTCCCCCGCGATGCCATAATTAAGGAAATCGAACGAGGCCGCTTCAAAGGCAACCATTTCGTTTGGGACGCCGAATCCAACCGGTGGTTGAAGGCCGCGGAACACGTCGTATTTTCGAAATACCTTACGCAAGGCGCGCCGCCGAAAGCCGTAAAGAAGTATTATCTCGGCAAAGAAGGGGCGCGTTTCGGGCCGTTCGAATTCGGCGAAGTCGAAGAAAAAATCTTGAGCGGCGAATTCAACCGCGACCACTACGTCTGGGAACCCCAATCTAAAAAATGGGTAAAACTCGCGGAGATAGCCGATTTCGCCGACATATTCGTGGACTTGGAGGCGCCGGAACCGGAGGTCCCGCCGCCGATGCCCGGCGGTGAACCGTCGGTACCGTCCGCGCCGGCGGGCCCCCCAGCGCCGCCCGAAGTCGGTCCGCTCGAGGCGAAGCCTACTTGGCCGCTCCCCAGGGCGGCTACGCCCGCGGGACCGGCGCCCGCAGGTATTCAACCCGTCGGCCCTATCGCCGGCCCCGCCATACCGCCGCCCGAAAAACATATCTCCGGGCCTAAGGTGGGCGACCTGGTCTCAATATCCATACCGCCTCCCGCGCCCGAACGTAAACCCGCGCCGCCCGAGCCGGCGAAAATTTCGGTCGAAGAGGTTGAGTTCAAAAAGGTATCGGCGGACGAAGAGGTCGGCTTAGAAAAGGGCAAAAGGTTGAAGGTCGACCGTTCGGTAGTTCTAGATTTCTCGCGGCCCTCGTTCATAAGGCGCGTAGCCGCCCAACTCGTGGATTTGTTCTTTATAAGCCTCTTTTATTTCGTCGTAGCCCTTATATTCAGCTTTTTGAACATGAACCCGTACTTGCCGGGGCCGGACCAATATTACTACCGGCAGTTGTTTTGGGGTACGATAGTGGGGATTGGATTGTTCTACTTCCTCGTGCGGGACGCGGGCGGCGCGAGCATCGGCAAGCGCATCATGGGGTTACGCGTGGTAAAGATCGACGACTACGAACGACACGCCAACGTCGTCCACTCCATCGTGCGGAATCTGACGTTACTCGTACCCCTCGTAAATATATTGGACGTGGTCTATGCGTTCACCGACTCCAAGGGGCGCCGGGTGGGGGACCGCGCGGCCGGAACCGTACTTACGGAGGCCCACGAAATCGATTACCTCAGCCAACAACGTACGATTCTCGATGAAATCTACTAATACCGAAGTATTGTTGCGGAATCGCCGATTATTCGCCCGCGCGCGCGACGTCGCGTTCGCCGACGCCGGGCAATTAATCGACGAAATACTGGCGCGTTACGGCGAAAACGGCGCCGAGTTAATAGACCCGGGCCGGCTTAAAGAATTAATAGCGGCGCTGGTCGACCGCCTTTTCCACGCCCGCTACTTCGCCCGGCTGTCCGCGGGCGGCAATAACTTAAACCCGCCGCCCGAAATCGACCAGGTGGAACAAGCGTATATCGACCACGTGGAGACGACGTATTCCTACTCGCGCTCCATCAACCGGTTCGTAAGTCACGAACAACTTATCGATTCTTTCGTGCGCGAACACCCGGACGTTTCGGAAGACTTCAAAGCTTATCTCTGGGAGATCCGCAAGAGCGACGCGAATTTGATGTACGCCAATCTGCGCAGCCTGAGGGAACGTATGAGGGTTTTCGCGCATTTCATGAACCACCCGCCGGCGGTCCCCGCCGGACCGTCCCCGGTGCCGTCCGACGCGTTACGAGGAGGATAAATGCCGAAGCGCAGCCGTCAAGTTTTATTGTTATTGTGCGTTTTGTTCTTGATTTACGCGCCACCCGCGCCGGCCAAAACGGCTAAGCCCGTTATAGCCGTTTTTAATTTTGAGACCGAAAGCGCAAACGATTACCTGGGGCCGGTAGTCGCCCGCTACCTGATAACAGCACTCGCGTACCTGGGCAAGTACAAAGTCGTGGAACCCGAGAAAATAGAAAAAATCCTGGAAGGTTCCGACATCGGCGAGGGTGAACCGATATCTACGGCGACGGCGGCAACGCTGGGGAAGAAGCTGGGCGCAATGGTGGCCTGTCGCGGCAAAGTATCTAAAAATGGTGATAAATATACCATTACCGTAGATTTTATAAGTACGGCCAACGGCGCCGTGATTACTTCCAATAGCGCCAACGTAACGGGCGAAGCGAATCTTTCGAAAGGGATTGACCACATAGTAGGTTTAACGGATTGAAGTCGCGACCCGCCAGGCGGAGTTTTCTCGTAACCGCGGCCGCGGCGGCTTTTTTATTGAACGCGGCCGCCCCGCGGGCCGAAACGGCCACCGCCGTCTTTACCGCGGCGTTAGATGAAGGCGTGGGTTTCGCCCGCGGCGGGGACCGTAAGAAAGCGAGCGAGACGTTTTTAAAGCTCGCCGCGGAGTATCCGGGCGAACCGGCGATATTATACAACCTCGCCTTAACGTACGAATTCGACGAGGACGGCAACCGATATCGGGGCGATAACCTCAACCTCGCGGTCTCTTATTACCAACAGGCGTTGGCGCTCGATGCCGGGTTTTCGCCGGCCCGGTTCAACGTCGCGATGGTGTGGCACAAATTGGGCTATTTGGAAGAAGCGGCGCGCGAGTACCGCCTGTTAGCGAGAGAGGGGGGCGACCTCGGCCGCCGCGCGGAATATAATTTGGCTTTGATACTAAAAGAAAAGGGACTGGCGAAAGAAGCCGAAGAAATCCTCACTCAAGGCGAAGGAACGTACGAGGACGTTTCGCGCGTACGGTTATTGGCGCTGCTAGCCGAGGATGCGGGCGAGGTGGGACGAGCCATCCGCCTTTGGAAGCGGGCGTTGGCGTTGACCGACGACCCGGCTTTGAACGCGCTGGCGGTAAAGCATCTCCAGGCTTTGCGGGGCTACTAAAACTCGCGCGGGACGCGCGACCAGGAGGCGCTCGAAAAAGGATGTCATCGAGGAAATGGTGGTTGATGGGTGGGGGAGCGATAGCGTTCGCCGTATGCGCGGCCGTTATCGCGGTCGCCGTCTTATGCCGCGCCCTCCCCGACGTCAAAGCCTATTCGCCGGTGGGTAAAAAAATCGCCGTCTTGGATATACGCGGGTCTATAACGTCGTCCGAGGAAATAATAAACGTGATCCATTCTTACCGCGACGACCCTACGGTAGCCGCCGTCGTTATATATATCGATAGCCCGGGCGGCGCCGTGGCGCCGTCGCAAGAGATATACGCGGAACTCCTCAAGCTAAAAGAAAAGAAAAAGAAGTTATACGCGTACATGTCTAACGTCGGCGCGTCGGGCGCGTACTACGTTGCGTGCGCGAGCGATAAAATATACGCGGCCCCGGGAACCCTGACCGGGTCTATCGGCGTTATTATGACGTTCACCAACGTGGAGGGCCTTTTCGGCAAAATCGGCCTTTCGAGCAAAACCATAAAGAGCGGCCGCTACAAGGACATCGGTTCGCCCTTAAGGCCTATGACGCCGGAAGAAGAAGCGCTTCTGGGCGAGACGGTGGACGACGTCTACCAAGAGTTCGTGGACGTGGTCGCGGGAGCGCGCCGCCCGGTTATATCCGCCAAACTTAAAGCCCTGGGCGTCGAATCGCCCACGGCCTACCGCGTACGCCGGTACGTCATGGATTACGCCGACGGCCGGATATTCTCCGGCCGCCAAGCCCAAGAACTGGGGTTCGTCGACGAATTGGGGAACTTCCAAAAGTGTTTACGAGACGTCGCGGAAGAGATCGGCGTCAAGGGGCGCCCTGTCATCGTGAGGAAGAAGGCCAAGGAACCTTCGTTATACGACGTACTTTTCGGACGCGTTCGGGCAGAGCTGTTAGGTTGGGGCGACCCCCCGACGCGCGTCGAGTTTAAATATTCTCTTTATTAATACGGCATAAACGGCGGCCCGGTACGGAATCCGCCGGCCATACGCGACCGCATAATGGAACATCAACCCGGGGAGTTGCGACGTGCGTAAATCGACGATAATACTAGTACTTTTAAGCGCTGCGTTTCTCCTTATCCTGGGTTGCGCAAAAAAAGCGGCGGAAACGCCGGCGTTGAGCGAGGAAGGGGCCGCGCCGGAAGCGGCGCCGGCCGAGCCCGGATTCAAGGCTGCCGAGGGCGAAAAGCCCTTAGCGGAAAAGACACCGGCTCCGGCGAAAGGCGAGGTTACGCGCGGAGAGGACGTTTTCACCGGCCTCGCGGAGGCGAATGCCGCCGAAATGACCGGCGAGTTGAAGCTCATTAAGACGGGGGACCTGACGTGCGAGGTGGACGACGTAGAGAAAGGGTTCGAAAAAGTCTACGCCGTAGCGGCGGCCGAGAAAGCGCTCGTCGTCGAAACGAGCCGTTCCGTAGCCGAGGAGGGTTACGCGCTGGGCTCGGTAACTTTAAAGGTTCATCCGTCGAAGTTCGACGAAACGATAAGGGCGTTACGGGAGGTGGGGCGGCCGCGTTCGGAAAATAGTACGACGGAGGACGTAACGGAAAAGTACGTAGACCTCCGAGCGCGCCTCGCGAACGCCGAAGCGGCACGCGCCCGGTACCTCGAGATCCTCGCGAAGCGGACGGCGACCGTCTCGGATATATTAGAGGTAGAGCGCGAGATTGAGCGCGTAACCGAGAATATCGAGCGTTTTAAAGGGGAATTACGCTACCTCGATTCCCGAATAGGGCTGTCAACGATTACTATCCACCTCGAAGAGCCTCACGCCGCGGTTCCTACAGGTTACAGCTTCGGGAAAGCTTTAAGAGAAGCCCTCCGGATAGCGTTGCGGATATGTATTTTCATAATCCAGGCCATAATCGTATTACTGCCGTTTATTATAATACTAATAATACTGGTATTGATAATAAGGCTTATAATATGGTTTTTCCAACGCCGGCGGCGAAAGGCGAAACAGGCGGCGATAAACCCTTAGCGGCGTAAATTACGGCGGGAAAATTTAATTCGCTTGGCCCGGCCCCGTTACTTTGGCGGTTATCGCCCGGGCCTTGTATAACAAGGAGGTCGGCGGGTATGACGAAAGCGGACCTGGCGCGTTCCATCGCGAAACGTCATAGTTTAATTCAAAAAGAGGCCATTAGCGTAGTAGATGCCATCCTCGAAACCATAAGCGATGCCTTAGCCCAAGGAGAGAAGGTAGAACTGCGGGGTTTCGGTTCCTTCGCGGTGAAAAGCCGGCCGGCCCGTACGGCCCGGAACCCAAAAACGGGCGAACAGGTATACGTATTGCCGAAGGTTTCGGCTACTTTTCGCGCCTCTAAAACGCTGAAAAGGTTACTTGATGAAGGCGGCGTCGAAGGATAAGCGGTTAAATATAAAAACGACGAGAGCAGAGGTGACAGATGGGCTGTCCCAAAAAGAGAAAACGGGAAAAAATAGCGAAGCATAAAAGGAAAAAAAGGTCGCGGGCGGATCGGCATAAAAAGAAATAATTATGCGTCGAGGTATTGTTAACATAATATATATTATCAGACGTATCTATATTTAGTATTACCTTAATTCCTATATATCTCCTTTATTTCCAATGTTTTATTAATATACATAATATAATTTTGTTTAATACTTAAACATCCCCGGCCTCGATTACGTCCCGGCCGGGGTTTCACATTTGGTTTTCCCCCGCCTTTCCGCTCTCTTCTTCTTCGCCAAGCGATATAGTTTCATATACGCCCGCGCCGACCGTTCCCACGAAAAATCTTTCGCCATCGCACGCCGCATAATGTTTCGCCAACGTCGCGGCCGCGCGTACGCCGCGATAGCCCTTTCGATCGCCTCTACCATCGCCCGATCCGTGTAGCGTTCGAACGTGAAGCCGACGCCCTCCCTTTTATTATGGTCGGCGTCGACGACGGTATCTGCCAACCCCCCCGTCGCCCTTACTACGGGCACGGTTCCATACGACATGGCTATCATCTGGCCCAACCCGCACGGCTCGTACCGCGACGGCATCAATATCATATCTGCGCCCGCGTATATGCGATGGGCCATCACGTCGTCGAACAAGAGGTGCGCGGAGAACTTTTTAGGATGGCGCTTCGCCACCTCCTCGAAGAGGCGGTGATATTTCCGGTCCCCCGTCCCGAGCAAAACGTAACGACACGGCAATTGCAGTATGCCGTCGATCCCGTCCACGAGGATGTCGAAGCCCTTTTGGTCGGCGAGCCGGGAAATAATGCCGACGAGGGCCTTTTTGCTTTCGTGCTGGAAGCCGTTTTCTTTCTCGAGCGCGTATTTACATATAGCTTTGCCCTTGAGATTCTCGGGGCGGTAATTTGCGGCCAGGTAAGGGTCCTTCTTGGCATTCCAGATGGAATAATCAATGCCGTTGAGAACGCCGTATAGGTCGCCGCGTCGTTGCCGCAGAACGCCGTCCATAACAAAGCCGAACTCGGGCGTCTGTATCTCTTCGCTGTACCTTTCACTTACGGTACTAATCACGTCGGCGTGCACGATGCCGGCCTTCAAAAAAGAGAATTGCCCGAAAAACTCCATATCGTTTATTTGGAAGCGGTTCCAATTAATGTTCGTTATGGGAAAATACTTCTTGTCGAAGTTGCCCTGGTAACCGGTGTTATGGATCGTGAACAACGTTGCGGTATCGCCGAGTTCCGCGGCGTAATGGTCTCTTATATATACCGGGATTAAACCCGTTTGCCAATCGTGGCCGTGTACGCAGGCCGGGCGCATGTTTTCGGCCACTATCAATTCCAGCGCCCCGCGACATAACAGCGTGAAGCGCTCCGCGTTATCGGGATAATCGATCCCTTTCTCCTGGTATAAGCCGTCCCGGTAAAAATACGGGTCGTAGGCCAGGAAAAACGCCGGGATATCCGTATCCGGTATGTCGGTCGCGTATACGGTGGTAGTTATCCTATTGGCGCCGACCGGCACCTCCAAACGGCCCACCTTCTTCTCGCCGAAACCTCCTCGGGCCACTTCTTTGTAGTACGGCATTATGAGTATCGGTTTGGCGCCGATTTTCGCCAACCCTTTGGGGAGAGAGCCGGCGACGTCCGCCAGGCCGCCGGTTTTGGCGAACGGTACGGCTTCCGAAACGACCAAGACGATGGGCGACTTAGCCATAAGAACCTCAGTCGGTACTGTACACCCGTAAATGTTCCGCTACTTGTTCGGGGATGGTGGGGTTTATATAGAAACCGGTCCCCCACTCGAAACCGGCTACATTTGCCAACTTGGGAATGATTTCGATATGCCAGTGGTAATGCCGAAGCTCGTCCAGACGGCACGGCGCGGTATGAAGCACCATGTTATAAGGCGGGGTACGCAACAGGCCATCGATCTTCCCTATAATCAATTTTAAATGGACTGCCAAGTGTTTGATTTCCTCGTCGACGATGTTTTTGAAGGAAGACACGTGGCGCCTGGGTACGACTTGAATCTCGAACGGGAACCGGGGCGCAAAAGGGACGAACGAAACGATCACGTCGTCGGCGAAAACCAACCGCGCTTCATCGTCGGACTCCTGGCGTACGATGTCGCAGAAAACGCACCGTTCCTTATATTCGTAGTGGGCCAACGCCCCCGAGAGCTCTTCCGTAATGCGTTTGGGAACGACGGGCGTCGCGATAAGCTGGCTATGGGGGTGTTCGAGACTAGCCCCGGCCGCCTCTCCTACGTTTTTAAAAATCTGTATATATTTGAAGCGCGTGTCGTTTTCAAGGTCGGTTATCCGGTCCACGATGGCTTGAAACATCGCCTCGAGCTGGGACGACGACATCGTCGCCAGCGTCGCGTCGTGATCGGGCGTCTCGATAATAACCTCGTGGGCGCCGATACCGTTCATGCGGTCGTATATTCCCTCGGCCCGGGCGTCGAGCTCCCCCTCGATTTGGAGCGCCGGGTATTTGTTGGGAATGACCCTGACCGTCCATCCCGGCGAATTGGGAGGTGAGCCGCCGGACCGGTACGCGATAATTTCGGGCGGTGTCTCGCCTTCGCGCCCCGGGCAAAAGGGGCAATTCCGCTTGCCTTCGGCCGTCGTATGCGTATTTTCGATAGGCACGAAATCTTGCGGCCTTTTGGCGCGCTCGGCGGCTATAATCACCCAACGACCCACAACCGGATCTCTTCTTAACTCAGGCATTTTTATACCTAATTTCTTAACCGCCCTCCGCGGTTACTTGGCGCCGGGCTCGCTTTCCCCGTCTTCCGGCCGCATTAATTTATGTAGTTCGTTCATAAACTCGCCCACGTCCCGGAAAGACCTGTAGACGGAAGCGAACCTTATATAAGCCACCTCGTCCAATTCTTTAAGGGCGCCCATCACCCGCTCGCCTATGGCGCGGGTGGGGATTTCTCCCTCGTACGTCGCGCCCAGGTCGCGCTCGATTTTCGTCACGAGGTCGACTATATCGTCGTGCGATACCGGCCTCTTTTCGCACGCCGTCATTATCCCCTTGACGATCTTTTCGCGGCTGAACGGCTGGCGCGTCCCGTCTTTCTTTATCACGAGCATGGGGACTTCTTCTCGCCGTTCGTACGTCGTGAAGCGCCGGCCGCAGGAACGGCATTCGCGCCGCCGCCGGATCACGTGGCCGTCGTCGACCCCCCGCGAGTCGACTACCCTATCCTCGACTTCGCCGCAATAAGGACACCTCATTATTTGGGACCTTTGTCCGCGTTTTCGGCGGTGCCGCCCGCCGTTCCTCGGCGCGGCCTGGTCTCCAGGCCGCTCATCTCTTTTTCGAGAATGTCGGCGTCGAGTTGGTGGGTGGAGAACGACTCCAGGCCGGGGGTGGCGTTGAAACCCTCGCCGCGAATGACGCTGTGGCCTCGCTCGAGCGTGCAATGGGCGTCGGAATATATGCGGCCGGAGTCCGCGTCCCAATTGAGCTCCTCCGTTTTCAAGACCGCGCCGTCTTTGCGGGATACCAAAACGACGTTTCCCCGAGCTTGCATGCTATGCCGGAGTAAATCCACTTTGCCCTCGCGAGAGGTAAGCGTCGAACTGTATACGCCCTCCTCGTAGAAATCAACGTACACGCCGAATACCTTAGCCTCGTTAGCGTAGTCGTAGATATCCGCCCGTTTGGCTTTAAGCCGCCAAGATACGTTCTCGCCCTCCGTCTCGGTAAGGGTGAAGTTGTCTATGACCTGGGTCGGGATATTTTTAGCCGGCGGCGGGAGTTCCTCGTCGCTCTCGCGGCACCCGACGGCCGCCCACGCGGCGACGATTAACGAGGCTGCGACAATTAATGTCGTGTCTTTGTACATCAGTCGAAATTCACCGTCGCGGCGCCGCGTCCCAAAATATCGTGGATATGGACGATGGCCGCCGGCCGCCCTTCCGCGTCGAGCATGAATAATGCCGTGATTTGGTATTTCTCCATGACGTGAAGGGCGGCGGCGCCCGTCGCGTCGTACCCGATAGTTTTGGGGTCGCGCGTCATTACGTCGGCCGCCGTATGGCCCGGCTTAGCCATACCTCGCTCGTACGCCCGTCGCACATCGCCGTCCGTAATAACCCCTGCCAACCGGCCTTCGCCGTCGGTTACGGCCGTAATGCCGAACTTTTTCGCGCTCATCTCCGCCACGGCCTCGGCGAACGTAACCGTCGCCGCCACCCGCGGTATTTCGTCGCCGGTATGTCCCAACTCGGAGATTTTGGAGACCAATCGTCGCCCCAACGTCCCGCCGGGATGGACCGCGGCGAAATCCTCTTCCCGGAAGTCCCTTTTGCGCATTACGCATACCGCGAGCGCGTCGCCCATTACGAGAGCCGCGGTAGTGCTGGCCGTGGGGACGAGCCCCAAAGGACAAGCCTCCCGGTCGACCGACGTATTTATCACGTAATCCGCTTCGCGCGCGAGCGTCGATTCGCGGTTGCCCGTCATCGCGACGAGCGTTACCCCCAGCGCCTTAAACGCCGGGACGAGGCATAATATCTCGGGCGTTTCGCCGCTGTACGAGACGGCTACCGCCACGTCGCCCGGGCGGACCATCCCCAGATCGCCGTGGGCTCCTTCCGCCGGGTGCAAGAAAAAGGACGCCGTACCCGTAGACGAAAGGGTGGCCGCGATCTTCTGGGCTATGATGCCGGACTTCCCTATCCCCAACAGGATCGTTCGGCCGGCGGAGGATAGGATGGCGTTCGCCGCGCCCGCGAAGTTGTCGTCCACGTGGTCGGCGAGCGCGCGAACCGCCTCGGCCTCGATGGCCACGACGCGTCGCCCGTCTTTTTTGACGTCCCGGATCATCAGTTGTCCGGCCAACCTCTCACCCGCGAGTGTATTTCCAGACACTGTTGCAATAATTCGCGTAGCCGTGCTATAGGCAACATACTCGCCGCGTCGCACAGCGCCCGTTCCGGTTCGGGGTGGAACTCGAGAAACAGGCCGTCGATGCCGGCGCCGCAAGCCGCCCGCGCCAACGGGAAAATAAAATCGCGTAAGCCTCCGGCCGGGTCGTCGCTCGTCGTGCCCGGCAGACGGACGACGTGGGTAACGTCGAAGAACACGGGATAGCCGAATCGCCGGAGCGTGACCAGCGAACGGGGGTCGAAGACGATGTCGCCATACCCGAAGACGGTACCGCGTTCCGTAATCACGATTTGGCGGTTGCCCGTCGATTCGATTTTTCGCAACGGCACGGCTATTTGCTCCGGTTTAAAGAACTGCGCTTTTTTTACGTTTACCGGTTTCCCCGCCGCCCCGATGGCCAGCGCGAGCTGGGTCTGTTTGGATAGATACGCGGGGAGCTGAAGGCAGTCCAACACCTCGGCGGCCGCCGCGACCTCGGCCGGGGTGTGGACGTCCGAGAGTACCGGAACGCCGACCTTCTCGCGGACGCGGGACAGGATGGCCAGCCCCTTCTCGGGGCCGGGGCCGCCGTACGTCTCGTGGCTCGAGCGATTGTCCTTAGAATACGACGATTTGTAAACGTACGGGATGCCGAGGTCGGCGCATACGCCGGCGGCGAGCCGGGCCGTCTCGAGCGCAAGTTCCTCGGTCTCGATCACGCACGGCCCGCCGATCAGCGCGAACGCGTCGCCTCCTACGGTCGCGCCTCCTATTTTCACGGTCTTAGCTGCCATCGCCCTGACGCCCCGCGCTCGTCAAAGGTCCAATCCAACGGCGGCCAGCTTTTCCTTCCACGTACGTAAGGCGCCGTCGGCGTAGAATTGGTTTATTAAAAATTCGAAGGCCTGGGGCTTGCCCAGCGGTTCACCGTATTCGCGTTTGAGGTGGTCGTAAACGGCGCGCTGGATGACCCGCGCGAGCATGTAGTTCTTGCTGTACATAGGATAGAGTAAAGGGAAATACTGCTCGGCCCACATCCCGTCGTCGCCGTAGCGGTACCCGAGAAACCGTTCGGTCTGGGCGTCCAGCGCCGCGGCGAGGTCGCCGTCGGCGTCGCGATACGCGTCCAGCTCGAAGCTTTGGGCCGCCATGAACCGCCGAATCCGGGCCGCGAAAGACCTCTCCGCCGCGGCTTGCACGCGCGCTATCTCCTCTTCCGGCATCTTCGTAAAGAAGCGGAGCCAGGCGGGGGTATCGATGAATAATCCCCAGGTATCGGCCATCGCCTCGGCGAAAAAGCCGGCGTCGCCGACCTTGAGCGCGAAATTTTCCGTGGCCGTAAATTTCCGATGAACCGCGTGGCCGAACTCGTGATACAACACCCGCAGGTCCGACATGCCGTCTTTCAGATTTAGTAAAATACGCACGTCGTCGGGAACCCGGATGTCAAAACACAAGCCGCCGTACGGGATATCGGCGTCGTCGTGTATCGCGATCCCCATGGCCCCAAGGTCGCGGCCGAAGTTTTTAACGACCTCGGCCAAGGATGGCAAGGCCGCTTCTCTCGGGAAATACTTATCGTCGGGCGAACAGATTTTATCAGTAACGTAATTCAGGTCCCAAGGCTCAACGCGAGCTAAGCCGAAGCGGTCGGCGCCTTCCGCCATAAGCTCCTCGTACGGGGCCCGCGTCGCCTGTTCGTACCTGTCGAAAATGTCGGTGAGTTCGGCGACCGTTAGGTCTTCGGCCGCCAAGGTGAGCGAAGGATAACCGTCGTACCCCAGCGTTTGCGCCGCTTCGTTGCGTAGCCGGTAGAGCCGCCGCGCGCGTTCACGTAGTTCCTGCCGAAGTTTACCCTCCGATTCGAAGGCGCGACGCCTTTTCGCGCGGTCGTTTTCCTTTAAAAGTATATCGGTCTTTAAGTGGCGCGGGATCTCCTCGCCGTCCAACGTCGGCTTAACGTTGATGACTATTTTTTGGATATCGTTTTTAAGGTCGATGATCTCGTCGGTTTCGGCCCGCGCCTGCGTCACCCAGTCCAAAATTATCTTGGCCCGCCTCTTTGACCGGGCGTCGCCTTTCCCCGACAAGACTTCTTCACACGCGCGAGCTACCTCCGGCGCCAATAACGCGTCGCGCCGTTTTTTTTCGTGGGCGGCCGTATCGACGTCCGCGTGCTTATAGTAAAGGTTGAAGACGTCTTCGCCCTCGGCGGCGTGAAGCGCCTCGAGATTCGCTTCGACTCCATCCAGGTACCGAACGATACCCGACGCCATTAAACAACTCCTCTCGTTTTACTCCCGAAAAGGCGAACGCCGGCAACTGTTCCGGACGAGGCAACCGACGCAACAATAATTACGTCCGACAAAGAAGGCCAAAGCAACCGTCGCGAAAAACGCCGCGGCGAAAATTACCGTCGCCCACGAAAAACGGAATATTAGTAGGTATAAAAACCCTAAGGCCGGGACGCCCGCGTACCAATAGGACCAGAATATGCGCCCGAGCCTTGTTCCCCATACGCCGTTGCCCGGGCCGGCGCGATACAATAACGCGGATACCTTACCGAGGCCGCGGGCGCACACGCCGTCGTAATAGGCGCAGCTGGTGCAAACCAACTTAGGCTGGATGATTACGTACCAAAATACGCATAGCGCCAAGTAGGCGCTCGCGAAAAAACCCCGGGCGATGTCAAACGTTCCCCAAAAACCCAAAACGGGAGGCAGCGCGGTGACCACGGTTACCCAAATAACCGTCTTTGCCGGATACCGTTCGCGGCCAAATATGTAGGTAGTCCTTTCGGTCACGGCTTTTTACCGTGGGATCGCGCCCTAGCCACAACTATCTCGGACGGCCGCGACGTCGTATCTCTGGATTATAACATAAAAACCTCTTCCATTAACGCGTCAAAGCCTAATAACTTGACCTAAGCCGTTGACATTAAAGCATTTACGGCCTCCGTCGCCTTATGGCCCGCGTTCCGGCGGTTCTTTTTGAACGTATCAGTCGACGCCTCTTAAGGCGAAGTTAATTCCGCGGGCCTCGGGGCGGTAAACTATTATACGGTTCACGTACAAGTCGCGGTCGCTTCCGGCCGCCGGGTCGCAATAGTCGTTAAGGAAAGTGATTTTCACGGAATGAGTACCCGCGTTGAAATCGCACCTCATCTCGTAAAATCGTCAAAACGGCGCGTCGACGGCGGTTCTCCCAAACCACTTTCCGTCGACCGCGACCTCCATTACCGGCCATGCGCCCTCGGCTTGTCTGCCGCTCGCTTGAACCGCCAGTATGTACGGCCCCTTTTTATGAACGTCGACGTTGACGGCGACCGAAGCACCCGTATACGACAGCACGGCGCGGTCGGAGGAACCGTCGCCGCCTTCGGCCTCGTATATCGCGACGTCGGCGATATCTTCGCCATATGCCTTAAACCGGTATAAGACCCTGCCGCCTCCCGGGAATCGTAACGTCGTAACCGGTTCCGCCCTTGTCATCATTTTGAAGAGAATTACCTTCGGTTCGTTCGCGCCGGCGCTACCAAATAAATACGGGTCATCCCATTCGAAGTCGGTGAAATACAGGGCCGCCCCTCGCCCGGTATATTCCGGGAATCCGCGACGGGCCGCGTATGCGAGCTTAGCCGCGGCGTCCGGGGGCGGCTGGCAGAACGGCTGCGGGCTGGGTAAGGTCCGCGTATGTCGGCTCAAGTAATCGATCCAATAATTAGCGTCGACATGGGCCATGAAAACCGCGTCGCCGCCGTAACCAAATACGCGGGCGAAATTCAAAACGAGCCAGCTTAGCGGCGTTTATAGAGGATGGTGCCAGCGGAAAAAGGGGTACGCGTCCTTTACGTCGACCGCGAGCGCGTATAGGACGGCGTCGACGGGGTGGTTCTGGGACCTCAACGCGAAATAAAAAAACGCGAGGACGGCGGCCGCTAAGGCCGCAGCGTACCGTTCGCGCCGGTTAACCCGTATTTGATTGTTCGCGCCTGCCATCGCCGGCGTCGGGGGGCCGTCTTAGCCGTAAGCGAGGTCGCGGGCGCGACACAGGTCGTCGTATATTTGTTGTTTAAACGCCGGAAATCGCAAAGCCGCGGCCGTGTGGTACGTCGGTATGATGACCGTATCGCCGATCTTATGCTGCGCGCCCCGCAGCCGCGCCATAGCCTCTTTGGTATCGAGTATCGCCTGGGCGGCGTAAAGCCCCAAACATACGATAATCCGCGATTTAATAATCGTGATTTGTTTGTCCAGATACGGCCGGCAGGCCGCGAGCTCTTCCGGCAAGGGGTCTCGGTTCTCGGGCGGGCGGCACTTCAAGAGGTTGCAAATATAAACCTCGGACCGCTTCAAACCCACTTGCTCAAGCAAACGGTTTAACAGTTGCCCGGCCCTCCCGACGAAGGGCAAACCTTGACGGTCTTCTTCCGCTCCCGGCGCTTCCCCCACGAACATTATTTCGGCGAACTCGTTGCCGTCGCCGTATACGGCGTGAGCGCGTTGGAAACCTAAGCTACACGCCCGGCACTTACCCACTATCTCGGCTTCCCTTCTTATCGTCGCTTCGCGGCTAAGGTCTTCTCCCTCCGGACTCGCCGTACCTTCGCCATAATTCGCCAGTATAGCCGAAGCCTCGGCCTCGGTAACTATCTCGTTGACGCCCAACGCAAGCAGATTTTCCGCCAGGGCCTTCGCTAGTCGCTTCGACTTCATCCGCCGCCGCCCCACAAACGCTCGAGTTGGTCGAGGATTTTTTCGGCTAGTGCCGCCTTCGTTATTTTCCCCAACTCGTCTACGCCGCCGCGGGTAACGATTACCGCTTCCGCGTATTCGGCCCCGAATCCGACGCCTGCACGGCCTATTATGTTCCCGACGATTATATCTACCTTTTTCTTCAGTAATTTATCCCTAGCATTTTCAACTAAATTATCCGTTTCGGCCGCAAAACCTATAATTAGTTTATCTCCCTTATTCCCAGCCACCTTAGATAATATATCTACTGTAGGAACTAATATGGTATTTATTTTCTCCTTGGTTTTCTTAATTTTATACTCGTACGACTCCTCAAACCGGTAATCGGAAACGGCAGCCGCCATGACCAACGCGTCGGCCTGTTCGAACTCCTCGGCCGTAGCTGTAAGCATTTCCGCGGCCGATTCAACTCGCCGTACGTGGACCGCGCTTCCCAAAGGAACCAGCTCGTCGTCGACGGTTGAAATCAGCGTTACCGCGGCCCCGCGGCGGGCGGCCCGCCTCGCGACCTCGTATCCCATTAAACCGGTTGAAGAATTAGTGAGGACGCGAACGGCGTCAAAGCGCTCGCGGGTCGGCCCCGCGGTAACGACGACGGCTTTGGCGTCCATCGGCGTCCTATCGTGCGCTAACCTTAAAATGTCCTCGGCTATTACCGCCACGTCCGCCAACCTTCCGACGCCGACGTCGCCGCACGCCGCCCGCCCCTCTCCGGGGGGAACTATGACGTAACCGAATTCGCGCAGCGTCGATACGTTGCGCTGGACCTCGGGTTTGCGCCACATATTGGGGTTCATCGCGGGTGCGACGAGGCGGCCGCATTCGACGGCGAGGGCTACGGTCGTAAGGGCGTCGTCGGCTAAACCCGCGGCAAGTTTCGCCAATACGTTGGCGGTAGCCGGCACCACGGCGAAAGCGTCGGCCCCGCGCGCCGTTTCCAGGTGCGCAAAGGCGTATTCGCGGGCGAACAAGTCCGTTATGGCGGGCCGGCCGGTTACGGCGTCGAAAAGGCGCGGGTCGACGAGCTTGGTGGCGTTCGGCGTCATCACGGCCGTTACCTCCGCCCCTTCGCCCATCAAAAGGCGCGCGAGCTCGGCGGCTTTATAAATGGCCACGCTGGCGGTTACCCCCAATATGACTTTCATGGGCCCGGGAGCCTCCTGCTAAGGCGCCGGCGTTCGGCCGCTATTATACATTTGGCCGCACCGACTGCATCTTCCAAACGGTCGTTGACGACGAAATAGTCGAAGTCTACCGCGGCCCGGACCTCAATCCTCGCTTGAGCGAGCCGACGCTCAATGTCGGCCGGGGCGTTGTATTTTCTGGCGATCAACCGGGCGCGCAACTCTTCGATGGAGGGCGGGAGGATAAAAACCGACGCGGCCGCGGGGTAACGCATCCGCAGCTGGCTCGCCCCCTGGACGTCGACGTCCAAAAGCACGTCGCCGTCGCGGAGCTTTTCCTCGAGCTGGTCGCGGGACGTGCCGTAACGATGACCGTGGACGGTAGCGTGTTCCACGAACCACCCTTCCTTTAACATCGACCCGAACCGTTCCTCGGAGACAAAAAAATAGTCTCGGCCGTCGACCTCGTCCGGGCGGGGCCGCCGCGTCGTGTGGGATACCGAAAACCGAATGCTCGAGTCGTCCGCTAAAATGGCCCGGCAGATGGTCGATTTGCCGGCGCCCGACGGACCCGTAAACACGAACAAAAAACCGGCCGGTTTTTTATGGATTAGCGCATATATTGCGGTTTCGTCGTTCACTTCCAAAAACGCGTTAACGCCTCCTCGAGCTCTTTGCCCCCTCGCACGGGATTCGCCGGCTCGACCGTAAAATCTACTACAAAGGAAGGCTTTCGCAAAGGCGAAGACCCGGCGTCGACGGCAAGTGCCGCCTGTTTCAATATATGGCCGGGCACGAGGTCTAAGAGGTAAGGGTCTTCGGCGCGCGGGTAATTGGCGCTAACCGAATACGCGAACTTGCAGAATTTTAAGATAATTTTGACGAGGCCGCCTTTGGGCACCCGTAAGGCGATGCCGCCGCGGCCGTTGGCCAGCGGCGGCCGCCAACCCCATTTCGCGTTTACAATAACCGAAACCGGGTTAGGTACTAGTCGGCAAAATTCTTCGATCTCGCCCAAGTCCTGGCGCGTAAGCATGCGGGCGTATTGCCAATCGGGGGCCAAAACTATCGACGGTTGCCGTCGGGGCCGGCCTTTGACGGCGTAAAGTTTACTAGCCGGCCCGCGCCACGGCGCCGCCTCATAACCGTCTCGTATTTTAGGGATATCGGTCGGTTTAAAAACCGCGGCCGTCAAGCCGTAGACGGTATCGGTAGGAATAATTACCAGGTGCCCCGCGTTGAGCGCGGCGGCCGCTAAGCCCACCGCACCCGCCACTCCCACCTTGTCCAATTTGACTATTTCCACCAAAATTTTACCGTGCCTGGTCTTCCAGCGTCCCGGCCGCGGCCGCCATCTTCTCGCGGTACGCGCGAAGTTTGGCGCGGATTTTTTCATCTTGGAGGGCTAGAATTCGAGCGGCCAACAACGCGGCGTTAGTTGCCCCGGCCCTACCGACCGCCACGGTCGCGACCGGCACCCCCGCCGGCATTTGAACCGTCGACAGCAACGCGTCCAGGCCGTCGGCCACCCCGCCCGGCATAGGGACGCCGATTACCGGCAAGTCCGTTTGCGCCGCGACGGCGCCGCTCAGATGCGCCGCCATCCCCGCGGCGCAAATGAATACCCTTATACCCCGCGCCGGAGCGTCATCAACGTAGGCCTTTACTCGGTCCGGCGTCCGGTGCGCCGAAGCGACGTGAAAATCGTACCCGATTCCCAACTCCTCCAACGTCGCCGTGGCCGCCTTCATAGTCTCGGCGTCGGAATCGCTTCCAATTAAAATACCCACTAACGTTTCTTCGGCCATATTCTCCTTATCCCCTATGGCGCGCTATGGCCTTATGGCCGATGTCGCGCCGGTATTGCATACCGGCGAACCGTACGAGGTCCATGGCGCCGTACGCCTTGGCCATGGCGTCGGCGACGGTGACGCCGAGGCCGGTTACGGCCAATACCCTTCCGCCGGCGGTTACTATCTTATCACCTTCCTGGGCGGTACCCGCGTGGAAAACGATCACGTCGTCCATTTGGGCGACCTTATCCAATCCCTTGATCACGCGGCCTTTCTCGTACGGGCCGGGATAACCTTTCGACGCGGCGACGACGCTCACGGCCGCGCCCGTGTCCCACTCGAAACGGTTCACTTTTAGTTCACCGGCCGCCGCGCCTGCGCACACCTCGTAGAGGTCATCTTGGAGCAAGGGTAACACCGCTTGCGCCTCGGGGTCGCCGAAGCGGCAATTGAATTCCAGTAACTTAGGTCCTTCGAAATCTACGATTAGGCCGGCGTAGAGGCAACCCTGGTACGGCGTACCGGCGTCCGCGAGGGCGGCGACGACCGGCTCGATAAAGGTTTCGGTTATGGACTTGAGCATCTTACCGTCGATTACGGGCGCCGGCGCGTACGCCCCCATGCCGCCGGTGTTGGGGCCGCCGTCGCCGTCCCTTAACCTTTTGTGGTCCTGCGACGGGACCATAACCGCTACGCGTTCGCCGTCCGTTACCGCCAGGATGGATGCCTCTTCGCCGCTGACGTAATCCTCGATAAGTATTCGTTCTCCCGCCGGGCCGAAGTTTTTATCGACCATAGCCGCGTCAACGGCGGCGTACGCTTCTTCCTCCGTCATGGCGACCGTAACGCCTTTACCGGCGGCGAGGCCGTCGGCTTTGATTACGCACGGCGCGCCGCTTATGTCGATATAACGCCGCGCGGCCTCGACGTCGTCGAAGATCTCCGCCGGCGCCGTAGGTATACCCGCCTTCAAGACAAGGTCCTTCGCGAAAATTTTGGACGATTCCAGGCGCGCGGCTTGTTTGGTCGGTCCGAATATGGGCAACTTAACGGCGTGAAACCGGTCTACGATACCCTCGCCCAGCGGCGCCTCCGGCCCCACGACCGTAAGGTCGACCTTTTCGCTTCGCGCGAATTTCGCCAGCGCCTCGACGTCGCCCTCGTTTATCGGCACGTTTTCCGCGATGCGCGCCGTGCCCGCGTTGCCGGGGGCGACGAATAACTTCCCCACCCGCGGCGACTTTTGAAAAGCCCACGCCAGCGCGTGCTCGCGGCCGCCGCCGCCGATGACCAGTACCGATTTCTTTTTACTCGTCCTCTTACCCACTTTGCCTTCCGGATTTTTATAGGGCCTTCGCCCGGGCCGTTAAGGACCGATAACGCCTCAATGCCTAAAATGCCTTCTCTCGGCGAAGAAGAGAGCAACGTCATACGCGCGCGCGAGTTCGACGACCCGCTCGTCGCCTTTAGACCCCGCGGGTTGGACTATAGCCCGGAGGCCGGCGCGGCACAACGCCTCCGGCGCATCCGTTTTGGGGAAAAAGCCGTCCGAAGCCGCGACGGCGCCGCGCATCGTCTCGCCCGCGCGCCGCACTGCGTCCTCCGCGGGCCATAACCGGTTCACCGCCCCAGCCCCTATAGCCAACGTCGCGAGCCCTTTCGCGACGACGACGGCGTTGGAACGGGCGTATTTCGCGACCGTCCAGGCGAACCTCAAATCCTCCATGACGTCGGGCCCGACTTCCGGCCCGGCTACTTGTTCCCATCGGTCGCGGGCCGCGGGCCGCCGGTCCGTTTCCTGAGCCAAAAGGCCGCCCAGAGCGCTGCGGTACTCGAGGCGAGGCCGCGCGTATTTCCCGGCGTATATCCGCAAGCGATCGGTCCAACTCTTGGCGCCGCGCAAGTACTCCACCACGCCTTTTTCGAGCGCTGGCGCGGCGCAGATATGGAAATATATGCCCTTGGCCATCATGGCGGCTGCGGCATCGGCGCCTACGGCCTCGTTAAACGCTACGACGCCGCCGTACGCCGAGAGGGCGTCCGCGGCCCAAGCCCGGCGAAACGCGTCGGCCGACGACGGTGCTACCGCGACGCCGCACGGGCTGTTGTGTTTTACGACGGCGCAGGCGGGCCTCTCGAACTCGTTCACTAAGTCGACGGCCGCGGCCAGGTCCAGGAAGTTGTTATACGAGGGCGCCGGCCCGGCCAGTTGCTTTAAAACCCGGCCGCCTCCGCCGTAAAAGGCGGCCCGTTGATGAGGGTTCTCGCCGTACGCGGTATCGGTAATTTTCTCATAATACAATAACAGGTGGTCCGCCAACGCCCCTCGCCGCGGCGCCGGATGGCAGAAATATTCCGCGACGGCGGCGTCGTAACGCGCGGTCAACGCAAAAGCCTCCCGCGCCAACTCGCGGCGCCAGCCCAGGTCGCTGGTGCCGGCGCGCAACCGCTCGAGCGCTTCGGCGTACTGCGACGGCGACGACAAGACGACGACGCGTTCGAAATTTTTGCCCCCCGCCCGCAAGAGCGCGACGCCGCCGACGTCTATCTGCTCGATAACCTCGGCTTCCGAGACGCCGGCTTTTTTCGTCGTATCCTCGAACGGATAAAGGTTAACGGCGACGACGTCTATAGGTTTTATGCGCCGTTGCGTAAGTTGCCGACGGTGGCCCGCGGTCGGCCGCGCCAGGATGCCGCCGAAAATTTTCGGGTGCAGCGTTTTAACGCGGCCGCTTAATATCTCCGGAAATCCCGTCACGTCGGCAACTTCGACCGTCTTAACGCCGGCCCGGCGCAATCGACGCGCCGTGCCGCCGGTGCTGATGACGTCGCAACCCAATTCGACGAGGCCCCGGGCTAACTCTACGGCGCCGGTTTTATCGTAAACCGCGATTAAGGCCGCTCGCGTCGCCATTTAGGAACCTCCCACGACCTTGGTCTCGATGCCGGCCTCCTCCATAATAGCCAAACCCAATTCGTCCGGGTACGTCTCGGTCGCGACGACCCGCCGCACGCCGGCGTTAACCAACATCTTGGCGCAAATGACGCAGGGCGTACCGCCGTATACGTATATCGTCGCCTCGTTGCTGGAGACGCCGTTGCGCGCGCATTGGATAAGACAATTCTGTTCCGCGTGGAGGCCCCGGCACAGCTCGTGGCGCTCGCCGGACGACACCCCGCTCAGCTTCCGGATGCAGAACGGGCAGTGCGGCAAGCCGGCCGGCGCGCCGTTGTACCCCGTCGCGAGGATGCGCCGCTCGCGAACCAAAACGGCGCCGACGTTGCGGCTCAGGCAGGTCGAGCGTTCGGCTACGAGCGCGGCGATGTCCACAAAGTACTCGTCCCAACTCTTGCGCTTGCGCAGCTGAACCGGCGGCGTCTCCGCAATGCCGAGCTGCTCGAGTAAAATCGCGATGTCTTTAGGAAGGTCCATATCGCTTAGCTTTATATCCCTCGCGCGTTGCCTGGTCGATTAAGGATTTTTATCCTTCAGGGTGATATAGGAAAAGGGTAATCCCGGTAGACGACGAAGATTCGGTACAAAAAATTCACATTGTTGACCAGTTCCAATAATAGAAAGCAGGTCAAGGTCCCGCCCAGTACGTAAAAAACCTTAGTCCCAGGCCGGTCGTAAGGACGCAACGCCAAGGCCACCGACCCAAGCAGCGGAAACGCGGTACTTATGGCGTAAACGTACATAGTCGTTCCGTAAAAAAAATAAAACGCCAAATAAAAAGCCAAAGTTAAAAGCAACCCGAACAGGACAGGGGTGCGGTTTTCTTTGTTCTTGATAATCGAATACGCGGCCCAAACGATCAGCGCGACCCAAAACGACGCGGCAACGAATCCGGGCGCGCCGAGGCGGGACAGGTCCACGTTGACGTAGGGTTTGAGGGGGAGGCAAAACTCGCCCGCGGAATACCACCGAACGACCGTCGCCGGCGCGACGACGGTGTAGATTATAAAGACGGCGGCTAACTTCGCCAACCGGGCCAAGAGATAGGCCCCCGTGAGGCCGTTAAAATATTTTACGATAGGCGAATAAGAACCGATTTCTAGGCGGTAAATTTCCGGCAGGATAAATATCGCCGACCCCGGGTATAAAAGTTTTTGAACGACGCTCAGCGCCGCCGCGCACACGGCGACGAAAACGCCGAAAACCGCCGTTCGGACCAACAGCGTTTTAAACGTAATCCTTTTCCACATACCGGCGGCGTAGGCGACCGCCGCGACGACCAGGTTCGTCGTTACCATACCGAACGCGAAAACGGAGGCCGGTAAAAACCGCGACGTATTACCGGGCGCGAATACCGCCAGGTTGAAAAGTAATATGACGCCGGCCGCGGCGAAAATCCACGTCTCGGGCGTCGAGCCGAAAAAAATATGGGTGGCAGACAAGCCCAATATCGCCGCGAAGAGAAACGCCGAAAACTCGCTCAAGCCCGCCCGCCGCAGGAACGACTTAGTCATAACGACGCACAACGCGCCCGCTGCCGAATTCATCACTAAGGCCGCGGCTAGCCGCGAACCGAGCCCCCTAGTCAAAAGTACGCCGACGGGATTTAAAAACAATACGAAAAGCGGATGTACGTCCGTGCGGTCGTGGTTGGCAGTTGCATCCGTTAAATCGGTAATGACACGCTCGTGGTCGGCGTTTAATAGGAAATTCAGGTGCGCAAAACCGGCTACCCGACCCAACGCCGTGCCCAAACTAAAATATAAAGTCCCGAAAAAAATAAAAAGGACTACGTAGGTTACTAGCGCCTTCGTACGTACGCCGGTATAGGTACCTCCCATCTTCCAGTGCTCATCCTTTCGAGAAATTAAACCAAATCGACGCCTTCCCTGCTCGTGCACTCGCCCACGACGGTCCCCTCTCCCAAGGCGTCGAGCGCCCGCCTTTGGTCGCCGCGGCCTACGATTATCAACATCCCCAAACCCATATTAAATACGGCGTACATCTCCGCCTCGGAGACGTCGCCCCATTCAGCGATTTTCGTAAATATCTTATGCGCCGGCCACCGGCCTTTCTCGAGCCGGGCGCCGACGCCTTCGGGTAAGACGCGGGCGAGGTTGCCTGGAATGCCGCCGCCCGTCACGTGGGCGATAGCGTGGACGTCGACGTCGCCGTCGACCAAGGCCATTATTTCCGCGACGTAGATCCTCATGGGCGTCAAGAGCTCTTCTCCCAACGTTCGGCCGCCGTCGAAATATTCCGAGTATTCCAATCCCTGGTCCTCGACGATCTTTCGAATAAGCGTATAACCGTTGGAATGCGCGCCGGACGAGGCGAGGCCCAGGACGACGTCGCCCGGGCGAACCTTCGAGCCGTCGATAATTTTCGAACGTTCCACTATCCCGACCGCGAAACCGGCGAGGTCGTAGCGCCCGGGGTGGTAGAAAGTGGGCAGTTGCGACGTCTCGCCGCCGAGGAGGGCGCATCCCGCCTGCCGGCACCCCTCGACGACCCCTTTGATTACGCCTTCCCCCTGTTCCAAATCCAACCTTCCGACCGCCATATAATCCAAGAAAAAAAGGGGCCGCGCGCCGCAACAGATAACGTCGTTTACGGACAGCGCGACGAGGTCGATGCCGACGGTATGGTGATTCTCCAACGCGAAGGCGATTTCCAATTTCGAACCTACGCCGTCGGTGCCGGCGGCCAGCACCGGTTCCTTATATCCCAGGTCGCTTATGTCCATCAGGCCGGAGAACAACCCGATTTCGCCGATTACGCCCCTCTCGTCGAGGACGTGCGAGAGCTTCTTTATGCGACCGACGAAACGGTCGGCGTGGGCCTGGTCTACGCCGGCTTCCTTATACGTCACCACGGCGGCGTTTCCTCCGAGCTAGCTTCAGAAATGCGTAAAACGTTCCGCGGCGTAAAGGCGCCGCTTGGCTATGACGAATGTTAAAAATAAAACGACCACGCCCAGCGAATAATAGAAACGGGGGCCGAGTTCGCCGAACTCGAAATCCCGAACGTACGTCGAGTTCGTAGTGGCCACCAGGTGGTGTAATATCGCCGTCAAGAGGAGCGACCGCGACCAGAAGTAATATAACGAATACCCGAGGCCGAATATGGCGACGGCGAACAACGTTTTGAGGTTTAAAGCGGCCGCGAACGTATTAAACTGCGCGACGTGGTAGAGGGTGAAAGCGAGGGCCGCGGCAACGGTAGCCGGCGCGACCGGCATCCGCCCTTTCAGCGCCGGGAGTAAAACGCCGAACGTAGCCATAACCGACGCCAAATTGAGCGCCGCCCCTCCCAGGAAAGTAGCGAGAGCCGAACCCCAGGGACGCCCCTCGGCGAATATCGCGATTAAGGTATCGACGCGCGCAAAGACGAACACCACTACAAGCACCGCGAGCGCATTGTCTCCCGTACCCGGCGCAGGCCAAATCGGCAGCGTCAACCTCCCCCGCGCCGCGAGCCAGAGCGGCCAGGCCATCCCCACCGCCGTGACCGCGCCCACGAACAATAACGCGTTGCCTGCGGCCGCGTAACCGCCGCCGCCCGCAGCCGGCGAGGCCCCCCATAAAACGTTCGCCCCGGCAACCAGCGCGACGAAGGCGACGAATATGGCCAGCGCGTAACCTATCGGCTCTTTCGTCTCGTCGACCATAACGCTTAGAACATCTTGTCGCCGAAGAGCTTCGGGGTCATCATGTCCTTGGCATATTGTTCGTATATCGGCGTCGGGTATTCGCCGGTAAAGCAAGCCGAGCAGAAGCGCTCCGCGACGTCGTATTCCGTCAAGACGTTCCCGCCTATGGCGCGGCGCAAACCCTCCAGCGAGAGGTACCGCAACGAATCGACGCCGATGTACCGGGCGATCTCGTCCACCGCCAGCCTCGAGCCGATGAGTTCTTCTCGCGTGGGGGTATCGATGCCGTAGAAACAGGGCCAGCGCCACGGCGGGCAGCTGATGCGGAGGTGGATGTGGGACGCCCCGGCGTTGCGCACGATGTCGATTATCTTGCGCGACGTCGTTCCCCGCACGATCGAATCGTCCACGATGACGAGCGCCTTCCCGGCGATAAGGTCTCGCACCGGGTTATATTTTAGCCGCGTCCCGAACGCGCGGATGCGCTGCTCGGGTTCGATGAACGTCCGCCCTATGTAATGGCTCCGTATGATGCCGAGCTCGAACGGGATCCCCGACTCTTCGGCGTACCCCAACGCCGCGCTATTCGACGAGTCGGGCACCGCGATTACCATATCGGCCCCGAAGCCCGGTTCCTCTTCGCGCGCCAATCCCACTCCCAGCGCTTTGCGCGCCTCGTGGACGCCGCGGCCGAAGACGTACGAATCCGGCCGCGAAAAATAAACGAGCTCAAAAATACACATCGCCGGTTTCACCGGCTCGAAGGGCTGGTAGGACTTTACCCCTTGCGGAGTAATCTCGACAACCTCGCCGGGTTCAACGTCCCGTTCGTACTTGGCGCCGACGAGGTCGAAAGCGCAGGTCTCGGACGCGACGACGACGGCATTGCCGAGTGTGCCCAAGCACAGGGGCCGCCAGCCGCGGGGGTCGCGCGCCGCCACCATCCGGTTTTCCTCTAAAAAGAGGACGGAATACGCTCCCTCCAAACGCTTAAGCGCGTTGGGGACCGCCTTCACAAGTTCGCTGCTTTCGTTACGGGCTATGAGGTGTATGATAATCTCGGCGTCCGAAGTGGTCGCGAATATCGAGCCGCGTTGCTCCAGTTCCTCGCGCAGCGGGAGAGCATTTACGATGTTGCCGTTGTGGCTCACGGCCAGCGAACCGCGCAAGTAATCCACCTTAACCGGTTGCGCGTTGGCGAGGCTCGTGTCGCCCATGGTCGAATAACGGACGTGCCCTATGGCCGCGTAACCCTTGAGGTCTTTAAGAACGTCTTCGCGGAAGATGTCGTTAACCAATCCCAACGCGCGGTGTTGACGCAGGCGCTTCCCGTCCGACGCGACGATGCCGGCGGACTCCTGGCCGCGGTGTTGCAGCGCGTATATGCCGAGGTACGTTATGGTGGCGGCTTCGGGATGCCCGAATATGCCGAACACGCCGCAAGATTCTTGGGGATAGTAACGGGTTTTCATTACGTTAAAGGCGAAGTAAACGCCCTATTTGTATCATAATGCTCGGCCAACGGTTATAGGGTCGAAGCCGGGCCCGCCAACCCTGAACCGGCGGCCCGTTATTGTATCTTTAGCTGGTCGCGCCAAAAATTCTCTATGGCCGAAATTATATTATTATACCTCTTGTCCTCCAAATTTTGGGGGCCGGTTACGCTGAACGTATTGTCGCGTTTAATTTCCCTAACCTTTACCGTATAAGTCGGCTCGTCTTTGGAACCCTCGGCCGCATCTTGCAACATAAAACCGCGGTTTTTATTGAGTTCGAGCCAAACTTTTTCGAACGAGTCGAAGTCAACTTTGCGTTCCGCCACGACGTAATCCCCGCTATGGTAAACGACTATATATTCGACGTGGACCGTCTTGAACTCGGCCTCTTTTTCGTATACCTTGACGTTGAGTATTTTTATGGGCGACTTGCCCCCGGTACGCGTGACCACGATGGCCCTGCGGGCATCCGCCGGGATGCCGGCGTCGCGCGCTTCCACTTCGACCCGTTCAACGGGGTAAAGCTCTTCCCGCGGCAGCATGGCCGTCGGTAAAAGCAACAGGGCGATTAAAAGAAGTATCATCCGGCCCGTCCCGCCGCCGGGGTCACGCCGCCAGCCGGCGCACTAATTCCGCGTAGTGGCTCTCTACTTCGCCCAGGTCGAACCGGAAGCGGTCCTTATCGAAAACTTCGCGGGTAGCCGCGTCCCATATGCGGCACGTGTCCGGCGAGATCTCGTCGCCCAAGTATATCCGCCGCCCCCGTTCGCCAAACTCCAACTTGAAATCTACTAACTCCAAACCCCGCTTTCTCATATAATTGCGCAATACGCGGTTAACTTTGGCCGCTTCCTCCTCCACGCGCCTTAATTTGGCTTCCGTCATATAACCCAATACCAGGACGTGGCCCCGGTTCATCATCGGGTCGTGTAGGGCGTCGTTTTTAAGGTAATACTCGAGCACGGCCTTTTTTAAGGCGGTTCCCCGCTCGAGGGCGAATCGCCGGGCAAGGCTGCCGGCAATTTTATTCCGCATTACGATCTCGACCGGGAACATCTTGAGTCTTCTCACCAGGAGCGAACGTTCGTTCACCTGTTCCAAAAAGTGGGTCGCGATTCCCGCGCGCTCGAGCTTAGCGAACAAATTGGCCGATATAGCAGCGTTATATATGCCCTTCCCTTCAATAGTACCCTTCTTGCCGCCGTCGAAAGCGGTCGCGCTATCCTTAAATTCGGCCCATAGGACTCCTTCGTCGTCGGTTTCGAAGATCCGCTTCGCCTTGCCCTCGTATAGGAGTTTGCCCTTTTGCATGCCGTTCCTTTGTGTCCGTAAACGTCGCGACGACGCGCCATTCTATAGAAACAAACCAACCTTGTCAAATGTTATTTATCGGCTGGAAAATTTTTAAGGCCCCGGACCGGCCGGGGCGCCTCAAACGTTGACCTCTCATAAAATTTACGCCTGTCGCGTTTGAGTATTTCCTCGACCGCCGCGTCTACGTCGTCGGGCCGTTTTAGGCCGTTTGCTGAAAACGTCCTTGAAACCGGCCTTTGGGCCAACTATCTTTCTTTTAAGAAACCGCCAACACCCCCTACGAGCTGGGTCAATTTACGGGCCAAGGCCCTCGTCGCCTTGTTAGTCAGTATCTTCTATAGTAAACCGCCACGCACAGAATTCATACTCGGCCAGTTCGTCCGGCGGGCATTTAACGCACTCTGTTTTAATCCGCTCGTCTACCGCCCGGGCAAACTCGCCGAATTCTACAATTCCTACCGATTTACAGGGGAAATCGGCTAAGCCCTTGCGGCGCCGCGCCTCCTGTACCCTACACCCTTTCATCTTAAAAGTTAAAGTATTTCCTGATAACTTAACCTCTTGTTCATTCAACCAACGGTACATACGGAATTTCAAAGCCTCGGCCAAAGCCGCCAGGCCGCCGCCCGGTTCAATGCCTCGAGCTTCCATTACACGCCGCGCCTCGAGCGGTGCGAACTTACGCCAGGCCTCGCGGTCGTACGTTATCGCTTCCTCGGTCCCTAAGCCCTCCTCTACCGATAAAAACCAGCAGCCGTCGTGGGCGAGCCAACATTTCGCGTAAGCCTTGAGAAGTTCCTTTAGCTCGTTTATGCTAAGGTCTTTATATTGCAAGTCTTATACTCCTCATTTATTGCCAGCTATCTGCTTAACGAGCCAGGCGACGTTTCGCGCCAAATCCTTAATCGTGGATACGCCTTCGTCGTCTTGGAGCGCTTCGCCCGGGGCGCCGCCGAAGGCTATAGGCCAATAACTTGCGCCGGGCACGACCATCCCGTTGATTAAGAAGAAATAATTGAGCTGAGCGACGGTAAAGTTCTGGCCGGCGCGGCGGGCTACGACTATGGGCGCCCCGACTTTGCGGCGCAAGAGGCCGCCGTTGGCGCGCGATACGTACCCTACGCGGTCTACGAAGGCCGTCATCTCGGCCGTCGCGGCGCCGAAATAGACCGGCGTCGCGAGCAATAAGCCGTCGGCGCCGTATATCGTCGGCAACGCCGGCACCAGGTCGTCGTCGCGGCCGTGACACAAACCATCCCTTTTTTCCCTGCACTTCAAGCACGCGGTGCACGGCAATATTTGTTTTCCGCCGAGTAAAATTTTAACGGTATCGATGCCTTCCGCGTGTATTACGCCGAGGGCGAGGTCGAGTAGTTGTTCGCTGTTGCCGCGCCGCCTGGGCGAACCGCATACGCCTATTACTTTCATTTCACCCCTCGTAGCTAACGTCGCCTTGAGCTATCCTATTCTAATAAAATCCGACGCGCTCTACAAGTTATCATAATAATTTTACGGTAAAACCCGCGGTCGCGTGGCTCGCCGCCGACGTCAGCGTTGCGGTACCGTCGGTCAATGCCAGCTCGTAAGTCCCGCCCGTAAATTTATATTCCCCGAATAGCGCGACGCGGCGCCATATCCAGAAACGGCCGCCGCCCAATACGCCCCAACACCAATCCCATCGATATTCAAAAGTCTTTTGCGTAGGGGTCGTCACCTCGACGTGGAGGAGTGCCGGCCCCGCGCCTCCTCCCCCGTAAAGTTCGGCCCGGTTTGAAAATACGCGCGGCCGGTAACAGATAATTCCCTCGATTAAAAAGAGGTTGTTGCCGTGGCTAAGCTCGAGCCGGCTTAGGTATCGGCGAATAGGCGACGTCCCTTCGACCGGTTCTCCCCGCCACCGGCCGCGGACGTATGCCGTGCCCGCCGTGTCCCCGATAGCTTTCGCGTGCATAAAATCGAGGGCGACGCCGCACGCCGGTTTACTGCCGACGAAATAACTTAGCCGACTTCCCCAATAAAACGGCAACTCGAAAGATTTATCCTCCAGCGGCACGTTATGAATAACGATATCCGTACCGGCCGCCGGCTCGCGCAACGTCACGTCCGCGCCGCCGTTGAACGCCTTACCGGGGTAAAGCTCGAACAACAGGTGGGCACGGACGCAAGTAACGAACGCCAACGAGCACCCGATAACGAAAACGCTACGCCGCATCTCGAGCCGCGAGAGCGGCTTATTCGCTTTTGATTTAAAGTCGGCCCTTTTGTTTCGGTACGCCATGGCAGGTGCAAAGTTATTTACCGCTTAGGGCAACCAGGACTTCGGCGGTAATAACGCTATTCTCGTGCCGCCGCTTGGCCTTAGCCCTATCCCCGCTCAAAAAACGACGTTTAAACCGCCGCCTTTTGTGGTAAATTAAAAGCCGTTTTTCTCGAATACTTATAAAAATTATACCGCGGCGGCGTCCCAATGTAAACGCCGAACGCGGCGCTCAGCAGTTAAGCCGCGAACGCATAATCGCTGGGGAAACAAAGCGAAGCATAATACCGTACGCCGTTTCGCCGTATGAGAAGTAGAACGGTAAACCAAAACGAAACGCTTAAATGGCCAACGGGGGAGTAACGCGATGGACCTTCGGGAAGTAACTTATTGCGGCTTATACTGCGGCCTCTGCGCCAGCAGGCGCCGCATACCGACCCGCGCCGCGGCTTTGCGTCGCGACCTCCGCCGCGAAGGATACGACCGCCTTTTTTTCGATATCCCCGGAATGGCCGACATCTGGGAGTCTTTTTGGGAAGGCTTGACCCGGCTAGCCGATGGCGCTTGCCCGGGGTGTCGGGGCGACGGGGGCGACCCCGGGTGCGAAATCCGCAAGTGCGCGCGAGGACACGGCCTAACGCTGTGCGTCGAATGCGCCGATTGGTCCTGCGCGAAGCATGACGTCCTATGTCATTATCCTATGGCCCGCGCGGATAACGCGCGATTAAAGCTTATAGGTTTGGAGAAGTGGGTAGCGGAGCAAGAGGAACGTGCCGAGTCCGGGTTCGCCTACGCCGACGTACGACTACCAGCCGACTAAAAGCTAAGTCGGTGATTAAAGAAAAAAGTTAACCTGATGGGTACGTGCCGATTATGCGGCCGCACTTCCCCCGTCGTCGCGAGTTGTCTATCGGTCTGCCGCGATTGTATAATCGCGCGCGAGGGGGCAAAGCCCTTTGCGGAGGAGGCGCATCGTCGCGCCCGCGCCGGCTATTCCCTACCCGCTTTCCCCCCGCGGGAAGGGTTGCCGTGCCGCCGCTGCGGCAACTCCTGCCGGGTCGCCGACGGCGAACGCGGTTACTGCGGCATGGTAGAGAACCGCGACGGCCGCCTGCGCGTCCTCGCGAACGTTAACCAAGGCTACTTATCCTGGTATTACGATTGGCTGCCGACGAATTGCGTGGCTTCGTGGGTGTGCCCGGCGGAGACGGGGGCCGGTTATCCGAAATATGCTTATCGCGACGGCCCCGAGTTCGGTTATAAGAACTTGGCGGTTTTTTACCACTCGTGCACGTTCGACTGTCTTTTCTGCCAGAACAGCCATTTTCGCAGCCGTTATATGAAAGGCGCTACGTCCGCGGCCGAGCTCGCCGCCGCCGTCGACGATAAAACCTCCTGCGTCTGTTATTTCGGCGGCGACCCGGCCTCGCAGCTCGAGCACTCGCTGGCCGCGTCCCGGATGGCGTCGCGGGAGGCGCGAAAAGAGGGGCGCATCCTACGCATCTGTTGGGAGACCAACGGCTCCGCGTCGGCGCGCGGCGCCCGCCGGATGATGGAGGTCGCCCTCGAAAGCGGCGGCTGCGTCAAATTAGACGTCAAGGCCGCGGACGAAAATGTACACCTGGCGCTGACCGGCGCATCCAACCGGCGAACGTGGGAGAACGTCGCGCTCTTGGCCGAATACATTCCCCGGCGCCCTTCCCCCCCGCCTTTGGTCGCGAGTACGCCCCTCGTGCCGGGGTATATCGATGAGGAAGAGGTCGGCGCTATAGCGCGGCGGTTAGCCTCGCTCGACGAGGATATCCCATACAGCCTGCTCGCCTTCTATCCCTGCCATCGCATGCACGACTTGCCGACGACGTCGCGGGCGCACGCCGAGCGATGCTTCGACGCGGCCAAAGGCGCCGGCCTGAGAAGAATACGCGTGGCCAACGTTCACTTACTTGCGCCGCCGACTACGATTAAAGGGCTGAATCCGGTCCCTCGTGATATTAAGCAGCTCGGCAATATTTAGCCCAGGCGCGTAAAAAACCGGCTTCCATATCTGAAGCCGGTTCAACGTTCGCCTCTCCGCCGCCGATTTACGGCGGCGCCGCGGTTTTCTGAATCGGGTCGGCCGGGACGTTTTTTCGGGTTAAACCGGATGGAATCCTTTTGGCGCGGTTCAGGTTGCGGCGTTCCAGTACTTTCAACAACTCGCCCTTCCGCCGCTGCCACTTCCGCACCAACCGGTGGCCGTAGACCGTCGTAACCGCGGCGAACCAGTGGAAGCGTCGGACTTCGCGCAAGACCCGCCGGAAAGAATAAAACTCCCGCGTCGCTTTAATCAAACCCAATTGCAACTCGAGCGGCGTCATGCGGGCCGGCTCGATAACGACGTGATGGCCGTCGTATAGCGCCCAATCGCGGGTGAATACGCGCCCTTCCCGCTCAAGACGATCGTAGAGGTTGGTCCCGGGGATGGGCGTTAACGCCAGGAATTGTACCGAATCGATATTATGCTTTTTCGTAAACGCTACCGTTTTGGCGGCCGCATCCGGCCCGTCCGCGTCGCCCCCCAGCATAAACATGCCGTGAATCCATATACCGTATTTACGTAGCATTTCTATACAGCGGACGACGTCGTCGCAAGTTTGACCTTTACCGTACCCCGCTAAAGTATCGTCGTTTACGGATTCGAAACCGACCGCCAGCCTCTCGCACCCGGCCCGCCTCATCAATCGCACCAGTTCTTCGTCGCGGCCGATGTCTACACCCGCCTGCGCCATCCATCGCGGCGCACCCTTCAGGCGGGCAAACCCCTCGAGAAGCTCGCGCACGTATCGACGATTCCCCGTAAAATTATCGTCCACGATGAACATATCCCGTTGGCTTATGCGCCGGACTTCCTCGATCGCGTCTTCCGGCGCCCGGCGCCTGACCTTGTGGCCGAATAACGGCGTAACGGCGCAGAAATCGCAATGGCGCGGGCAACCCCGGCTCGTCGCGATGGGATATACATGCATTCGGCGCGCGCCCTTCATCAAAGAGAAATCGGGCCACGGCAGGTCCTCGAGCCGTTCCACCGGCGGCCGCAGCGGTTCGTGCACCGCCCCGCCGTCGACCCGGTAAGATAAATTCTTAATGCCGACCGGCGAAGCCCCCGCCGCCAGAGCCTCCACGAGCTCAAGGGCGGCGTATTCGCCCTCGCCCCGAACGACGTAATCGCCGTATCGGAGCGCTTCCTCCGGGCAATAGGTCGCGTGCGCGCCGCCGAATACTACGGGCACCTTGGCTAATTTCAAAGTCCGACCTAAGCGGTACCCCGCCGGGGCGGTGGAGGTCGTTATCGAAATGCCCACCAAGTCGCTGCGGAGAATGTCGTAAAAATCGCGCGCCGAACGTTTCGCGACGCTGTCGCAGTAGAAATCGACGTCGTGACCGCGTCGCGCTAACATCGTCGCGATTAACGGCAAACCGAGCCTCGGTTGGGGGAATTTAGTGTAGATATTAAAATCGGCAGGTTCCGGTTCGACTAGCGATATTTTCATCGTGCATTCCTTCCGAACCTTAAATCGGTAAACAAAAACCCACAAAGGCCCTCGCCCGCGTGGGCGTTTATTTTGGCTGGGGAGGGAGGATTCGAACCCCCGCATACGGATCCAGAGTCCGCTGTCCTACCCCTAGACGACTCCCCAACAGCTAATACCAAGATAAACTAGTTAAACTCGCTTGTCAAGGTTAAAACCCACATTTTAGATTTTACGGCGCCGCTGCGTTCCAATAAAAGCCGCGACGAAGGCCGCGACCAGCGCCGCTAAACCCAAGCCGAATAAAGGCCAGGGGTACGTAGCCGGCGGTTCGGCGCGGATACACGGTCCCACGTTCCATAAAAACGTTGTGAAAATCAGGCCGGCTCCCCCGGCCGCCAAGGCCGCCTGCCACGCGGTAGTCTTGACGTCGCCCCTCCTAATTATGCCGTACGCGCCGACGACCGCGAAATACGCCGCTACCGACGCCGGGGCGAGAACCGGCGCGGACCAAGGCACCGGAATCAAAAATAGTATGTCCCAGGTGAAGGCCGACGGCGGCCAACCCAGAAGTGCCTTTAAACCCACGTAGTAAAAGACGTCCCACAGGCCGAAACAATAAACGAAACGCGCGAGCTTTAAAAGCCGTCTGCCGCCCGGGGCGAGCGCCGCCGCGGCCAGCATCGCCAGCGTCGCCGCTTCCCGGCCTATTTCCGTCCCAAGTATTAAAGGGGGTATCGGCTGGAGCGGAAACGAAAAACTGCCCGCGTACGCGATCGTCCGGAGATACACTACGACGGCGCTTTCCAAGTACCCGAACGCTACGCCGAAGGTGGAAAGCCATACGAGCTCCCCGCCGAATCCGGACTTCGTAGTCATGCCGCGGGCGAACGTCATTCTACCGGGGCGGCTTCAGAACTAATCCCTTTCCCTTTTATAAACCGACTGGCCTCTAACAGCCTTTCAACAACTTGTCGCCGGCCCATCAGCGCCGCCATTTCGAATAGCGACGGCCCGGCGGTCCTCCCCGACAACGCGGCGCGCATAGCGTGTATGACTTTGGCCGCGCTCACCCCTTTTTCTTTCGCCAGCGCGCGGACCGTTTTTTCCAAAACCTCCGCCGTGAAATCAGGCAGCGCGGCGCACGCCTCGGCGACGTCTCGCAACACGTCGGCGCCGCCGGGAAGTTTTAAGAGACTCTCGGCGGCCCGCTCGTCGTACTCTATTTTTCCCGTGAAAAAGAACTGGACGAGGGAGGGCGCTTCGCTAAGCGTTTTAATTTTTTCGCGCTCGAGGGCCAGCGCCGCCCGGGCGAGCGCCGCCCGGGCGTCGTCTTCCTCCCCTACGAAACCCGCCTTCTCGAGCCACGGCCGCGACCGCACGAACAACTCGTCTCCCGACAGCTTCCGGAGGTAAACGCCGTTCATCCATGTAAGCTTGTCGGCGTCGAATACGGCCCCCTTTTTGGTTACGCGCTCGAGCGAGAATGCCTTCTTAAGCTCCTCCAGCGTAAAAAGTTCGCGCGCGTCGTCGTACGACCAACCGAGCAAGGCGAGGAAATTGACGAACGCCTCCGGCAGGTACCCGTCTTCCTTGTATTCCAGGACCGGCTTGGCGCCGTGCCGCTTAGACAACCTGCTCTTGTCCGGCCCCAAGAGCAACGGCACGTGAGCGAAAACCGGCGGCTCGAGCCCCAGCGCGCGGTAAACGGCTATTTGGCGGGGCGTATTCGAGATGTGGTCCTCGCCCCTTATGACGTGGCTTATCGCCATCGTCGCGTCGTCCACGGCGCACACGAAGTTATACGTCGGCAGGCCGTCCGGGCGCGCGATCACGAAATCGTCCAGGTCGGCGGCTTTGATTTCGACGCGCCCCCGAATCAGGTCGTCGAAAGCCAGGTCGGCCTTCGGGTCCAAGCGAAAGCGAAGGCAAGGTTTTAGGCCCTGTTTCGCCAAACGGGCCCGTTCGGCCGGCGAAAGATCGGCGCACCGGCCGTCGTACCGGGGCGCTGCGCCAGCGTCCCGCATGTTCTTCCGCCGCTCTTCCAGCTCTTCGGACGTGCAGAAACACTCGTACGCCGCGTCCCCGGCGCGGAGTTTTCGCAGGTGCTCGTCGTAGATGGGCCGGCGTTCGGATTGGCGGTAGGGGCCGTAGGTACCCCCTATTTCCGGGCCCTCATCCCATTCCAGGCCGAGCCAACTAAGGGCGTCGATTATGGAGCGGTAGTACTCGTCGCTCGAGCGGGCCGGGTCCGTATCCTCAACCCGGAGGATAAAAACCCCCTGGTGGCGCCGGGCGAAGAGGTAGTTGAACAGCGCGGTGCGGGCGCCGCCGACGTGTAGGTGTCCCGTCGGCGCGGGCGCGAACCTGACCCGTATAGCTTTCGTCATCGTAAAGCCAACCTTTAATGTACCGGCCAGGCGTCGCCGTAAAGGTCCGCCCACGCCCGATCCATAAATAAAAGGAAGGTCAATATGCCCGTCGTAACGGCTTCGACGGTGGCGGCACCCTCGCTTTTATAGGAACGCGCGATGGCCGCTATGATGCTTCGGAGATCGGGTCGGCCTAGCTCGACGAAATCCATGAGGTCGTCAAGACGCGCTCCCAGGTTCTCGATGCTTTCCACGTACGCCAGGAGGCGCCCGACGTCCTCCTCGTCGAGAGCCGGCAACATTTTCGCTATGCCCGTAAAATCACGCATATCGAAATATACTTTACCATAAAAAACCGAAAGCCACTCTTTTTTTCGCAGCGTCGATAAAACGTATCGTATACTTCGGCGCTTATTACGCGTAACCCGGCGTCCGAACGCGGCGGCGTTGCCATGTCATTAATAAACGTTCTCTTACGTAAAGGCTGGCACCTTTTAGGGATAGTTCTCCCGGCCCTATACTACTTCGGCTTTTTTTCAAAAACTACGACGTTGGCCGTCGTAGGCGCCGGCGTCGCCGTGGCCGCGCTTTTGGAAGTACTCCGTTTCAAAAACGAAACCGCGGCGCGCGTGTTCGCCGCGGCCTTCGGGCGCCTCCTGCGGGAGGAGGAATACCACACCCTTAACGCCACCATCCCCTACCTTATCGCCACCTTCCTCGTCCTCCTCATCTTCCCCAAGGTTATCGCGTGGGTGGCGCTCGTTTACGTAGCTTTCGGCGACGTGGCCGCGCATCTGGTGGGCGCCAATTTAGGCCGGGTCCGCATCGCCGCCGGGAAAACGCTGGAGGGAACGCTCGCTTGCTTCGGGGTATGTTTCGCCGCCGGGTGGTTGTTTCTGGATTGGCGGTTGGCGCTGGCGGGAGCCGCGGCCGCCGCGGGCGCGGAACTCTTGAGCCGCGGCTGGGTCGACAATTTTACCGTGCCCGTAGCGGCCGGCGCCGTAATGTGGTCTTTAAGCTGCTTCGCTCACGTAAGTCTCCCCGCCTGAAAAAGCATCCCCGAATTTTGGTTGACACCGGTCCGGTTGCCGTTTATAATTTATATTAAATAACTATATGATTATATAAATATATATATGAAAAAAAGCGCGGAAATATTTAAGGCCCTAGCCGAACCCAACCGCCTGCGCATCCTGGCGGCGCTGGCGTCGCGGCCGGCGTGCGTCTGCGAGTTGGCCCAAGCGTTGTCGCTTAACCAACCTAACCTCTCGCGTCACCTCCGCGTACTTAAGGACGCGGCGCTGGTGACCAGCGAACGGCGCGGCGCCTGGACCGATTACGCGTTGAACCGCGATCCGCGAACGGCCCCCTTCATCCGGTTGGTTAAAAATTTGGCCGCGCAGGACGAACTCCTCCAAAAAGACGCCAGGGCGTTGGCCAAGGCCGACCGGTCGCGCATCAAAAAGTGCAACCCGGGCCGTAAAACGCCGTCCCGGCGGGCGCCGGCCGCGGCCGCCCGGGCGGGCCGGGAATAGCACGCCACGTTCAAGGTCGCAACGGTTTATCGGCAGGAGGTACCATGAAAGTAGAAATTTTCGGACCCGGTTGCCCGCGGTGTGAGCAAACTTTCCGCAACATAATAAACGCCGCGGCCGAACTCGATATCCCGGCGGATATTCAATACGTCACCGACGTAGCCGCCATCGCGGACCGGGGCATTATGACGACGCCCGCGGTGGCGGTCGACGGTAAGGTAGTGTTCCAGGGCCGCATCCCGTCGCCGCGCGAAGCAAAGGACCTTCTCAAAAAAGGGTCGAAATAGAGGGCGTGGGCCCGGGTAAAAGCCGCGTAAGGCCCGAGCCAGTTTGAAAGGCCGCTCGCCGAAGGGGCCTTCATGCCGGCGAGCGTAAGAGCGCAGCGAGCGAATTCCCGCCGTTATAAGGAGCGTAAGATATGGCCCGCGCGGGACCGGGAAAGCTCTCCCTCCTCGACCGCTTCCTCACGTTGTGGATCTTCGTCGCGATGGCGGCGGGCGTCGGCATCGGCTACGTGCTGCCCGCCGTAACCACCTTCATCACCGGCCTCCAGGTCGGAACAACTTCCATCCCCATCGCCGTAGGCCTTATATTGATGATGTATCCGCCGTTGGCGAAGGTCCGCTACGAGGAGATGGGCCGCGTATTTCGCAACGTTCGCGTGTTGAGCCTGTCGCTGGTTCAGAACTGGGTAATCGGCCCGGTCCTAATGTTCGCCCTCGCCGTAATATTTCTGCGAAGCCATCCGGAGTATATGGTCGGCCTGATAATGATAGGCCTCGCGCGATGCATCGCGATGGTCATAGTGTGGAACGACCTGGCGGGCGGGGACGCCGAATACGCCGCCGGCCTCGTGGCGTTGAACTCGTTGTTCCAGGTTATCTTCTATTCGGTTTACGCGTATGTATTCGTAACGGTGTTGCCGGCGTGGCTGGGCCTTAAAGGCGCGACCGTAGACGTAACGATCGGCCAGATTGCTAAAAGCGTATTTATATATCTGGGCGTGCCTTTCACGGCGGGCGTAATAACGAGGTTTACGTTCCTCAAATTCCGGGGTCGCGAATGGTACGAGAGCCGGATTATCCCGAAGCTATCCCCCGTAACGCTCGTCGCGCTCCTGTTCACGATCGTAGTTATGTTCTCCTTGAAAGGGGAATATATCGTCAAAATCCCGTTGGACGTGTTACGGATCGCCGTACCGCTGGTAATATATTTCGTCCTGATGTTCTTCGTCTCTTTCGCCATGAGCAAGAAGCTGGGCGCGAATTACGCGCAATCCGTAACCCTCTCCTTTACCGCGGCCTCCAACAACTTCGAGCTTGCCATCGCCGTCGCCGTCGCGGTCTTCGGCCTGGATTCGGGCGCGGCGTTCGCCGCGGTAATCGGCCCGTTGGTCGAAGTCCCGGTGCTCATCAGCCTGGTGAACGTGGCGCTGCGGTTCAAGCGACGATGGCAGCCCCTCCCGGACGCTGCTTAGAAAAGAGCGGCCCGAGAGGTCGCCCTTTCCGATCGCCTTGCTCTTAAGCCCGTGCTAGCCGGCGCTCCTCAACGCGCCGCCATCTATGCCTCGACGTTTCGCCTTTATTACGCGCGCCATACGATAATCGCTTCGGGCGATTATTAAGACGAATCCGACGCGCGCATCGTTCGCGCTTCACCTTAGACTATTTTACCTTGATTTCGCGAAACCCGTTCTATATAATGGCGCGTTTAGCTTCCGAGGAGGCTTTTATGCACGCCGTCGTTTGTATAAAACAAGTTCCCGATACCCAAGAGCTCCAGGTAGATTTCGACGCCGGCGCAATAAAACGCGAGGGCGTCCCCCTCATCGTTAACCCCTTCGACGAGTTCGCCATCGAAGAAGCCGTCCGCCTAAAGGAAGCCCACGGCGGAACGGTGACGGCGTTGACGATAGGGCCGCTCTCCGCCGACGAGGCGCTGCGCACGGCGCTCGCGATGGGCTGCGACGCCGCCGTACACCTGCGGGACGAAGCTTTCGACGGCGGCGATACGTGGGCCACGGCGTTCGTCCTCGCGAGGGCCGCGGAAAACGTCGGCGCGTACGACATCCTGTTATTCGGCAAAACGACCTTCGACGGCGACACCGGCCAGGTCGCTCCCCGCGTCGCGGCCCTCCTCGAGCTCCCCATGCTCAACTTCGTCGCGAAAATCGACGAGGTAGATTTCGACGCCAAGACGGTGAAGGTGGAACGATTATTGGAAGCCGGCCGCGAAATCGTCCGCGCTCCCCTCCCGGCCGTAATCTCGGTAGTCAAAGAGATTAACGAGCCGCGTTACCCCTCGCTTATGGGGATAAGAAAAGCCAAAAAAGTCGAAATCCCGACCTGGGACGCCGCGGCATTAGGTCTCGATAAAGATAAAGTAGGGTCGACGGGCTCTTTTTCGAAACTCGAGCGCATATACCGGCCGCCGGCGCGCGCGGGCGGCGATATCATACCCGGCGAGCCCGCGGACGCCGCCAGGACGGTGGCGGAAAAACTTATCGACCGGGGAATCATCTAGTCGAGGGCGAAACGATGGCTGACGACGAGCGTAAGGGTATTTTAGTCTATATCGAACGGCGCCGGGACGGCACGGCCGCGCCGGTGGGCGCCGAACTCCTCGGCAAAGGCCGCGACCTGGCCGACAAACTGAGCGCCGAACTCGCCGCGGCCGTATTCGGCCCGGGGGCCGCGGACGTGGCACCCGAGCTTTTCGCCGCGGGCGCGGATAAAGTTTACGTCGTCGAGCACGACTTGTTGAGAGACTTCAGGCCGCGGCCGTACGCCAAAGCCCTCGCCCAACTCGCGCAAGAAACTAAGCCGGCAGTGCTCCTCGCCGGGGCGACGACGCACGGCCGGGACCTGGCCGCGGCCGCGGCCACGTACTTACGGACCGGCCTTACCGCGGATTGCGTTGGCTTGGAAATAAACGACGCCGGCCTTTTGAAGCAGACGCGCGTGAGTTGCGGCGGCCGGGTGATGAGCGACTGGGTAACGCCGGTCGCCCGGCCCCAGTTCGCGACCGTACGCCCTAAAGTGATGAAAGCCCTCGAGCCGGATCCGGCGCGCGCGGGCGAAGTAGTCGCTTTCGACGTCAACCTGACGGCCGACGACGACGTAACCGAAGTCGTCTCATTCCTGGAGGCCAAGGAAACCGTAAACCTGGGCGAGGCGGATATAATCGTATCCGGCGGCCGGGGGCTGGGCAAACCGGAGGGCTTCGAACTCGTCAAAGAACTCGCCGCGTGTCTGGGGGCCGCGGTGGGCGCCTCGCGCGCCGCGGTCGACGCCGGTTGGATCGAGTACGCGTGTCAGGTAGGCCAAACGGGCCGAACCGTAAGCCCGAAACTATACGTCGCGTGCGGCATCTCGGGCGCGGTCCAACACCTCGCCGGCATGGGCACGTCGGACGTCATCGTCGCCATAAATAAAGACGAGGAAGCGCCCATCTTCAAGGTCGCGACCTACGGCATCGTCGGCGACCTCTACGAAGTAATACCCGCTTTAATCAAAGAGATAAAGGGCCGGCGCACGTGATACGCCGCCACCGCCGCGACCGCCGCGTACGGTTAACGCGCGAACGCCGATCGTTATTTCCGGAAAGTATAACGTGTTCCCCTTGATTCCTGATTGTCGAAATGCTATACTAATAAGTCGGTCGACGGGCCGGCCGCTTTTTTATCGACCGATGTGAAACGTCCCACGTTATACTTTCGGCGCTGCTAACCTACCGCGATTTCTACGACGATTTATATTGACGCGTTTCCGTGATCCGTCTAAGCGAAAACCCCGAAATCAAAAAAACCCTTGCCCGGATGGAAGCCCAGCTCGGCCACCCGCTGAGCCAGTGTTACCAGTGCGGCAAATGCTCCGCCGGCTGCCCGGCGGCCTACGCGATGGCCGAGCCGCCCAACCGCATTATTAGGCTACTTCAACTCGGCCTTTACGACCGCGCGTTAGACCAGAACTCTTACTGGGTATGCTCGAGTTGCGAAATGTGTTCGGCGCGGTGCCCGCGCAACGTAGAAATTAAAGAGATAATGGAAGTGCTGCGCCACGACGCGTATCGCCGAGGGATGACGTCGGGCGAACGCCCGGTGCCCATGTTCCACAAAGCTTTCCTCAAGACCGTCGAGTGGTTCGGGCGCCTATACGAACCCGGCCTGATAATGCTCAATAACTTGCTGAGCGGCCACTTGCTTAAAGATTTTACCGCGGCCCCGGGTATGGTTTTCAAAGGAAAGATAAAACTTATGCCCGGCCGCGGCGCGGACAACGCCGCCGTCCGCCGCATCTTCAAGTATAGCCGCGAGGAGGCGCCGCGCGGTGAAGTTTAGTTATTATCCCGGCTGCACCCTTCACTCGACGGCGGTGGAGTACGACCAATCGGCCCGGGCCGTCTGCAAGACGCTGGGTATTGAACTGGTCGACATCCGGGGGTGGGCGTGCTGCGGCGCGACGTCCGCTCATTCCGTAAACGAACTCCTCGCCTACGCGCTCCCGGCGCATACTATAACCAGCGCCACCGAGGACGCCGTCGCCGCCCCCTGCGCCGCCTGCTACAATCGCCTTCGCTATACCGACGTAAACTTGCGGCAGAACCCCCGTCTTCGCGGCGAGGTTGAAAAGGCCATGGGACGGCCGTACCGCGCGGGCGTCGCCATCCGCCACCTGCTCGACATAATCGCCAACGACGTGCCGGAAGAAGAAGTCAAAGCTAAGCTCCAAGGGGCCCTGGGCGGCGTTAAGGTAGTTTGTTACTACGGCTGCCTGCTTACCCGCCCCAAGGACGTCGCGGCCTTCGACGACATGGAAGAGCCACGTTCCATGGACCGCCTTATAGAGCTCTGCGGCGCCGACGTGTTGGACTGGCCCCATCGCGTCATCTGCTGCGGCGCCGCGTTCTCGCTATCCCGCACGGATATCGTTCACCACATGACGGGTAAAATAATCGCCTCGGCGTTGAAAGCCGGCGCCGACGCCGTCGTCGTAGCCTGCCCCATGTGCCAATCCAACCTCGACTTGCGCCAGCCGGCCATACTCAAACGACTCGGCATACGGGAACGCATCCCGGCGGTTTATTTTACTCAGCTGATGGGATTATGTATGGGTTACTCGAGCGACGACCTCGGCTTCAAAAAAATCATGGTGGATACCTCGGCCTTGATTAAAAAGATAAAAACCGGCCGCGCCGAAGCCGCGGCGGCCCAAGGATAATGGCTCGCGTAGGCGTATTCGTCTGTTGGTGCGGGGCGAACATCGCCTCCACGGTAGACGTCGAAAAGGTCACCCAGGCCGCGGCGAAGCTGCCGCACGTGGTCTACGCGGCCAATTATAAGTATATGTGCTCCGACCCGGGCCAGAAGATGATCCTGGACGCCGCGCGCGAGCATAAACTCGACGGCATCGTCGTCGCCGCTTGCTCGCCCCGGATGCACGAGCCGACTTTCCGCGCCGTCGCCGCCGAAGCCGGCATAAACCCGTACCGCATGCAGATGGCCAATATCCGCGAGCACTGCTCGTGGGTGCACAAGGACGTGGGCGAGGCGACGGCCAAGGCCGTCGACGCCGTCCGCATGATGGTAGCCCGGGTGGCGCAGAGCCTCCCCCTCGAGCCCATCGTGGTCCCGGTCACCAGGCGGGCGCTGGTCATCGGCGGCGGCGTGGCGGGCATTCAGGCGGCGCTCGACGTCGCCGACGGCGGCGTCGAGACCATCCTCGTCGAGCGGACGCCCTCCATCGGCGGCAAAATGGCGGGGTTAGACGAGACCTTCCCCACCCTCGACTGCTCGCAGTGCATTCTCACCCCCAAGATGGTGGACGCGGCTCGCAGTAAGTTGATAAAACTTTACACCTACTGCGAAGTGGAAAAGGTCGACGGCGCCGTCGGCAACTTCAAGGTAACCATCCGCAAGAAGGCGACGTACGTAAATCGCGACCTTTGCAACGGCTGCGGCGACTGTTGGCGCAAGTGCCCCTATAAGAAAATCCCCAGCGAGTTCGACTTCGGCGTCGGCAACCGCACCGCCATCTACGTCCCGTTCCCGCAGGCCGTTCCCAATAAACCCGTCATCGACCGCGAAAACTGCGTCTTCTTCAAAACCGGAAAGTGCCGCGCCTGCGAGAAGGCTTGCCTGCGCGGCGCCATTGACTTCGAGCAAGAGGACGAGCTGGAGGAGGTAGAGGTAGGCGCCATAGTCGTGGCCACCGGCTACGACCTTCTCGACCATACCCAGATGGGCGAATTTCGGTACGGCGCCATTCCGGACGTCATAACCGGTTTGCAATTCGAACGGATGTCGTCGGCCAGCGGCCCGACGGAGGGTAAAATCATAAGGCCGTCGAACGGCGAAGAGCCCAAGGTGGTCGTCTTCGTCCACTGCGTCGGTTCGCGCGACGACAAATATAAAGAGTACTGCTCGAGAATATGCTGCATGTACAACGCCAAACACGCCATCATCCTCAAGCACCGCGTCCACGACGCCAAAGCATATTTATTCTATATCGACGTGCGCGCGGGCGGCAAAGGTTACGAGGAATTTTGGCGGCGGGCGTGCGTCGAAGAGGAAGCGGAATACCTCCGCGGCCGCGTCTCCCGCGTCTACGACGAGGGCGGCAAGGTAATCGTCGAGGGCCAGGACACGCTCTCGGGCGAACAAGTAGAGGTCGCCGCGGACCTGGTCGTTCTGGCCACCGCGATGGTGCCGCCCAAGGGGACCGAAGAGCTGGCCCGCGTACTCGGCGTCTCGACGGATAAGGACGGCTTCTTCAACGAGGCGCACCCCAAGCTCAGGCCGGTGGACACGGCGACGGCCGGCGTATTCCTGGCCGGTTGCTGCCAGGCGCCGAAAGATATCCCGGACTCGGTGGCGCAGGCGTCCGCCGCGGCCTCCAAGGTACTGGGCTTACTTTCGAAAGAATCCATCACCCGGGACCCGACGATAGCCGTAGTCGACCCGTTCATCTGCACCGGCTGCTGGAATTGCGTCAACGTATGCCCCTTCGGCGCGCCGGAGAAGGCCGAAATCACGATGACCATAGACGGCAAGAAGGTAACGCGGCCGGTCTCGAAGATTAACGAGGCCAAATGCGAGGGCTGCGGCCTGTGCGTCGCCGCGTGCCCCGGCGACGTCATCGACCAACGCGGCTTCAGCGACGACCAGGTTTACGCCGAATTGGGCGGTTACCTCGAGCGCGGCCGCGCGAAGAAGTATAATGTCTGAGGAAGAAAAACGAGAGGCGCCCGCGACGGCGACCCCGTGGGAACCCAACATCGTAGGTTTCCTGTGCAACTGGTGTTCTTACGCCGGCGCGGACCTGGCGGGCACCAGCCGCATCCCGTACGCGTGCAACGTCCGCATCATCCGGGTGCCGTGCTCCGCCCGGGTGGACCCGCTCATGATACTCCGCGCCTTCCGCGAGGGCGCGGACGGCGTCCTCGTCTCGGGCTGCCACCCCGGCGACTGCCACTACATCGAGGGCAACTACTACGCCCGGCGCAAGTTCATCGCCCTCAAACAGCTGCTGGACCACGTCGGCGTCGACCCGCGCCGCTTTCGCGTCTCCTGGGTCTCGGCGTCGGAAGGCCGCAAATGGGCCAACGTCGTCGAGGCCGTAACGAAGGAGTTGCTCGAGGCCGGCCCGTTCCGCTACGAAGAGCATGGCGACGATTAAAGAAGAGCTCCAAGCCGCGGTCAAGAAACTATTCGACGACGACCGGATAGATTACTTCGTCGGCTATGTAGAGGATTACGGCCATACGTTGCCGGCCATCCTGACCAAAGACTCGGACCTGAGCCGCCTTACCTTCGACCGCAAGTCGTACAATAACCTCGCGGCCTTCTTGCCGGAGCTTCGCGGCTTCCGCGTGGGCTTAGTATGCAAACAATGCGAAGTGCGCACCCTTAACGTCCTGGCGGCCGAGGGGCAAATCGAACGCGCCAAGTTGGTAGTCGTCGGCGTCCCCTGCCCCACCATGGTCGACCCCCGCAAACTACCGCAAGCCGAACCCGACCTCACAGCCTTGGGCGAATCGCACTGGCAGGAGAAGTGTCGGCGCTGCGTGGAGCGCAACACGCCCTCAGCGGACGTCTTCGTCGGCGAGCGCGTCAGCACGCCAGCGCCCGCCGAGGGGTGGCCTTTGCTCGAAGAGGTCGAAAAAATGCCGGCCGACGAGCGGCTGGCGTGGTGGCGGGAGCAGATGTCGCTCTGCATCCGCTGCTACGCCTGCCGGTTGGCCTGTCCGCTGTGTTACTGCCACCAGTGCTTCGTCGAGGACAACAAACCGCAGTGGGTCGATAAATCGGTCGCGCCGGAAAACAACCTCCATTACCACCTGATACGCGCGCTACACCTCGCCGGCCGCTGCATCGAGTGCCAGGAATGCTCGCGGGCCTGCCCGGCGGGAATACCGGTCGACGTATTGAATAACGTCCTGTCGCGCGACTTCGCGGAGCGCTTCGGCTACGTTTCCGGCGAAACGGCCGAGGCGAAACCGGCGCTCATCGACTACGAACGTGCGGACAAAGAGGACTTTATCCTTTAACCTGATGGCCGCGGAGTATTACAGATCTAACCTGGACAAGGTCGCTGAGCTCTTCGACCGTGCCCTGGCCGATTACGACGTCGTCGCGAAGACGCGAGACGCGAATAACAACCTCATATATGGTCGACCCGCCACCTTCGACGACGTCGGCTTCGTCGACCAACAGCCGCCGATGTCCGCCAAAACGTTCGCGCTGCCCCAAACCGAAACGTTGGTCCGGTACGAGCGCGAGGGCGAGAAAATACGGGCCGAAGGAGCGGCGGGGCCCGCGCGCGAAATCCTCCTCTTCGGCGTCAATATGTGCGACGCCGCGGCGTTCGACGTCATAGACCACGTCTTCACTTGGGACTATCTCGACGACCCGTACTTAAATCGGCGCGCCGCGACGACCCAATTCGCCCTCGCGTGCACTATTTCGCAACAAGATTGCTTCTGCGACCGCATATCGTACGCCGAGGAAAGCGTCGACGCCGTCGCTTATCCGCTCGAGGATTATTATCTAGTGAAGGTCCAGACCGAAAAAGGCCGCAACCTCGTCGCACGGTACAAAGAGCTCTTCAACCCCGAAGGGGGCGACGCCGAAAGTTCGATACGGGCTTTCCAGGAAAAAGCGGGGACGACGAAAAAGGAGCCGATGCTCGAAGCGGCTCGAGCCGGCCTGGAAAAAGCGTTTGAACACGCCGACTGGGAAATTCTGGTGAGCACGTGTATCGGTTGCGGGATATGCACGTATACCTGCCCGACGTGCCACTGCTTCGACATCCAGGACGAGGGCGGCACCGTCGGCGGGCGCCGCCTCCGCACGTGGGACCACTGCACCGGCCGGACTTTTACCGCCATGGCGGCGCACCAACCCCGCGACCGGCAATATAAGCGCTACCGCCAACGGCTCCTTCACAAATTCTGGTATTACCCCGAGCGTTTCGGGCCCCTGCTCTGTACGGGTTGCGGCAGGTGTATTACGTACTGTCCGGTAAAGATAAACATCAAAGAGCTGGTCGAATATTTCGGCGGCTTAAAGGACACGCCCCCGGGCGGCGCGCGCCATGGAAAATAGCGCCGAACGTCTATACGTGCCGCGGCTCGTCCGCATCGCCGGCGTCGTTGCCGAAACGCCGACCATAAAGACGTTCCAACTATCGTTCGAGGACGGCGACCGGCCCGATTTCAAGTGCGGCCAGTTCGGCGAGTTCGGCGTCTACGGCGTCGGGGAAGCGGCGTTCTGTCTCGCGTCGCCGCCGAGCCGCGACGGCCTGGAGATTACGGTCAAAGAGGTCGGCAAGGTTACGCGCGCCTTTCACAACCTGAACGAAGGCGACGCGATTACCTTCCGCGGCCCATTCGGCAATTGGTTCCCCTACGACGATTTCAAAGGGAAGGAGTTGCTGTTCATCGGCGGCGGCATCGGCCAGGCGCCGCTCCGCGGCCTCCTATGGACCTGCCTCGATAACCGGGGCGATTTCGAGCACATCGACCTCATCTACGCCGCGCGCGAGGAGTGCGAGCTCGTTTACGAACGCGAGCTCGTCGCGTTCGAAGGGCGCGACGACATCGACGTAACCCTTGCGCTCGACCCGTTATGCCCGGGCGAACCGATACCCGGATGGCGCGGCCGGACCTCTTTCGTTCCCCCCATCCTGGAGGAAGAGCGCCCCTCCCCCGACAACCGCGTCGTCATAACTTGCGGACCGCCTATAATGATCAAGCTGGTGGCGAAATCCCTTATGGAAAAATTGGATTACGCGCCCGGCCAGATCTGGACCACGCTGGAGATGAGGATGAAATGCGGCGTAGGTAAATGCGGCCGGTGCAACATCGGTTCGGTATACGTCTGCAAAGACGGCCCGGTGTTCAACTACGAACATATCCTCTCCCTGCCGCAAGAATTTTAAGGACGGGTTCGGGAACCAAGCCCCGAAGGCCGCGGCGCGGCCTTTTTTATTACGGTCGCGCGCGTCTTATTATATAATGGGGCGTGGCGCGCAGAATAGAGTTGCTGGCGTTATTGATCGCGGCCGCGGCGACGCCGCCGGCATGTCGCGCGGCGGGCGAGGACGAAGCCATAGCCATCGTCAAGAGCTGGCGCGGCGAAGGCTATTTCATGGACGTCGCCCGGGCGGTCGACGGATTACTTATGGGTTTCGAGGCCGAGGGCCACGCCGTCCAACCTATCGCCTGGGACGCGACCGAAACCCTCCCCGGCCACTACGACGTTCGTTATTCGTTTTTGCTCGACGCCGCGAGCGCGGAAATGATATTCCTCCTGGATAAAGACGAGGGCCGCGTGTCGCCGGCGAACGATATGGCTCGAGCCGCGGTCGCGATAGCGACTTCCGTCGACTTGGGCGAGACGCCCGCGGCTCCCGTCAAGGTCAAGCCGGGCGGCACGCGGACGGGGCCAGAGATCCAAACTGAAATCGACATAAAACAGCGGGAGTTGGAGCAGATATACGAACACTACCTCAACATCTACCCGAATGCCGCCGGCAAACTCAAGGTCCGGTTCACCATCCTGGCGTCGGGCGGCGTCGCCGGCGTCGAGGTCGTCGAGTCGACGGTCAACGTGAAACCGCTCGAGGTGGCGTTGGCCCGCGCCATAAATAAATGGACCTTCACGCCGTCGACGAACGACGTCACGCTAACCTACCCTTTCATATTTTACAGTAGGAAATAGAAGGGCTGTCGACCGCGGCGGCCGCGAATACGTCCCGGGCGCCGAAGGCGGGACGATTTCGCGCTCGCCGGTTTTGCGGCTATCTCCCGCCGTCCGCTAAAAAATGAAACCGTTATACGCTTGCCTTATAGGCGCGATAGTCGCGGCCATCCCGGCCGCGGCCGGCCTCGCCCTGGGCGAAGCGGCAGGCCGCGACCCGGGCGACATCGCCGCCGTCATCGAACAACATAAGGCGGAGATAACTACCATTTACAATACGTACCTCGACGCCGGCCTGGCCGTCGAGGGGACCGTCGTCGTGAAGTTCACCGTCGCGAGCACGGGCGCGGTAACGGCCAGCGAAGTCCTGGAAGGGACGACCGGTTGTAAGCTCTTCGAGGAAGCCGTAGCCGCCGCGGTAGCGAAGTGGGACTTCGGCCCGGGCGCCGACGCCGTGACGGTGCGGTACCCCTTTACGTTTACAATTCCCCAAAAACCGGGAAAGTGACGGTTTTCACGTAGTTTCC
>CAZLXP010000002.1:5908-20466 GCA_964563535.1 uncultured bacterium | reverse complement strand
TAGGAAAATGGAAAACCTGCAATTATGGACTTGACTTAGCCCGGGGGTAGGTGTAGAGTTTTATCGTACGCAAAAACAACCCAACCATAATCCGGGAGGCGGATATGGAAAAGAGAATAATGACGACGGCGGTAATATTGCTCCTTATCGCCGGCACGAGTTGGGCCGCGAACGCTAAGTACGGCGACGCGGCCCACTATGTTGACGGCCAAAGCAACGACATCCACGACGCCGGCCTTTACTGGCTAAAACTGTGGCCCCGCTTGTACGTAGGCGACCCTAATAGCGGTAGCGGCAACTACCCCGGTAAAGAAGGCGACACTACGCTTTACGTCGGTTGTTGTTGGGTCGGTACCAACGCCTGGGGAAAGCCGCGCGTTAGCGGCGACTTCCCAATTAGTTCGAGCGGCCCCGAATGGCATAACGTGTTGGGGACGTTGTGGAGCGACGGCTCGAGCTGGAACCAGCGGCCGGAATACGTCGAAAAATGGGGCACGCTCGACTCGTACCTTAAAGTGGACGACCGCGACGCGAAGGAAGAAGGGCCCATCGGCCTCGTCGTCGAACAGCACGGCATGCAATGGTCCGACGCTACGAACGACGACTATATCATCTTCCAAACCCACTTCCTGAACAAGTCCGGCCGAAAACTGTCCGACGAGTTTATTTGCCTTTACTATGACTTCGACATCGGCGGCTCGTTATCCTATATCGACGACAAAGTCGGCATCGACTACCCCCGCAAAATGCCGTATATGTACGACGACGACCCGACACACCCGTACGTGGGCTTACGCATCCTTGACGGGAAACCTCATACTTTGGGCGTCCCTAATATTATGGAGGACCCCGATACCGACACCGAGAAGTGGGCGCTTATGACCTCGGGTAAGTGGATCGAAAAGACCGAACCGTACGATTGGCGCGTATGCCTTTCCAGCGGGCCGCACGTCTGCGCCGACAACGAGAAGCTTAGGTATGCGTTCGCCGTCGTGGCGGGGATGAATCTGTCGGAGCTTCAAGCCAACTCGGACACCGCTTACGACAAATACTGGGATATCTTCACCGGCGTTGACAGGTTCTGGGCGCGCGCGTTGCCGGGCGCGGTGGAGCTGAACTGGGAACCGAATATCACGTACGCCGGCTTCAACTTGTACCGCGCCGCCAAGGAAGCCGCCACACCTGAGGTCAAAGTCAACACGTCCCTCATAACCGGGCGAAAACCGTTCAGGTTCGTCGACTCGTCCGTTGCCGCGGGGGTCACGTACGAATACGCGCTCGAGGCCGTAACGTTGCGGGGCGGCAAAGAGCGATACGGGCCGTTAAGGGTCACGGCGGGTGACAAGGCCAAGCCGCGGGCATTCGGCCTGGCGCAGAACTTCCCCAACCCGGCGCGCGAGACGACGACGATAACGTTCACCCTCGCCGACGCGGGCGGCGTGACGCTGGAAGTTTTCGACTTAAGCGGGCGGAGGGTCGCCATCGTCGCGGAGGGGTACCGTCCCGCCGGCGAGAACGAGGCCACGCTCGATACGGGTAGATTGGCCGCGGGGGTCTACATCTACCGCCTGCGGGCCGGCGACGAGGTCGCGACTAAACGGCTCGCGGTGGTTAAATAACGCGGAAATACGGCGGCGCCGGCCTTAAAAACCGGCGCCGCCTTTCCCATCCAGGAGGTGCGTCGCCGAATGGGACTTCGGCCCGGGCGCCGACGCCGTGACGGTGCGGTATCCTTTTACGTTTACAATTCCCCAAAAACCGGGAAAGTGACGGTTTTCACGTAGTTTCCCCAACGTATTGTTATATAACGAGTTGCAGGTTAGGAAAATGGAAAACCTGCAATTATGGACTTGACTTAGCCCGGGGGTAGGTGTAAAATTTTATCGTACGCGAAAAAAAAAAAAAAAAAAACCAACCATAATCCGGGAGGCGGATATGGAAAAGAGAATAATAACGACGGCGGTAATATTGCTCTTTATCGCCGGCGCGAGTTGGGCCGCGAACGCGAAATACGGCGACGCGGCCCACTATGTTGACGGCCAAAGCAACGACCTCCACGACGCCGGCCTTTACTGGTTGAAACTAAACAACAGGTTATACGTAGGGGACGTGGGAGGAAGCGGTACCTACCCCGGGGAGAGCGGCGTAAATACCTTATACGCCGGCTATACGTGGGTCGGGACGAACGCCTGGGGAAAGCCGCGCGTGAGCGGCGAAATGGCCGTGGGTAGCGGCAAGAATCCGGAATGGCACAATATCCTTGGTACGTTATGGAGCGACGGCTCGAGCTGGAACCAACGCCCGGAGTACGTAGAAAAATGGGGCGCACTCGACTCGTACCTCAAGGTCGACGACCGCGACGCGAAGGAAGAAGGGCCCATCGGCCTCGTCGTCGAACAGCACGGCATGCAATGGTCCGACGCTACGAACGACGACTATATCATCTTCCAAACCCAATTCCTAAACAAGTCGGGCCGAAACTTATCCGACGAGTTCATCTGCCTTTACTATGACTTCGACGTCGGCGGCTCGCTATCTTACATCGACGACAAGGTCGGCATCGACTATCCCCGCAAAATGCCTTATATGTACGACGACGACCCGGAACACCCGTACGTCGGCCTTCGCATCCTCGACGGGAAACCGCACACGATGGGCGCACCCGCTGCTCCAGAAGAACCCAAGACTGACGCCGAGAAATGGGCGCTCATAACCTCCGGCAAGTGGATCGAACAAGAGACGCCGTACGATTGGGTGGTGTGTTTGTCTAGCGGGCCGCACGTCTGCGCCAACAACGAGAAGCTCAGGTATGCGTTCGCCGTCGTGGCGGGGATGAACCTGTCGGAGCTCCAAGCCAACTCGGACGCCGCTTACGACAAATACTGGGATATCTTCACCGGCGTTGACAGGTTCTGGGCGCGCGCGTTGCCGGGCGCGGTGGAGCTGAACTGGGAACCGAATATCACGTACGCCGGCTTCAACTTGTACCGCGCCGCCAAGGAAGCCGCCACACCTGAGGTCAAAGTCAACACGTCCCTCATAACCGGGCGAAAACCGTTCAGGTTCGTCGACTCGTCCGTTGCCGCGGGGGTCACGTACGAATACGCGCTCGAGGCCGTAACGTTGCGGGGCGGCAAAGAGCGATACGGGCCGTTAAGGGTCACGGCGGGTGACAAGGCCAAGCCGCGGGCATTCGGCCTGGCGCAGAACTTCCCCAACCCGGCGCGCGAGACGACGACGATAACGTTCACCCTCGCCGACGCGGGCGGCGTGACGCTGGAAGTTTTCGACTTAAGCGGGCGGAGGGTCGCCATCGTCGCGGAGGGGTACCGTCCCGCCGGCGAGAACGAGGCCACGCTCGATACGGGTAGATTGGCCGCGGGGGTCTACATCTACCGCCTGCGGGCCGGCGACGAGGTCGCGACGAAACGGCTCGCGGTGGTTAAATAACGCGGAAATACGGCGGCGCCGGCCCCAAAACCGGCGCCGCGTTTCCCATCCAGGAGGTGCGTCGCGATGTGGAAAAAAATTGCGACGTTAATAATAGGAATATTTTTAGCAGCGCCAACCACCTGGGGAAAAGACTACGGGGCGCCTTCGGGCGAATTCCCGGATTGGGACATCCACGACGACGGCCTGTTGTGGCTCAAGATCTGGAATGATGGTGGCGTAGGCGACTTTGAGGGTTCCGGCATATACCCACCGCCGAATGGGCCGCGTAACATATATCAAGGTGAATGTTGGTTAGCCACAAGCTCCAAAATCGTGGGGGAACGTTATTGGTTGTTTGTCGTTTCCCCGCCCGAGTGGGACGGCCTTACGCCGGTTATAATGTCGCGCGACCCCGAGTGGACACAAGTCCCGTCTTATATTAAACGCGACGGCACGCTCGACTCATACTACCGTATAAACGATGCTAACGCCGGCGAAAACGGGCCGATACCGGTCGAATGCGACGTGCACGGCGTAAGCTCGTACCTTGATGACTACGACGACTTCATCGCCTTCCGCTACCACGTCAAAAACGGGTCTTCCGCAACGCTGGAGAAAACTTATTTCGCGCTCGCGTACGATTTCGATATCGGCGGTTCGCTCTCCTACATCGACGACTACGTCGGCTTCGACGCCGAGCGGAAGATGCCGTACATGTACGACGACGACCGCGACAACCCTTACCTTGGCCTCGTCTGCATCGACGGCCCGGTTCGCGGCGCGCACTCGTGGGACATCATGAACGACCCCGACACCGACCAATACAAATACGCCTATATGGAAGACCCCAGCTTCGACTGCGAGCAGACGAAACCCTACGATTGGCGCGTGATGCTCAGCGCCGGCCCGTTCGAAATCCCCGCCGGCCTGACGGAGATAGTTACGTTCGCGGTGGTCGCGGGCGCCGACCTCGACGCGCTCCGCGAAAACGCCGATACGGCGTTGTGGGCCTTGAAACCGGGGCCGCGGCCCGAACCCAACGTGCCGACCGCTTTCAACCTCGCCCAAAACCGGCCCAACCCCGTAACGTCGTATACCAAAATAAAGTTCGCCTGCCAGGTTCCGGCCAAGGTGAAACTGGCCGTCTACGACCTCGCCGGCCGGCGCGTCGCGACGTTGGCCGATAAAATCTATCAACCCGGAACGTACGAGCTCGAGTGGCGGCCGCAAAACGTCGCGCCCGGCGTATACCTATACACGTTGGAGGCCGCGGGGGAACGGTTCGTGAAGGCCATGGTCGTCGCGCGCTAAGCCGGAGATAAAACCATGAAACCCGCCCGCGACAGGGCGGGTTTTTCTTTGCCAACTCGCCCTCGCGATGTTATATTTACGTCATACGTAAGCGCCGCATTTAGCCGCGGCATTTAACCACACGGCCCGCATAAACATAGTTAAAGTAATATACATAAATAAATAGCTTAAATATCTCTTACGTATAACGATATAAGGCGCGATAACTAAGTTTTCCGAGGAATAGATTATGAATATCTGGCAAGGCCGCAGGGAAATCGTGGAGATAGGCCGGCGCTGTTACGACCGGGGTTTCGTCGTCGCGACGGACGGCAACATGAGCTGCCGCGTCGGCACGGACCTTATAGTCGCTACGCCGGCGGGACTTTGCAAAGGGATGCTCGCCGCGGACGACGTCGTCGTCTTAGACCTCGCGGGCCGGCGCGTAGAGGGGCACCGCAACGCCTCGAGCGAAATCCTGCTCCACCTCGAGATATACCAGGAGCGGCCGGACGTGGGCGGCGTCGTCCACGCCCACCCGCCGACGGCGACGGGTTTCGCCGTCGCCCGTATGCCGCTGGCGGAATGCGTATTGCCGGAGGTGGTGACGACGCTGGGCAACGTGCCGCTGGCGCCGTACGCGACGCCGTCGACGGCCGAGGTACCGGAAAGCATCCGGCCTAAGCTCCGCGACCATAACGCTTTCCTCCTAGCCAACCACGGGACCGTCACGCTCGGCGCGACGTTATGGGAGGCTTTCTTCACGCTCGAGAAGGTGGAACAGTTCGCGCGCGTCATGCTGGTAGCACGGCAACTCGGCCGCGTATCCTTGCTTACGTCCGACGACGTCGCGAAACTCATGACCGTAACGCCCGGCAAGGCCCCTCTCAACATTCCCTGCGCGATATGCGACGCGCCGGCCGAAAACGGCGCCGCGTTCGAAGACGACGCGCTTTTGCGCGAAGCGGTCCGGCGGGTCTTGGCCCGTTTGCGCGGCCCGACGGCGTAAGCGGCGCACCCGCGCCGGCAACGACGGTTAAACGGATACCCCGCCCAACGCGTCAAATTATACGAAAAGCGGCCCCTTAACTCAGGATGAGGTGTTTACTATGAATCATAGATTAATTTACGGCGCGCTAACGTTAACGGCATTATGGGCGTTGTTGCCGGCCGTAGGCGGCGCCGACGGCATAATCATACCGATCCCGTATCCGATGCCGCCTTGGCCCAAGCCCGAGCCGATACCGGAACGCTACAGCCTCGACATCAAATACCACCACGTCGAGACGACTATCGAGGACCAAGTAGCCACCACCCACGTCGACGAGCTTTTCGCAAACCCGTATAACTTCGACGTAGAAGGTATATATATTTTCCCCTTGCCCAAGGGCGCGGCCGTCGACCGTTTTTCGCTCCAGGTGGACGGGAAACCGGTGGAGGGAACGATGCTCGACGCCGACGAAGCCGCGACCGAATACCGAAAACTGGTCAGCCAGAACAAGGACCCGGCCCTTTTAGAATACATGGGCCGCGGCGCCGTCAAGGCGCGGGTCTACCCCATTCCGGCGAAAAGCCAAAAACGCGTCGAGATCACGTATTCCGAGCTCCTACCGTTCGACGGCGGCCTGGTTAAATTCGTATACCCGTTGGATACGGAGCGGTTCAGCCGCGAGCCGATAGAAGACGTCGACGTGAACGTGAGCATAATATCGAGCGTCGCCATCGAAAACGTATTTTCCCCCTCCCATAAAATCCAACTCGAGCGAAAAACCCCGACGACGGCCTCCGTACAATACCGCGTTAAAAACGTTAAACCGGCGGAGGACCTCGTCATTTATTACCGCGGCGGCACGGCCGAAATGGGCGCGAGCGTTCTCGCCCACAAGGAAGGCGGCGACGACGGGTACGCCATCCTGGTTATCACGCCGCCGCCGGCGCCGGTCACGACTCCCGAACCCAAAGAACTTATCTTCGCGATAGACATATCGGGCTCGATGGCGGGGGGAAAGGTCGAACAGGTCAAAGAAGCCGTAAGCTATTGCCTTAGACAGCTGGGCCCGGGCGACCGTTTCAACATCGTGCCCTTCAACGAACAACCGACGCTATTCCGCGATACGACGGTCGCGGCGACCGCGGCGAACGTCGAGGCCGGCCTCGACTTCTTGAACGGGTTGACCGCCGGCGGCGGCACTAACGTCGACGGCGCTTTGGCGAAAAGCCTTTCGTCCGCGGCCGCCGACCGGGTCGCGACCACCATGGTCGTCTTCCTCACGGACGGCAAGCCGACGGTCGGCGAACGGAACGTTGCGGACATCGTCGCCCACGTCGCAGCGGCTAACGAGAAAATTAACGCCCGCCTCTTCTGCTTCGGCGTAGGTTATAACGTCAAGGCCGAGCTCCTCGACGGCCTGGCTCGCAAAAACGGCGGCACCGCGCAATACGTCGAACCGGGCGAGGACCTCGACTTAGCCGTAACCTCTTTCTACGACAAGATTTCCAAGCCGATCCTCACCGACGTGAAGCTCGCTTGGGAGAACGTGGAATTTTACGACTCGTATCCGGCGTCGATGCCGGACATCTTCGCCGGGACCCAACTCACGGTCCTGGGGCGGTATAGGGGCGAACTGGCGGACGGCGCCTTAACGATTTCGGGCGAGCGCGCGGGGCGCCTGGAACACTTCCGGTATAACCTCGCCGCCGCAGCGGGAAAAAGCCGCGACAATAAATACATCCCGGCGTTGTGGGCCGCGCGTAAGGTCGGCTTCCTCTTGGAACAGATTAAGCTCGAGGGCGAGGATAAAGAATTGGTCGACGCCGTCGTAACGTTGTCCAAACGATACGGTATCCCTACGCCGTATACGTCGTACCTGGTGGAGGAAACGGGGCCGGCGGCGAAACACCCTCCCGCGGCGGTATGGAGCGGCCTCGGCGCAGCCGATAGGGATTTGGCTTCCGCCGGCGCGTGGATGAGAAGCGGGGAGGGCTTCCGGGCGCCGGCTAGCGCGGAAGAACTCTCCGTACGCGAATCGAAGGCTATCGGCGACCTGAAGCGGACGGCCGTCGCCCCTTCCCCGTACGGGGGCGGCGCGGTGCGCTACGTCGAGGGAAAAAGCTTCCGGCTGGTCGACGGCATTTGGCACGACTTGGCCCTCGACGAAGGGGCCGACGAAGAGGCCGTCGACGTCGACTTCGGCAGTAAGGAGTATTTTGAATTATTAGAAGAACACCCCGGCCTCGCCCCTTACTTTGCTTTGGGCGAAAAAGTCGAGGTGTTGTTCGGAGGTATTATATACCGGGTTACGCTGTAAGCTGTTGCCCCGTTAGCGGCTAACCTTGGAATCGCTGCTGCCGACCGGGCGGCGCCCCCTTTACTCGTTCAACCGTCGGGCGCCGCTTCTGATGTCTTTGACAACTTGCAGGCCGCTTTCTTTGTCGGCGGCCGTAACGATGAAATCGTGGAGGTCGAGGAACTCGAAGACCGCTTTCGTTTTGGGAGAAAATTGGATAAAGACGATCTCGCCGCCCCGTTTTCTGGCGCCGCCGACGGCGTACAATAACGCCCCTACGCCGGCCGTGCTTATGAAATCGACGCCCTCGAGGCTCACCACAACCCAAACGATACCCTCGTTCTCGATCTCCTCGAAGAACTTGGAAACCTGCGCGGCTTCTTCAATGCCGACCTGGCCTTCCACCGCCACGACGACGCAGCCGTCCTTGCTCTCTTCGACCCTTTTAATTTGAAAATCTTTCATGTTTACCTTCCTGCAAAACCGCCCTTATGGCTTAGTTTAGAGGTCGCCTTTCGTTTCCCGCCTTACGTGGCCGCATCATAATGTAGACGGTAGTCTCCCCCTTTATACACGTTCAACGCCGTCGGCGGCGTAAGGCCGGCAGCCGTAAATATTTCGGATGTTTCGAGATTCACCGTTAAGCCGACGTCGACCGGTAAACAACGAACCGCGGCCGCTTTGGCAATCGCCTCGCTCAACGCCACGGGATCGGTCACGTTGGATATTTTCCCCAACAGGCCGATAGACGGCTTGACCTCCGAGAGCAACCGCCCCACGGCTTCGACGCCGCGGCACTCGGCAGGCCGTTCGGAGGAAGTGCTTTCGCCGTCATAGACGTCCCCCACGTGCGCGAGTAACACGTAACCCCGGGCCGCCAGGTATTGAGCGGCCAACGCTTCCAAGTCGCGGCAGACCACGTCACCAACATATCCGAAATTGGCACGCCCGGCGGTAAACACCAAACCCAGCGCGTCATCGGGCCGCCCTTCCGAGATGTCGCCGAACTTAACGTAAAGCGTAGTGTCGCCGACGCGGAAGGCGTGGCCGGGATAAAGAACCGTCAATTTATGGACCGCGTTGCCAAGGGCCGAAAACCACGAATAATTTTTTTTGTATACCGCCCCGTTAACCAAAACTTCGACCTTCCTGGCAGGACCTATGCCGGCTTTATTATAGCGGCTAAATGCTTCCAGGAGGGGTTCCAACTCGGCGCCGTAATCCCACGCGACGTTGGTAACGATTATGGCTTCTATATCGGCCAATCGCCGGCCGGCCTCGGCAAAACGGACGACGAAATTTTTACCGGGGTCGACGACGAAGCCCCGGCCGCCTATCCACACGAAATAACCGCCGCCCCTTTCGAAAGAGCGCCCCGACCGTTGGTCGCCGTAATAGGTGCCGTCGTCCCACGTGCGAAAGCATTCCAAGAAAGGAGCTTTACTCGATTCGATCGTCCGTTCGGGGTTGAAGAAAACCGGCGTCCGGGCAGGGGCCTCGGCCAAGGTGCGGACGGCGGCCCGCAGTTGCTCGAAGGCTTTTTCGCGGTCCGTCGTCACCTGCAACTTCTGGTCGAGTTTTTCGAGACGGCCGCGGGCATACGACAAAAGCCGGGGGTCGCCGCGGCCGATTTCGGAAACGCGTCTATACAAACGGCGCGCTTCGCCGTATTGCCCCAATCGCTCCAGCAGGCTGGCCTTCCACACCAGCGCCGTCGTGTTATCTTTGTCTGCCTTGACGACGGCGTTGAAATACGCCAAGGCGTCCTTGATTTTGCCGTCCTTACTTAAACGGATCCCCTCGTTGAGCTTGGCCCTTAAGTCGTCCATCATAAAAGAAGGCGTAAGGGCGGCATCCGTCAATTGGGCCCGCGTGCGTTTCCCCGCCGCTACCATTTCCAACGCCGCGTCTTTATCGCCCGCCGACGTTATATAATCCCAGATATCGAGGAACTCGAAAATGGTTCGGACTTTGGGCGAGACATCCGCGAAAATTACTTCCCCGCCCCTCTTGCGCGCTTCGCCCACCGCCGAAAGCAACGTCCCCATCCCCGCGGAACATATGAAATCGACGTCCTTCATCCGAATAATTACCCACGGCCGACCGGCCTTGAATACCTCGTCGAAGCGGCGTTGGAGTTCGTTCGCCTCTTCGATTCCAACGCGGCCGGTGACGGTGGCCATCGTAGCCCCGCCGCCGACGTTGCGATCGAAGGAAACGCCGTTCGTTGTCGTTTTACCGTTCACGGTCTACCCTATCTACCTGCGCTACCAACACCGTCCGGACGGGCGCCGCGCCCCGGCGCAATAGCCTTACCGCGGCACCGCCTTCCCTCATTATCAGGACCCTGTCGCCCGGGCCCGCGTCCACCACGTCCCAGGCCACTACCACCCCTCGTTTTCCCTTCCCCTCGGCCTCGACGAAGACGAGTTTTAAACCGTCGAGCGCCGGATGTTTGACATTTGAGGGCGCAGGCCCTAAGACGCGACCCAACTCCATCAGTCGTTTTCCTCTCGCCGGCCGTGCCGTTCCAATATCGCGACGCAGGTGGCATCTACCGGAATGTCGTCCCGGCCAAAAGCCAAAGCCGCTTCCTTACCCCCTATCCAAATTACCCGAGACCCGCGGCCGGCTCCCACCACGTCGCACGCCACGAACTCTTCTCCCGTGACGTCGTCGCCGTCGTCGACGGGCACCGTCAACAAGAACCTCCGCCCCTCGAGCCCTTCGGCTACCCGCGACGCCACCACCGACCCTATGACTCTACCCGCCTTCATCACGCCCCCCCGCCGCTTTGCGGTAGGTAATCTCGCCGCCGGCCTCCACCGTTTCGACGATGGCCATCACGACCGCGTCCACGGGTCGGTCTCTCGTGAGCGCCGTTTGACGCGCCGACGACCCGGCCGCGGTCAATACCAACTCTCCCCTCCCGGCGCCCACCGCGTCGACGGCGACGTAAGCCGAACCCTTCCGCCGGCCGCGTACGTCAGCGTCTTCGACGACGAGGAGCTTCAACCCCAAAAGGCCGTCGTCCTTGACGGTCGACACCACCATCCCGACCACGGTGCCGAGGCGCATATTTAAATATAAGCGTTTTACGACGATATTTCAAGCCCTATCGACCGCCGGCGCCGGACTTTTCGGATTTCGGTTCCCGGGCCATCAAGTCGCAGACGGCGGTGCGCGGGTCCTTACCTTCGAACATGACGCGATACATCTCGCCGGTTATGGGCATCTCTACCCCCGTCTCCCGCGACAGTTCGTAAGCCACCTTCGTCGTGCGCACCCCCTCGGCCACCATCTTCATAGAGGCCAGGATGTCGTCGAGCCGGCGGCCTCTCCCCAACTCCTCTCCCACGTACCGGTTGCGGCTGTAGCGGCTCGTACACGTTACGACCAGGTCGCCCAGCCCGGATAGGCCGGCGAATGTCTCGGCCTTGGCCCCCTGCGCCACGCCGAGGCGCGTTATTTCCACGAGGCCCCGCGTCAGCAAGGCGGCTTTGGTATTGTCGCCGTAGCCCAGGCCGTCCACCGTGCCGGCCGCGATGGCTATAACGTTCTTGAGGGCCGCGCCGCACTCCACGCCGACGACGTCATCGTTGGTATAGACCCTCAGATACGACGTTTTCGCCAAATCCCGGACTTCCCGCGCCGCATTCTCGTCTCGGCACGCCGCCACGATGGCCGTCGGTATGCGGCGAGACACTTCCTCGGCATGGCTGGGTCCGGAGAACGATACGTACCCCCGAGCTTTCCCCGCCAATTCTTCCGCCAGCACTTCGGTCATACGAAGGCACGTATCTTCTTCAAACCCCTTGGCCGCGGATACGACGAGCTGAGAGCCGTCACACGCTTCGCGGATTAACTTCGCCGTCGACCGAACGCCGAAAGAAGGCACGACGAAAAAAACTACGCCGGCCCCGGAAGCTACGGCCGCGGCGTCGTCCGATATCCCCACGTCGTCCGGTAGAACCACCCCCGGCAATAAATCGCGCCGTTCGCGCGTCGCGCTTAACATTTCGTATTCTTCCGGCAAATAACACCAAAGTCGCACGGCGTTGCCGTTTTCGGCGAGAAGGCGCGCCAGCGTGACGCCCCATGACCCGGCGCCCAGGACCGCGACTCCCTTTGCCTCGGCGTCAGGCGCCATCTTTTTTCGGGCCTCCCAATTTACCCTCGGCCCCCGTCAAAAGGCGGGAAATATTCTTGCGATGGGCGAAGATTATCGCCGCGCCACAAACGGCGGAAAAGGCGACGAAATACGAGTCGACGGCGCGGCGCATTACAAGGGGTATGGCGAACGACGCGATGACGACGGCTACCGCTCCGCTCAACGAGCCCAACGAAACGTACCGCGTCGCCGCGACGACGACGAGGAAAACGGCGAAGGCGATCCCGACCAATAACGGGTTAAGTACCAGGAATCCTCCCGCGGCCGTCGCGACGCCTTTCCCGCCGCGGAAACCGAGGAAGGGAGTCCATATATGGCCCGCTATGGCCGCCGCCGCAGCCAAAATGCCCGCAGCCGTCAGGTGCGGGAAAACCCACAGCGCTAACGCCGCGGGCGCGGCCCCTTTCGCGACGTCGAGGAGAAGCCCGGGGACGCCCCAGCGCGCCCCGGCGGTACGGTAAAGGTTAGTGGCGCCGGGATTGCCCGAGCCTGCCCGCCGTAAGTCGAAGCCCGCGAGCTTCCCCAAAAACCAGGAGAAAGGCAACGCGCCTACGATAAACGAAACCAACAATACGCCCGCGTAAGTTAAAAACGTCATCGTTCCAAAATAACATCGCCCTCGGTCGGCGACAACTATTTTTTATTCCCCCTCCTCCCGCGCAAGCGAAACACGAATCGGATAGGGGTCCCGATAAAAACGAACGCCTCGCGTAGACGGTTCTCCACAAAGCGTTGAAGGGCTAAGGGGGGCTCCTGAGACAGGTTGAGGAACAAGTGGAACGTCGGCGGCTCGACCGCGGCCTGGACGGCGTACAGGAGATGGATTTCTTTCTCGCCGACCCGAAAATTAGCCCTTGCCAAGACCTCGCGCAAGAAGCGGTTTAATTCCCCAGTCCCGACGCGGGCCTTGCGGCTCTCGTCGACTTCGCATATCGAACCGTATAACATCCGCGTATCGAACCCGGCGAGCGCCGACCCCATAAGCAAAGGCGCGTACGAGGCGAAGTTCAAACCGGCGCGAACGTCTACCAGACTCTTTGCCCGGAAATCGGCGGCGCTCCCGTTTCCCCAAAGGTCGGTTTTATTTAAAAATAAGATCAGGCCCCGGCCGTGGCGGTCGGCGAAAGCCGCGATTTTGGCGTCCTGCGCGGTCGGGCCCTCGGCGCCGTCGAGGACAAGCACTACCACCGACGCCCTTTTTATTGCCCCCAGCGACTTTCCCAGGCTCCACCGCTCGAGCCTTCCCTTGGCGCGAGTCCTACGACGAATTCCCGCGGTATCTACGAATACGAATTTTAGGCCTTCGGAAATAATTTCGACGTCGACGGCGTCGCGGGTAGTACCGGGGCTTTCGTGGACGACGACTCTCTCGGTACCCGCGAGGCGGTTCAAGACCGACGATTTCCCTACGTTCGGCCTCCCTACGATGGCGACGCGCAAACCTTCGTCCCGCGCCGCCTCGCCGCTATCCGCCGGCAAGCCGAGTTCTTCGACCACGGCTTCAAGGAGTTCGCCGCAATTGTAGCCGTTGGCGGCGCTTAGGGGTAGAGGGTCGCGGCCTAAGCCGAGTTCGTAAAATTCGGCAACACCGGCCACCAAGGACGGCGAGTCGATTTTATTGACGACCGGGACGACCGGTTTCCTTAAGCGTCGTACGAAGTGGGTTAATTCGCGGTCCAGCGGCAACAAGCCCTCGCGACCGTCGAACATCAAGACGACTGCGTCGGCGGAAGCCGCCGCGGCGTCGAGGCCCCTTTTTATACTTTGCTCAAGCGTGTCGTCGGGGAATATCAAGAACCCCGCCGCATCCACTAACTCGAAGGCCGCGTCGCCAAACCGACACCGCGCCGCGAGTATATCGCGCGTGGTGTGAGGCTCGGCGTCGGTCATAGCGACGCCGCGGCCGATAAGTCTATTGAAAAGGGTAGATTTACCGACGTTGGGCCGCCCGAGCAATATCACCCGCTTAAGGTTCTCGCTGCCGGGCACGGGGCATCTTTAAAGTTAAAAGGCGGCCCCAAACGAAGCCGCCGCCATTACCCGTACTTTTATTTCTACGTATCTTTCGCTTGCTCTTCGGTCGGTAGTTCGCCGGTCGTCCCGGCGTCTTCCGCTGCTTCTACATCGGCCGGCGCCGCACTTTCCTCGGGGTCCCCGGCCTCTTCTTCTGCTATCTCGCCGGCCGCGGCCTCCGGAGCCGCTTCTTCCCCAGCCGCCGCGGCCTCCGGAGCCACTTCTTCCCCAGCCGCCGCGGCCTCCAGAGCCACTTCTTCCCCAGCCGCCGCGGCCTCCGGAGCCGCTTCTTCCCCAGCCGCCGCGGCCTCGGCCTCCGGAGCCGCTTCTTCCCCAGCCGCCGCGGCCTCCGGAGCCACTTCTTC
>CAZLXP010000002.1:0-5808 GCA_964563535.1 uncultured bacterium | reverse complement strand
CCTATCCGCTGCGGCCTCGGCCTCTGGCCCCGTCTTCGCGGCGTCGGCGCCCTCAGCGCCGCCGGCCCGGTTCAAAACCTCTTCTTCATCTTCGTCCGGGGCGGGCGCCTTTTTCCCCCGGGCCTCGGTTTCCTTCCCCTTGTCTTTGCGTGAGGTTGATTCTTTTTCGCATTCTTTCATGGCCGCGGCCGCTTCTTCGGCCTTCGCTTCCTCCGCGGCTAACGTAGCCAGCCCCGCCCCCTTTATTATGCCCTTATCGCCCGTCTCGTTCTGGTATTGCCACAGGCTAAGGTTAATGCGACGGTCTTTGGGCGAAATATTGATAATTTTAACCTTGACGCGGTCGCCCGGCTCCAGAACGTCGTTGACGCGGTTAATCCGCCGACCCGCGATTTCGGAAATATGGAGCAGGCCTTCGATATCGTCTTCCAGTTTCACTATGGCGCCGTACGGCGTGACCCGTATGACGTCGCCTTCCACATATTCGCCCACCGGGTATTTTTCCTGGACGTTAGCCCACGGGTCGCGCTCGAGTTGTTTTACGCCGAGCGATATGCGACGGTTTACCGAGTCGATCGTCAGGACCGCGGCCTCTATGGTTTCGCCTTTCTGGAAAACTTCCGAGGGATGACGCACGCGCTTCGCCCACGATATGTCGGATATATGAATCAAGCCGTCTATGCCGTCTTCTAATTCTACGAATACGCCGAACTCGGTAATATTCTTGGCGACACCCTTGATTCTACTACCCGGGGGATAACGCTCCTCTATCGTATCCCAGGGGTTGGGCATCGTCTGGCGCAGCCCCAGCGATATGCGCCTGTTGTGTTCGTCGATTTTGAGTATGACCACGCCGATCTCGTCGCCGACCGATAAAATTTTAGAAGGGTGTTTAACGCGTTGGGTCCAGGACATTTCCGATACGTGGACCAAACCTTCAACCCCGGGCTCGAGCTCGACGAACGCGCCGTAATCGACGATCGACACAACCTTGCCCACGACCCGGTCGGCCTCCCGGTACCGTTCCGCCACCGTTTCCCAAGGGTCGTCCTCCAACTCCTTGAGACTTAACGACACCCGGCCCGTCTCGGGGGTGAAATCGGTAACCAGGACCCGCAAGCGTTGACCCACCGAAACCACTTCCGAGGGGTGATTTACGCGGCCGCGGGAGAGGTCGGTAATGTGCAATAAGCCGTCAAGGCCGTCGAGGTCCACGAAGGCGCCGAAGTCGGTAATATTTTTAACTTCGCCTTCTAACACTGCGCCGACCTCGATGGTCTCGAGCAACCGCTTCTTCTTTTCCTCGCGCTCCTCCAACAGCAAAGCCTTACGAGACAGAACGATATTGCGGCGACGTTTGTTGACCTTGATTATTTTCATGCGGAAACTCTCGCCAATATACGGCTCGAAATCGCGCACCGGCCTGAGGTCCAACTGCGACGCCGGGAGAAAGGCTTTGACGCCGATGTCCACGATGAAACCCCCGCGGACCCGGTTTACGATTTTACCCTCTATGTCGCCGCCCGTTTCGTAGACGTCGCGGACCTGGTCCCACGCGCGATAGAAATCCGCCTTCTCCTTGGAAAGGACGATAACGCCGTCCTGGTCCTCTTTCTTCTCGAGGTAGACTTCCACCTTGTCGCCGACCGCTACCGACCCCTCTTCGGCGAATTCGCTGAGGCTTATGGTCCCCTCGGATTTGTAGCCGATGTCCACCAACACTTCGTCGTCGGTAACGGCCACGACCGTTCCGGCGACGATCTCGTTCTCCTCTATATCACGGAACGACTCTTCGTATAATCCCGCTTGTTCCTTGAACTCGTCCGCGTCGAAGGCTTCGGCGTCTTCGAGCACCGGTTCCATGCGGTGTTCGCCGCGGGATTTCCCGCGGGCACGACCTTCTCCGGTATAATGGGGTCTAGGTGATAAAGCGCCTTTTTCTACCATTAATCTTATCTTCCTCTCGTTTATAGCAGTCGAGGGTTTCGGGAACCCCTCATTTAGCCGAAATTATAACATGTATATTAATAAATTGTCAATAAATAATCGTGGGGGCACTGGGGGCACAATTAACGCAAAGGCCCGGTATTTTCTTACTCGACGCTCCTACGCCATATCCCGGAAATTACCAAACTCTTTAGTATTGATAAAAAAGGCTGCTAGGGATAATATAACCGCGGCTCGGGTTTCGCCCGAAACGATACCCGTAGCTTCGTGCGGCATTCCTGTTGGCCGCCGACGTTAAATCCGTATACGCTAACGCAGGAACTAAAAGGTCCCCGCGTTCCGCGAGTATAACGGGATGGGAGCAGGAAAACGGCGCCGTTATGCACGAGTTACTTGGGGCCTGGCAATCCGACACCGCTAAACTTATTTCGCGAATCTAGGTTTATGACGCAGTCATTCGGGACCTTCGCCGCCGGCGACGACATTTACCGGGTAATATGAAGGACCGAAAGAAGGAATAAGCGGCGCAACGAACAAAAGCCGAGTCCGTGAAAACCCTCCGTATTAAATGAAGCCCACGAGGATAAATATGTTTTTAAAAAAAGCGGCTAAATTAATCACGACGGTGGTCGTGTGCCAATTGGCCGGTTTCATAGGTTCGTTATTTACGACGCCCTCTATTCCGACGTGGTACGCCGGGCTGCAGAAACCGGGTTTCACGCCGCCCAACTGGGTATTCTCGCCGGTGTGGATTACGCTCTACTTATTAATGGGCGTCGCGGCATTTCTGGTTTGGGACAAGGGATTAAGGGTTAGGGGCGTAAAAACGGCGTTAATTTTTTTCGGCGTCCAATTATTATTAAACGTCTTATGGTCCGTGCTCTTCTTCGGTTATAGCTCGCCGTTCCTCGCCTTCATTGAAATCATCGCGCTGTGGTTCGCGATAGCGGTTACGATACTAACGTTTTCCCGCGTCTCCAAGGCGGCCGCTTATTTACTCGTCCCCTATATCCTATGGGTTAGCTTAGCCGCGGCCCTTAACGTCGCAATCCTTAAGCTAAACGCTTAGGAAATCTAAGGCGGCTGAGTCGCGGCGGAACGACCGTCGGTAAGGGCGCCGGACGCGTAGGCCATAATTACAGGGGATACGGGATTCATAGGCCGCGGCTCGAGGCACTAACCGCCGCCGGTTTTCTTGGACCCGCTGCGACGACGAAACCGACGCGATTAAGTTTTTCAACGAAAACACCCGTATAGCGGCCGTACACGATTTATGTGCCCCTAAGCCGTTGAAAAATTGAGATTTTTAGCGTATTATGGAATGGGCGTTGAAGAGGCGGTATTAGTGCCGGTACCGGCGGTCGCGCGGGGGGCCTTATACGCCAAGATAGCCGATTCACAACTTTTAGTAAGCGAACAAGTCGTTCCGAGGGGGCCGCTCGAAACCGGGTTTCGGCTCAAGTACGGGGCGGCCGAAGCGGCCTTTCGGGGCCGGAATATCATATATTAAAAACCGGGCGATTTCGCGTATAGTAACGGGGCACCGCTACCGTCGAAGGCGCCGCGCCTTCCTATAAGTTCAGCCGTCCGTAGTTAAAATCCAGCGACCTAAGGAGGTGAAAGAATGAAAAACCTAAGCGTGCTGGATTGGATCGCACTGATTCTAGTTATAATCGGAGGCTTGAACTGGGGCCTGGTCGGACTATTCAGCTTCAACCTCATCGACAAGATATTCGGCGGTGTATATATCATCGCCCGCATTATTTACATCCTCGTCGGTTTGGCCGCTATATATATGATAATCATAGCGGCGACGCTCCGCAAGAAGTAACGCCGAACGCGGCACGGGGGAGCGAAGCTCCCCCGTGCCAAACCCGCAATTAGAACAACACGTCCCAAAGTAATTTCGCCGTGCGAAAAAGAAAAAACGACCGCCGCGCGGTAGTCATACGAAATATGCGCGCCGAAGACTACGACGCGCTGGTGACGCTTTGGCGCGCCGCGGGCCTGCCGTACAAACCGAAGGGGCGCGATACGCGCGAAGCGATTGCGCGCCAGCTCCGCCAACCCACCGCCGCATACCTCGTGGCCGAAGTCGACGCCGGAATCGTCGGCGCCGTACTCGGGACGCACGATAACCGGAAAGGCTGGGTAAACCGCCTCGCGGTATTGCCGGCCTATAGGCGGCACCGCGTCGGCGCGCAACTCGTTGCCGAAGTCGAACGGCGGCTCGCGGCGTCGGGCATCGAAATATTCGCGTGTTTTATCGAAGATTGTAACGACGTTTCAAAAGCGTTCTTCGAGGGATTGGGTTACGAACGATTCGGCGAGGTTTCATATTATAGGAAAAGGCGATATAGCGACGTTTAAGTTATAAAAAAATAGTTAGTTGTTAATAGTATTTATCACGTCCGATTATGGAAATACCTCATTCGTATCGATTTATACGACTAAAAAAAAATGAGAAAAGGTGTCGACCCTTCCCTACCCTTCAACTCGAACGGATAAGGGTGACGCGGGGGCGCGTTAGCATAAAGGCGCAAGGACGGTACCGCCCGGCGCCGTTAATGCCACGGCAGCGCGAAAGTAATTAACGATTACGACTTTTTCCATAATCAAGTACGGGGTGATCCGCGATGGTTCGTTTTTTCAAAAAAATGGCGCAAAAAGCCGGCCTCCCTCCCGGGACGCTGGTACCAGTCGCCCCAGGCCGGGACGAGAAGGTCAAGATTACGATTATTGACTACGACGAGGTTCATTGCCGAGAAGAGGTTATGGCGTCGGCCGCGGAATGTCTTCCGTTTAAAGATGAACCTACCGTAACCTGGGTCAACGTCGACGGCATCCACCAGCTCGACCTCCTCGAGGATATCGGGAAATGCTTCAACCTTCACCCGCTGGTTTTGGAGGGTATAGCCAATACGGACCAAAGGCCCAAAACGGAAGATTTCGGCGAATACCTCTTTATAATCCTCAAAATGTTGACCTACGACGCGGACACCGGCGAGGTAAATACCGAACACGTCGGCCTGGTCCTCGGCCCGAACTACGTTTTATCTTTTCAGGAAAACGGAGGAGACGTCTTCGACACCGTCCGGGATAGGATCAGAATTCCGGAAAGCCGCATCCGCAAGATGGGGGCGGATTACCTCGCGTACGCCTTGATAGACGCGGTCGTGGACAACTACTTCGTCATACTCGAGCAAATCGGCGAAAAAGTCGCCTCTCTCGAAGAAGACCTGGTCGCGAACCCCAGGCCCGAGACGCTGCACCAGATCCACGATTTAAAACAGGAAATGATAATCCTGCGCAAGTCCGTCTGGCCGCTGAGAGAGGTCGTCAACGGCTTGATAAGGGGCGACTCGAAGCTCGTGCGGGAGTCCACGGGCATATTCCTCAAAGACGTTTACGACCATACGATCCAGGTCATAGACGGCGTGGAGACGTACCGCGACGTCCTCGCCGGAATGTTGGACCTCTACCTCTCCACCGTAAGCAACAAGATGAACGAGGTTATAAAAGTCCTCACCATTATCGCGACGTTATTCATACCGCTCACCTTCGTCGCCGGAATCTACGGTATGAATTTCCAATACATGCCCGAGCTCGGTTGGCGTTGGGGCTATCCCGCCTTATGGTTAGTGATAGTGGGCATAATCGTATTGATGTTGACGTATTTCAGAAGAAAGAAGTGGCTCTGACCGCGCCACGGCTAGGCCACCGGCCTACGAGTACCCCGCTCGCCGGACGTTCTTTCGTCGCGCCCGGACGATTTGTATGCCCGACCGGCCCCGGCAATCGCCGTACTTAGCGGCCTATATAGTTACAAAATGCTTTAAATTGGCGATGTAACCGCCTGAA
>CAZLXP010000001.1:0-79895 GCA_964563535.1 uncultured bacterium | reverse complement strand
AAAGGGGCAACAGGTAATAATACTAGGGGAGAACCGATATGGGTAAAAACGCCGTTATTATATCTGCCCTCGCCGCCTCGTTCGCGGCCGGGGCGTTTTGCTTTGCCTCCGCGGCCGCCGCCGACGTCGCAACTAACGCCGGCCCCCCGGAAATCGCGGAGCCAGCGCCCGAGGGCCCCACGACCTCCGCGCCTTACGACACGCCGCGCTACTTTAACCCCTATACCCCGCGACAGGACAACCCCACCAATCCCCCTGGCACCTGGGAGGTATACCCGAGCCCTACGAGTAATAATTTGTATTGTGTAGATTTCGTAGACGCAAACAATGGCTGGGCCGGCGGTCGTAGCGTAGCGTTGCGTTATCAGAATGGTACGTGGAGCGTAATACCGGGCCACTCCGGCCACGTCTTCGAGGATATCGACATGCTCTCGTCAAGTTACGGCTGGGCCGTAGGTTGGGACGGTAATAAGGAACTACCGGCTATTTGGCGGTGGAACGGAACTGATTGGATAGAATTCCAGAACCCTACGGGCGCTGTTTATTGTATTGATATGATCAACGCCTCGAACGGTTGGATCGGAGGTAACGGTTACTTTTTACGTTTTAACGGTACTAATTGGGTAGTAGGAGGAACCGCTACCCGAGCTATGTATGGTATAGATATGCTTTCGGATACAAGTGGTATTGCAGTCGGTAGCAGGGCTATAATGCGCCGAACAGGTTCGAATTGGATTGAAGATTACTATAACGACAATTGGGTATTGGCCGGTGTACGTATGATAAACGGGAACCGCGTCTGGGGTTCTGGTTACACGAGGGCCGGTGAGTATGGTTTAATAATAGAATATAACGGGGTTTGGAGGGAATATAAGATATTTATAAACTCGGATACTATAGCCGATTTAGATATTTATGGAGATAACTACGGTTGGTTTGCAGGTCAGAAGAACGCTTCCCCTCCTTACGGGGGATTTATCGGTTTTTACGACGGCCAGAATTGGTATGAGGTAAATAGCCCTACTAATAATGGATTAGCAGGTATTAGGATACTAAATAGTAATGATGCTTGGATCGTAGGTTATTACGGTACGATTTTAAAATACAAACCTAACGTTTCGGTAAGACAAACATCCTTAGGAAAAATTAAAGCGGTATTCCGTTAACCTTAAACTAAGGAGGGTACGAAATGGCAACGTATACCGACCCGGTAGATAAGGAATGGGTATTAGATACCTACGAGGATTTTGCAGAGGGGACCCGAAGCGGAACAGAGATCGAAAACCCTAACTACGCAGGGAAGGTCGTCCTCGAATGCTTTTTGGGCACTAATTTGTTGGGGCCTACTGAAAAGAATTGGAATCCTAGTTTCGAGGATAGACATCCTGTCGAGGAAAGGCCTGAACATTGGACGTTTGAGGACCCGTCTACTGGTTCTACTTACGAAAGGGGGGAGCCCGAGGAGGCCTACGAGGGCGAAGACTACGTCAAGCTCGCCGACGAAGGGCCGGGGGGCCGCGTTATCCACAAAGTAGGGCGCCTTATCCTCGACCCCGACGAAGAGGGTATCACCCCGGACAACCTCCAAATCGACGCCGACCCCCAAAAGACCTTCACCATCCGTTACCACGGCCGCTACGAGAACCCCGAAGAAATCAGGAACCGCGGCCCGGGCGTCAACATGGTAGTCCAGGAGGACGAAGTTAAGGCCGAAGTAAAGTTTGACCCCTTCACCGAGGAGGAGGAATATCCGGACTATTGGGCTCAGTCCGACTTCCGCCTCCCGCCGTCGGAGGGGACGCCTCAGGAACGTTGGGTCCAGTCCCTCAAGCTGAGCTTCGGCGCCACCTACGAAGGCAGGTTGGGCGAGCTCCTCCACCAGCGCTGGTCGCTCGATGCCGTATCCATAGCGGAGACGTTCCCGGCCCAGGCCGAGTTCTTCGCCTCGGGCACCTATACCTCGCCCACGTTCGCGACACCTCCCACCCTCTCGAAGGTCGTTTGGGGCGTCTTCGACGCCGTAACGGCTAAGCCCGAGGGGACCGATATCCAATTCGAAATCCGCGGCTACGACTGGGGGACGCGCGTATGGTCGCCCTGGGTCCCGATAGCCCCCGGCCAGAATATCACGACCGTCGTAGGCGCCGGGGCCGCCCGGGCTACGGACGTCGAGAAGTGGACCCGCATCCAGTGGCGTGTAAAATTTTTACGCGGCAACGCCGCGCCTACCGTAACGCCGTACGTCGATTCCGTAACCGTGAATTATACCGAGCAGTTCCGCACGGACCACCCCCGCATCTGGCTCGAGAGCGGCGACGTCGCCGCGGTCGTCGCGAAAATCGGCGCGAATCCCGATACCGGCCTCGAATACGAAAAATTAATTGATAAAACCGAGGAGGTTTTCGGCGACCCGCCGCCGCTAAGCGCGTTCGGCGACCCCCCGCAACCGCAGGATATGATAAAAAAGTACTATAACGTCGTCAGCGGCGCGTCGTTCGTATACCTTTTGGGTATCGACGGAGAGGAACACAACGCCGAGGATTACGCGCCGCGGGCCGCGGCCTGGGTGGAATACCTTCTCGACAACCACCCGTTCTTCTTCGAGGACGGGACCGTAACATATAATGAAAATTTTTGGGCCGGCGCGGCGTTGGAGAAAACGGGACGCCATAACCACTTGTCGTGGATGTTGACGGCTTTTCGGGATTGGTGCGCCGATTATCTGGCGGCCCCGGCGCGCGCGGAGCTAAAGGCTAAGGTAGAGAAGACCTTGATGCAGGTAAGTTATTACGCGTTGAGCGAAAGCCGGCCTTACCTGTTCGACCCGGGCAACAAATTCCTATTCCGCGTTAATAGCGCGGCTTTCCCGATGTTCGCCCTCTGGGACGACGGCGCCATATACGACCAAACGTATCCCTACCTGTCGAAATGGCCTTTTATGCCTCCCCGGCGATTGATGGAGGAAGGGGAGGACAAGCACGTCGCGGAAATATTTCCGTACTTTACGGAACACTTCCACGACGGCACCAACCCGGAGGGCGCGGCATACGGCATATACCACGTCGACCTGTTTACCTACGTGTACAAAGCTTGGAAGACGGCCCTTTACGAAAATTGGTTCGCGAAGACCGACCTATTACGCAACATGTTGCTCCACGAAATTTACCGCTTGGAACCCGATTGCACGTGGGAAAGGATCGCCGTTACCGACGGGAGCGGGGATATATACAGCCGTAACGTTTCGCCGCGCTTCGCGAACCTTGCCTCGGAGTACGACGCGGACGGCGACGTAGGGCCCGTCTTCCGGTATATGACCGAGGACATCCTCGGGTGGCACCCGCCCCACGACGTAGGTATCCGGGACCTGATAGAGCGAATCCTGTGGCGCGACAGCGGAGGGGCAAAGCAGGACCCCGCGGCCGCGGACCTGCTTACGGCCAAGCTGTTCCCGTGCCGCGGCGAGGTATTCATGCGGTCGGCGTGGGAGTTCGACCCCGCTACGAAGTACGGCCATCCCGGCGGTTATTATTACGGCTTCCCGAGCGGTACGGATACGACGGCGGTGTTCGTCGCCTTCAAGTCCGGGCCAGCCATCACAGGCCACAACCACTGCGACCAAAACACCTTCACGTTGTTTTCGCGCGGAAATCTCGCCATAGATTCCGGGACCACCCCAAGCGGCGAGGACCACCATCGTAATTACTTCGTCCGAACCGTGGCCCATAACGCCCTCCTTATGTACGACCCCGACGAAACGTACCCCCACGAACCTAAGGGCCAAGAGGGTTTGGCCGAGCCGTTATCCAACGACGGCGGCCAGATATACTATCAATACGAAGACGAGCTCCTTCGCGCCATATCCATCGATTACACTTTCTTCTTCAAGCACAAGAGGACCGCGGACGCGGGCAGGGTCGAGCGGTTCGACACGCAGGAAGAATACGATTACTGCTACGGCCGGGCCGACGTGGCGTATAACGCGTACGACTACATAGACGAAATTACGTACCAGAAATGTTGGCGCGCGATGCGAGAGATTGTTTTGGTAAAACCGTTCGGCGAATACGTCCCCGAGCCCGAGGCCGACACCGAGTTTGCTCATTTCGTAGTCGTTTACGACGAGGTATCGTCGCTTTGGAACACCCCGCCCGAAGGGGCGGCGACTAAGTGGGTCGTGCACGCCGTCGATAAACCGGAGGTGAAGACGGCTTCCGGTTGGCAATCCCCTGCGGCGCCTACCTCCGGGTGGGAACCGGAAGACGACCTCGGCGTATTTCGCTTCGACGCCCGGCAGGACGTCCAGACTTATCCCGGCCGCCTTTTCGGCGTCATGCTCCTCCCCGGCTACCAAGGCCGTTCTATTACGGTTATCGGCGGCAAAGACGAGACCAGCGACTACCGTTTTTATGTTGACGGCGTTAATTACCCCCCTGGGCAGGAGCCCCACATAACGGAAGGAGCGTGGCGTATTGAGGTCAAACCCTTTGCCGACGCCGCGGTCCATAAATTCTTACACGTCCTTTGGCCCGCCAATCGCAATACCGCTTCCGAGGCTATAACCTGTGATTTAATAACCCAGGTAGCCGAATATCCGGGATTCAACGGCGCGTTCATAAGGCCGCAAAGCGGCGAACATGGCGGAACGTTGCACCACGTCGTCGGTTTCGTCGACGATAGCGTTGACGTTCCCGAGTACGCCTACGACGTTAACGTCGAAACGCATACCAACCACGTCGTCTGCCGTTTATTATATCCGCATACCTTATGCGAAGTTACGATCGAGAACTTAAATACCCACCAGTCGGAAGTTTTCGCGGTCGAGACAACCGCGGCCCACGTTTTACGTTTCGACCACGACCCGGTTGGAGCCTTTGGCCCCCACCGGGTAAAAATTAGATACACAGGTTAAAACGGAATTTTCGGCGGTGGAAAATGCCGGCCTCAGGCCGGCTTTTTTATTGATTGGTGTAGACGTAAACATTTATCCTCGTCCCGGATTAATTAAAATAAAACCGGGGATGAACCCGCCTTTTCCTGACCCGTGTTAACAAATGCCTTAGAACAATTTCCACGTCTTCCCCAACGTGCACGTCTCGCCGGCCTGACCGCTCTGCACATACACATTCCAGCGGCCCTACCCCGCGTGAGCCTGGGCCGCGAACCCGTCGCCGTAGCCCCCGCGATGCCGACCTCGAATTTCTCCCACCACTTTCTCTTTGAAGGATCATCTGCGTAGAACTCCTTCTGCTCGAGCTCGAGCCCCGGTTCGTCCTTCGAGACCGTCGCGCCCAAGCGGCCGTCGCGCTCGCGCTTGGTCTCGACGTCTACGGCGAACCGCCATTCGTTCCATTTCATCGTGACGTCGCGCCGGGCGAAATCGGCGACCCCCGAGCCGCCGCCGCGTTCCGTCCACTCCCACGTTAGGATTTCGGACTGTTCTTTGGGAACCTCGGTTTCGTAAAAACCCATCGTCGCCGCGGCGTAAAAGTCAGCTCGGACCGCGGTCAGCAGTTCGGTTTCACGTTTCGCGCTTCCCTTCGGCTCCGGGATTCGCTATTCGTACTCGTCGAGCGGCGCCGCCGTCCTGCCGGCGGTCCGCTACGGGACGCGCCAGGTGTTGACCCAGGGAAGTCCCCGGCAAAGAAGTACGGCGGCCGCAGTGACTTGCCCTCGTTATTAATACCACGATCGACGTTGCTCCCCTGTTTGCGTCGGCGCTTTCGGACTTTCGACCTTCTGCTACATACGCAGGGGCGCGGACGTCGTCGTATCCTAGCCCCCGCGCCGGGATTTTGTGGCCGGTTCTATGAGCTCCCGTTTCGGGACGGGTCGTTGACCTCAGCCGGCTCGACGGCCTTCTCCTTGTCGGGATAATACTTGATCTTCAGCTCGCTGAAACCTTCCACGTCGACGGAGTAGTCGACGACGGTGAGCTCGCGCGCCAGTTTTATTTCTTCCTCGTCGCCGTCCCCGTACGTCAAGTATACGAACCCCTCTTCGCCGGCCGGAATAATGTGCCTTATGACGACGACTTCGCGGCGCTCGAGGCGGGTTTCGGCTCTTAGCTGATCCCTCGTACCGGGGCCCGTCTTCGTAACGATTTCGATCGTTTTCACTTTCCTCGCCGGGACGCCTTGAAATCTTTCCTTCGCCATAAAAGGTCCTCCTGCGGGTTTAATTACGATAGGGCATTCGGTGGTTTAGTCGTTGCTTGGACCCGGACCCAACTTGCCTTTAATCAAACCGCTAACGTTTGTCGGATGAACGCCGCGAGCGTTTTTCGACGGCCTAGCCTTAGGGTTTGGATGCGACGTGTCCTCCGTTCACGCCGGCGGTGAACGCGATAGGGCGCCGCGCACGACTTCGGTGTCTAGCTTGTCTACGGCCGCGCGCAGGTCGTCGCCGAGGAGCTTTAAGTATCTCGCGGTCGTATTAACGCTCGTATGCCCCAGCAGCTCTTTTACGACGTAGACGTTGACGCCGGCCCGGAGTAGCGCGGTGGCGCAGTTATGCCTGAACTCGCCGAACCGAAACTCCACCCCCGTTGCCTTTTTCGCCCGAGCGAACCTCCTCTTGAAGTCGACGACGTGGGAGCTGTTACGGCCTGGGAAGAGGTAGCCGTCGCCGTATTCGTTCTTTCGCCGGGAAAGTACGACGAAGACCCAACCGTTCAGCGGCAGATGCAGCGTCAGCTCGCCGTTACGCTTGGAGACCTGCACGGTAAGCGTTCGCCTTTCACCGTCGACGTCGCCCCCGCGTATCTTCAATATGTCGCCGCGGCGTAGGCCGGTGCCGAACGCGACCGCAGAAAGGCCGTACAACAACGGGTCATTTGCGCGGCAGTAGTCGAAGTACTCCTTGAGTTCTCCTTCGCCGAGGATCTTTATGGGTTTCCTCTTCTCGGGGAAACGTTTGACGCCCTGGCACGGGTTGTCGTCGACGAGGTCGCGCCGGGCGGCGAAGTTAAAGAAGTGTTTCAAGACCGTTAACGTACGGTTATTGGCAGGGGCGTTGCCGTGTAAAGCTCGGTGGCTCATGAAGTCCTCGACGTGATAGCATTTAATATCGTAGATGGGTACGTCCCTGACGAAGTCTACGAAACGCCTTAAATAGGTTTTTTTGAGAGATATCGTTCGGGGCTTATTCCGCGTCGCGCAATAGGTGAGGTAAGACGCTACTACGTCGTTCAGCGCTACGCCGCCGCCGCCGTAAACTCTATTATTATAAGCTATAGCCGGCTCGGTAAGATCCCGAATCGTTTCTTCGGGCTTTTCGTCCATTATCTAGGGTTATCTCCTTTCTCCTAGTCGCCATTGTTGTTGGTAAGCTCCTGGGTCCGTAAGGTAATCGCAATGACGTCGTGATAGCGAATGAAGGCCTAACCCCACGCGCGATCGCCTCGATCGTCTTCGGTAAGCCGCGGCGCTTGCCGGCCTCGAGCTCGTTCCAGTACCCCGGGGAGATGCCGCAACGCGCCGCCGCGGCTTCCTGGTCGAGGCCGTGGGCCAATATGTAGCTGTTTTAATCCCATTATTTCTACCTTAAGCTCTATATTATAACGTTAATGAATAGGCCAAAAAAATACGCGCTTTCCCGATTTACTGACGCAAGTTTACCATAACCTTAAGGGAAAGTCAAGCAAAAAAAGAAAAATTATTCGATTTTTCTTGACCTGGACTTATGGTTGTGATAAAAGCATTCGTGGACTTGGGAAGCCGTATTAAGGAGTTGCGGGGAAAAGAAGGTATTTCCCAAGAGACGCTCGCTAAGGCCATTGGTTCAACAGGGGCTACAGTATCGGAAATCGAATCGGGGAAACGCGCCCCAAGGGTAAAGCTTCTTTCAGCGATAGCCGACTACTTCGGCGTCTCGACTGATTACCTCCTCGGCCGCGGCGCGAAGGAGGGGGACCTCTCGCCCGAGATGCGCGAGCTCTTCGAACGCGCCCGCGCCGTGGGCTTCGTCGCCGAGCTCTCGGATTTCTTCGGGTGGCTCGCGGCGAAGCGGGAGAAGCTCGTACGCGACGCGGATGGAATCACTCGGCAGCCCGACGAGGAACTTCTGGCCCTCGTCCCCGACTTGACCCGAGATGAAATAAAAGTTATATTATTAAAGTTCAAGGGGGACGTCGTAAAACGTATCGCGAAGCTAACGCCGGAGCAAACCGAGGCGTTTAACGAAGAGGTTGCGAAGATCCTCTACTATTTGGAACTCGAGGCCAAGGTGAGGAGTGGCGAACTGACGAAACCCGACAAGTAGGGCGGGTACAATATACGGGAGGATGTAACCGTGGGTTTCAAGTCCGAGCTGATCGCCAGGAAATATTACCGTCTCGCCGGCGGCCGCGTTCCGGTCAACCTGGAGCGTATGCGCCGCCGGCTTGGTTTTGAGAGCGTCGAGTGGAACGCTTCCCCCGGCTTCACCGCGTTGCTCTCCGTCCCCCACTGCATCATCGTCGTCAATAAGAACATGCTCTACGTACGGCGCCGGTTCTCCGTTGCCCACGAGCTCGGTCACTTCGCCTTCGGGCGCGGTGGTGTTTCTTTTTACAGCCGCCGCGGTGTCAACGAGCGCTTCGCCAACATCTTAGCCGTGCAACTTCTTATACCAAAACTGATCGTCATCTCGATATGGTCGGACCTCGCCCGAACCCGTGAGCCGTTTTTATGGAGAGTTAGGCTCCTCGCACACCACCTCGGCGTCTCGCCCGAGGCGGCGAGGGTGAGGTCGAAGGAGTTAGCGTTAAATACTAGGAGGAGTAACCATGATTAGGATTAAGAAATAAAACGTCGCCGTAGCTTTACATCCAAACGGCAAGCAGGTAAACCCCGAATTTTCTATTGAGACAACGGGGACCGTAAACACGGACGATGTTACGATTGCTATTAAAGGAGGACCGGGAAGTACATCGAAACTTGATCTACTACCGATGCGAGAAGAGAGAAAAGAAGGGGACAATTTATATACTTTAACCTTCGAAGCTGTAATAGATAACAGCGAAGCCGGCGTAGAAATCACGGTTAAGATAAAGAACGACGGCGGAGAAGAAGCCTCCGCTAACCTAATTTTCGACCAAGACCCTTATGCTAAGAGGTAATAACGTTACAGGACTTTCGCTTTACCGCAGCTATCACGTATAGGTACGTACGATGCCCATAATCTCCGCTAAATCCCTTGACCGCTTAGCTGACCGATACGACTCCGCGGCTTTACTTTTAGAGTTGTTAAACCGTTTAGTATCAGCGACCGCTAGTTCAGTAGAGAAGGTCCATTTCCCTTCGGGGAAATCGATTAACCAACCGGGTTGGGACGGATACGTCCAGGCGGAAAGCTCCCAAGAGTGTTATTTACCGTCGGGATTTTCCGTTTGGGAGGTTTCGACGGCCGCCCGTGTCTACCCCAAAGGCAAGGGAGATTTCGATAATCGGCTTAAACGGCTTAGAAGCTCGGAGGGTAATTTGCCTTATGGGTTTAAGAGAGAAGACACCACGTATGTCACGGTTACCCTTAGGGAGTGGACCGAAAAACACCTCAAGGGGAAAGGCCGCGACGGCTTTTTAACTTACGCAAAAGGTAAAAACTTTTGGAAGGACGTTAGAGTAATCGACGCCCAAGGCCTAGCGGATTGGGTCAAAGGCAAATTCGCGATCGAAAGTTGGCTTGCGGAAATACTAGGGATTCCTGGGGATTTCCCGGAACGGGCGGAAAGCGCGTGGTCTTATTGGAAAGACCGGTGTGAGTATCCGATAACTCCGGAAATGTTACTCCTCGACCGCGACGACGCTACGCAGGAAATACGGGCGGTACTTTCCCGAAGTAGCGGGATAACCGTTGTCAAAGGCGATTCCCCGGATGAAGCCCAAGCGTTCATTATAGCCAGCTTCTTATCATTACGGGACCCCGATGTCGTTAAAGACTTTTTTATTTCCAGGGCTTTCGTCGTAAACGACGAACCAATGGCGGAATATTTAGCCGAAGCGCGCGGTGGATTTATCCTTATCCTAAGGGATAAAGCCGCCGATTATGCGGGGACTCTCGAGAAAAAGGGATACCTGGTATTTGTTCCTATAGGTAATTCCATTGAAGGGGGGCGTGACCCTGTTATCCTTAAAAGGCAGTACCGTAGCTCGTTTGTTAAAGGCCTTGAGTCGGTCGGAATCGCAAACGCTGAAGCGGAACAGATGGCCCGTCGGTGCGGTTCTAGTATTACGGTATTCGTAAGACACTTCCCGAGCGCGACTTTAAAAAAACCGGAATGGGCGGCGCCCGAATCCATACAACATATCATACCCGCTATACTCGTAGGGCGATGGGACGAAGCTATAAATGGAGAGGGGAAGGGGGTTTTTGAAGACCGCGAGCTGCTCGAACGTCTAGCAAAACATCCCTACGCCCAATACCGAGGATTTCTTCAACCTTATTTTTTAGTTGATGACCCTCCTATGCGTAGAGCAGGCAGTGTTGTTTTCCTAACTGCTCCTCCCGACGCTTTTTCACTCGGCGAACCTTCCTTTACGCCAGATGTCCTTTTCCGTTTCGGGGAATGCGCGAAGGAAGTATTCAGCGAGTCAGACCCGTTCCTCGATTTAACGCCTCAAGAACGTTTAACCGCTCAATTCCAGGGCGTTAAGCGCCGGTATTCGGATTGGCTCAGGGACTACCTAGCAGAAACGCTTCTTTTAACCGCTGCTATAGGCGATGAGAAAAAAGTCCCCGGAGCATTATGGGGGAAGCGTTTTCCCGAAAAACTCTTTTACGAATTACTCCGATTAAACGCTGAACCTACTTTTATAGCCAACCTGGGAAGTCAACTGCCGGCTTTGATGGAAGCGGCCCCGACGCCGTTCTTAGAAACGCTCGAACGAATACTTCAACGAAACCCTAACGCATCGCGCACTATTTTTTTTAAGGATTCTAGCGACGATATGTCGCCCTGGGGTAGCCATAGCCCCCATACGTATTTACTTTGGGGCCTTGAAACGCTCGCGTGGAGCCCCGAATATTTCCCGAGAGCGTCTTTAATATTAGCGGGGCTTGCTTCCGTCGACCCCGGGGGGCGGCTCGCGAACCGTCCTCTCCACAGCCTCCGCGAGATTTTCTTATCGTGGAAACCCGGAACGAACGCGCCGGTACCGGCGCGCCAGCGCGTATTCGACCAAATATGCGAGCGTTATCCGGACGTTGGTTGGAAATTATGCGTATCTCTTCTACCTTCTCACTACGAAATCTCGCACCCCACGTCTGACCCGAAGTGGCATGACTACGGTCGCTCGGAGAAGGAAACAGTTACGCACGCCCTCGTATTCGCCCAATATTGCTTTTTCTTGGAAAGGGCGGTAAGCCTCGCGGCCGCTGACCCGGTAAGGTGGACTTACGTGTTGCATACCTTGCATAATTACCCGCCCGATAAACAAAGTGACATCGTGGAGACGTTAAAAGCAACTACCTTCGCTTGTTCCGACCCGCGGGTCAAACGCGATTTCCGGGAAATACTCAGGGAATTCGTTACTCGGCAAAATTCTTTCAAAGACGCCGAATGGTCCCTCAAAGGGTCGGTTTTAAACGACCTTCGGCGTTTAGAGGAGGAACTCGTCCCCGAAGATCCGTTGTTAGCGTATAAATGGTTGTTTGCCGACCCACTCCCCGATATCGGCTCACAAAGGAAGCTTTCCGACGAGTATAATAATGAACTGAGTGAAAAACGTTTAAATGCATTGGAGGAAATCCACCGGGCTTCCGGTACGGAGGGAATCCTCGGGCTAGCGCGAGAGATTAGTCACCAAGGATTACTCGCGAGCCCATGGGTAGAAATAGCTAAAACCCCGGAAGCCGTATTAGGAATTATAGAGACGCTAGCATCCGAAAGCCAGCGTTTTCAACTCTTAATATCTTGCGTTTCGGGACTTGCGTTCTCGAAGTTTGGTAAAGACTGGGTCGAAAATATACGCGAACTAGCGGAAGGCGGCCGCTTCCCTAAGGAGGTTTGCATCTATTGCGCATTAGGGTGGCCGGACGACGACGATACGTTCGCCTTTATAACATCGTTAGGCGAAGACGCCGAACGCCGTTATTGGGATATCCGACCCGCGTGGACCCAAGCGAGGGATGCACGTATTTTAGCTTTCATAATAGACCACCTTCTCGAAGCCGGCCGCGTTATCGGTGCTCTAAACGCGGCGGCTACTTTGCACCGCGACGTACATATCGAAACCGAGCTTATGGTCCGTCTTTTAAACCTAACTCCCGAAGCCCTGGCTAAGGAAAAAGGTCAGCGCATTGATACGATGACAGTTTCTTCCATAAAGGAGTTATTCGATGCCGTTCGGAAAAGAACTGCCGTTGACCGGTTTGAAATCGCTAAGGCAGAATACCCCCTCCTCCCTCTATTAATCGACCCGTGGGACGGTCGCCACCTTGTCCTCCACGAAATGTTATCGGAAGACCCGCGCTTCTTTATTGAGATAATCTGCGAAGTATACAAACCCGCTTCGGCGGAGAAAGAAACCGTTATTGACGATGATAGGCGGTTAAGGGTACAGTACGGGTATAAACTACTCGAATCTTGGAAAACCATGCCTGGGATAGATAATGAAGGAACTATCGATGAAGCGAAATTAAAACAATGGGTTACAAAAGCGCGGGGATTGGCCGCCGAGAATGACCGCGTTAGCATTACGGACCAAGAAATCGGACGCATATTAGCTTATGCCCCTAACGACCCCGTAGATGGCGCGTGGCCCCATCGGGTAGTACGAAATATCTTAGAGTCGTTAGGAAACGAAATTATCAAATCCGGTTTAACCATAGCAATACACAATAACCAAGGCGTATTTACGAAAGAAGTCTTCGAGGGAGGCAAACAAGAACGCACGCTAGCCGAACAGTGGCGAGGGTGGGCATCCGTGGTCCGTAACCACTGGCCCTATACTGGCGGTATTCTTACAAATATAGCTGAAGATTTCGAGCGGGGCGGCAAACGTGCAGACGACGATGCCGACGAGAACCGGATTCGGTTTCAATAGTAGAAAAAAGCCGGTTAATTGTCCACCGGTTCAAGGATTTAGATAGAATTACTCAAAAGTGAGGGCCCTATGCCCCCCCCCCCCGCAAATCACCCAAGAAAAAAGCCGACGTTAACGACTACCGCCACGACGACGCAACGGGGCCGCGGTTCGGTTATTTAGGAAAGATACTTCCGGTAGTTAATTACTTAACGGATTAAGATGATTCCCCAAGAGAGGAAGGACAACCTCCCCACCCGCCACATCTCCCTTCGCGTACCGTGGCACGACGCCGGGTGGGACGGACGGGTTTGTTTATCGCCGGCCGCGAACGTCGATTGCCTGGTCCTAAGACGCATTGCGGAGGATCGCGACGACGCTCACGAAGAAGTAATAGCCGGGAAGTCCGTTAAGGATCTCGCCGATGAAGAATACCCGTGTTGCGTCGACGAACGCGTGACTTTCCTCGCGCCTTTCGAGTTCACCCGTATCCAGAAACACCCTTACGTTAATACGAGCCCCGATACCCACGGCCACTTCGCGCCGACGCCGTTCCGCCATCCTCCCTACACCGCCGCCGCTATTCCTTTCCGGTGGATGTTGTGGGAACACGCCCCAAGTCTAGTTGAAGAATACGACCTCGACTTCGACGAAAAGAGGGAACCTAAGCTGTCGTTCGACCCCGACTGGGTCCAAGAACTAGAAAACCAAAGGGCGTTGCTCGACTGCTTCTTCGATTTTATCCAACCTGAGAAGTCCCTCTGTTTCTTCTACGCCAAGCGCGTCCCCTTCGTCGAGGATAACCGCCGCGTAATCGTTGGCGTAGGCCGCGTACTGCGCGTCGGTAAAGCCGTCGAATACGAATACTCCGGCGAAGGCCCTACGCGGTCCTTAATATGGGACCGCCTCATACACCACTCCATCCGCCCCGATTTTAAAGACGGTTTCATCCTACCGTACCACCAACTCGACCAGGCCCTCCGCGCCGGCGAGGACCTAGACCCTACGCCCTACGTCGCCTTCGCGCCCGAGGACCGGCGGCTCGAGTTCTCGTACGCGAGCGAACACGTCTCGAACGACGCCGCCATCGCTTCACTCCTCGCTTGTAAGCAAGCTATCGAGGCCTCGCGCGAACGGTTCGAAGGACCGTGGGATCGGTGCTTGGCGTGGATTGACGATCGGTGGGGCGAGCTGTGGCAAATGCGCGGGCCTTGCCCCGGCCTGGGCGCGGTCCTTTCGGCTTTCGGCCTGGAGCGCGGCAACTTCGTCGCGTGGGAGATCGCCGCGAAGGTCGGCGAAAACGAGGACCCGTGGCCCCTTGTGGATAAAGTCTTACGCGACCCGAAGAAGCACCTCCCCCCGGAACTCGCGGCCGGCATCGGCGACACGCTGAAACAAACGTGGACTACCCTCCCGGCCGAGCGGAAAGCGGTTCTCAAGCTGACGAGCCGCCTCGACCTCACGAAAGAACAAGCGGCCCGCTTCTACGACGAACCGAGCCGCTGCGAGAACGGCATCGACGTATCAGACAAAGAGCTCCTCGCCAACCCCTACCTCTTCTACGAGGAAGACCGCTTCTCGCCCGACCCCATTAGCATCCGGACGACCGACCAGGGCGTCTTCCCGGCGTCGCCCGTACGCGAGCGTTTCCCGCTTCCCGAACCATCCGCCGTAACCGAGCCCGTAGATTGGCGGCGCGTCCGGGCATTAACTGTTGAGGTTTTAGAGAACCAGGCCGGCGCGGGCCATACCCTCCAGGCCGCGGATGCCGTCGTCGCGGCCGTCAAATCGATGCCGCTCGAGCCGGCGTGCCCGGTTACCGCCGATATGTACCGCGCCTTCGTCGCCCAGCTTCCGCCGCACGTCGTCGAGAAACAACTCGCCGACGGCCGCCCCGCATACCAGCTAGGGCGCTTCCAGGACCTCGGCAACCTAATACGCGCCAACATACTCAAGCGCATCGAGAAGGGGAAACGGCACGTCGTCGAAGCCGATTGGCCTAAGCTCCTAGCCGACGCGTTAAAACGACAAGATGTAGGCGAAGAAGCCGCGCAGGAAAAAGCCGCCGCGTTGGAGGAACTCGCCGCCTCGCGTTTTGCCGTCCTTATTGGCCCGGCCGGGACCGGTAAGACCACCCTCGTCGCCGCGCTGTGCCGCGCGCCCCAAGTCGGCGACAACGGCATCCTCCTCCTCGCGCCCACCGGCAAGGCGCGCGTTCGCCTTTGGAACCGCGTCGGCCTCGCCGACCTTAAGGCGTACACGATCGTGCAGTTACTATCCCCCAGTGGCCGCTACGACGCCGAGACTGGTCGCTACCGCCTGCGGCCGGGCGCTAAACCTTACGAGGGCGCCAAGACGGTGGTTGTGGACGAGGCGTCGATGTTGGACGAGGAGATGTTGGCCGCGCTCCTCGAAAACCTCAAGGGTATCGAGCGCCTCATCCTCGTCGGCGACACGCAACAGCTTCCCCCCATCGGCGCGGGGCGGCCCTTCGTCGATATCGTCGAGCAGTTGCGGCCCGCCGACGCCGAAACGATGGCGCCGCCGCGCGTCGGACGCGGTTACGCCGAGCTCACGGTGTTATGCCGCCAGCAACCGGCGCACGAGGAAGACCGCCGCGACGACCTCGCCCTCGCCGACTGGTTCGGCGGCGGAGCGCTCGACCCGGGCGCGGACGACATTTTCGCGCGCGTCGCGACCGGCAAAGCGCGGCACGTACGTTTCGAAAAATGGTCCACTCCGGATGAGCTGCGCGAGCGGTTGCTGAACGTTATCGTAGAGGAGCTACAACTCGATGGCCCCGACGACCAGGTCGGTTTCGCGCGCGCTCTCGGCGGCGAACCCTGGAAGGATAGCGACCGCGTTTACTTCAACGCCGGCGCCGGCGCGCGCGCCGACGACTGGCAAATCCTCTCGCCGGTCCGCGGCCTGGCGCACGGCGTCGCGGAAATCAACCGGATGATCCACCGTCGTTTCCAAGCGAATACGATTGCCCGCGCGCAGGTTAAAGAGGGTTGGCGCCGCGATATACCGCGGCCAATCGGCCCGGAGGGCATCGTCTACGGCGAGAAGGTCATAAACGTCATCAACCACGGCCATTACCAACTATGGGCGCCGCAGGTGGACGAACCCCTCGAGTACGTCGCTAACGGCGAAATCGGCGTCGTCGTGGGCGAGTGCGTTAACGAGGCTAAGCGGAAGAAATTAAAACGGGCGCCGTATCAACTCGAAGTCGAGTTCTCCTCCCAACCGGGAATCCTCTATAAGTATTCGGGGAAGCACTTCGCCGAAGACGGCGATACGTACCTTGAACTCGCTTACGCCCTCACCGTTCACAAGGCGCAGGGGAGCGATTTCGACGTCGTCATCCTCGTCCTCCCGGAGCCGTGCTGGCTCCTGTCGCGCGAACTTCTCTACACCGCCCTCACCCGCCAAAAGGACCGCGTCGTCGTTCTCTACCAGGGCGACGTCTACCAACTTAAAAGCTATGCCTCCGCCGGCGAAAGCGTCGTTGCCGAACGCCTGACTAACCTCTTCGACGCCCCCGACCCGTGCGTAGTGGAGGTGAAGCCAGGGCGGCCGCGAACCCTCGACCGCAACCGAGTTTATCTCACCGAGAACGGCGAGCTCGTCGCCTCCAAGTCGGAGGTCATCATCGCTAACGCCCTGAAACACGCCGGCGTGGAATACAGCTACGAGAAGCCGTTCACCGGGAAAGACGGCCGGACCGTGTGGCCGGATTTCACCGTCGCCGACGCCGAGACCGGCTTCACGTACTACTGGGAGCATTGCGGTCTCCTCCACGACCGCGAATATCGCAGGAAGTGGGAACGCAAGGAGAAGTGGTACCGCGAGAACGGCATCATCCCCTACGAGGAAAACGAAGAGGGCGGCCCGGGCGGCGTCCTCCTCACCACCGACGAGACCGCGGAGGGCGGCATCAACGCCGCCTACGACTTGATCAAGGAGGTCTTCGGCGCGTAAAGGCCGGCTTGCTCAGAAAACGTCAGCGGCGACTTCGCGCCGTCTAAAGCGCTCTGTACGTCAGGGGTATCTCGGTACCCAAACGCGTTTTGCGTCGATTCTAGCGGTGGGCCAAAGTGGGCCAGGGGGCTTCCCGTGATGGGCGGCACACAGGACGCTTCCGCTTGACTTAGGCCGTAGTGACGATTAAAATGACGGTATGGACTCACGGAGGCTCGAGAACAGGAACGCGAAAAGGATCGGAGGCAACTCCACTAAGCCGCCCGCCGGCTCAGGCTGGGGGCGGCGTTTCGTCAACTTTGCGGGCGGGTATCAGCAAAATACGTTGTTATCAAACAGGACCGCTGCGATCAAACCGGTAGGATCGAACTAAGGAAAGAGGTTGCGTTGATTTATGGCAGGAGCTGACGCGCAAGGTGGATTCTACTACCAGAATATTGTGGCAGCGTCGTACGTCCTGACGTTAATAGAAACCGGTAGTAGATATAACTCGATTATTTTAGAAAACCCCCAACTGGCCAAATATATCGACGATATTATTGTAAAAGCCGACGACAAAGATTCTTTCATCCAAGTTAAATATTCTGAGGATGACTCATTCTCTTTTACCCTAATTAACCTTTTAACGAGCGCCGGGGATTCGATTTCGTTACTAGGGAAACTAGTGCGCGGTTTTAAGCAAATCGCCGAAGGCGATCACCCTGTAGAAGTTGTTCTTTTTTCTAACCGGAGGGCCGGGACTAGACTGGGTAAATATAAGAAAAGCCTCAGGGATTTTATCAGCGAATTCCAAAAACCTTTTAACGAGAACCCCGATGTCACCGATATCGAACAGGCTGAGTTATACGATGAATACGCGGAGATCCTAGACTGTATTCTTGAACAGACCGACCTCCGTGATCCCGAAGAATTGTCGCGTTTCCTTAAATGTTTGCGTTTCGAGTTCGGTCAACCCGACCGCGAAACGATGAGATATAGAGTACTCGCCCAACTTGCAACGCTAGGTCTAGATAAAACGCAATTCTATAAATTAACGGACGCGATAGTAAATTGGTCTATCTCCCGTCAAGAGGTAGATAAGAAAGTTGTCCTCAAAGAATTAGGATTAGATAGGCATTTCGCTATTCATGTTAGTCAGGAGTTCCCTGTTGACGAGGAGTTATGGGTTCCTACACCGGCACTTTTCGACAAAATAAGCGAATCACTTAAGACGCTAGATAGAGGGTTCGTATTCCTTGAGGGGGAGCCCGGCAGTGGGAAATCGACGGCACTTTCTATGTACCGGAGAGAAAACCCGGGCATCCTTTTCGGGTACTATTGCTTCGTCCCTAACGACGAGAGTTTAGGAAACGACCGGCTCCGGGGCGATATATTTACGCAATCGATTTGTATTAGTTTACGAAACGCCTTCCCTCATTTCGAATTCCCGAACCCCTGGGGCGAATTAAATCAAGAACAGCTTAATAATTGGTTATCGAGACTCTCGAAAAGTGGCCTCCGGGTTATCTTCGTCGTCGATGGTTTGGACCACGTACATCGTAAAAGCCGGGAAACACTCGAACAACCATTAACGAATGTACTAGACGCGACACTACCGAAGAACGTATTGATCGTTTTAAGTTCGCAATATCCGGATGTTTTACCTTCGGCGGTCCGCGAACATATAGAAAGTGATCCGAAGCGTCATATCCAGGTCCCCGGATTTACTCAAGATCAAGTGTTCGAGTTTTTCCGGCGCCGCGGCGTTAATCTTTCTGGCGAATTCCTAAGGTTGGTCTGCGAAATAACTCGAGGAGTCCCCCTTATACTGGATATCCTAGCTAGCCAATTACAAGGGATGAGTAAGCTCGATCAAAAAACGTATCTCGAATCGGCGCCAACGCTACGAGGTGAGAAGATTGATCACTACTTCCGTTACCTTTGGGCTGATTTAGAATCCGATCCCCTAACGGTTCATATCCTAGCGTTCTTGGCAGCGCTTAACGAGTTTATTACGCCCGAAACTTTAAAGGACGTATTAACTTTCGTAAGACCTGAAACCACACTCCTAGAAGTCCACCAGACGCTGAGGCGTACGAAACATCTCCTACGAGTTTCTGACGCCAAAAGCTGGGCGATTAAGCATAATAGTTTCGCCGATTTCGTAAACGAACGTACGAGTGACATACAAAAAGAAATCGCTGTAGCGATGACGAGTTGGTACGAACAACACCCTAATAGGGATGAGACTTGGCGTCACCAATTTCGACACGCGGTTGAAGCCGGCGAATATACTAAGGTTCTGGAAATATGCGACGGTAATTGGTTAGAAAGGGCGTGGAAAAACTTTAGGCCTATCTACGAGATACAGAGGAACCTTGATTATGCATGGCAAGCCGCGTCATTCACCCACGATGTGTTGGAGTTCGTTAGAATATCGCTTCTAAAACAGACGGTCGCACTTGTAGACCATAATATTGGATTGTCGGAAAACGAGTTAGCGGTATTACTCTTGGATATGGGGCGCGATGAAGAAGCGACGAGGAGAGTCTGGGACGGTGAACGTAGGAAGTGTAGTCCGACCGAGTTCGCTGAATTCGCTCTCTCGTATCGTAAATCGAGAGGTAAGATACTACCACGACGTATTATAGAAGCTGGGTTAGGGGAAGCGCCCGATCCCGGGTCCGACGTCCAAGCAAATATAAAATGGTACTGCGCGAAAAGTCACGTAGGAAACCCGGTCGAATTACTCCGGCGCATAGAAGATACGGTTTGGCAGACCAAACCTTTGCACGGCCGTTATACGAGAGAAACCGTCACGGATATTGAGGGCGCCAAGATAAATACCAAAATCCAAATGGCAGTCGTACGTGAGTATGCCGAACGCGGTATAATTGACGCATTAGAGAGTATCCGCGATTCTGATAGGGTGGGGTCGATAGTAAGGGCTACAGCTAGCGCCGCAATCTGTTTAATATTAACGCTTAGGGGAGTAGGAAACGAAGCCAAGGCGGAGTTAGGAGAACTAAACCTATCGGAAATCCCGGATGACTTCCGGAACGCGTTATATCTTGAGTTACCGGAGTTAGTACTAAACGACGTACCGCGAACAGCCCCCGCCCCACGACCCCGGCTACCAACTAGCCTTTCGGGTTCCGAGAGGTCGGGGGTTGAATTTAATGACGACATCTACGCCCTTTACGATCAATTGAGGATTTATTTCCTCCAAGAAGATACCGGATTTCCGTGGTTCGAAGCGACCACGACCGGATTAACCGAACCCGTAAAAACGGTTGTTTCCGCCATCGGGCGACTTGCGTGGTTGTGGGTTCGCAACACTCGCGAATTAGTTGACGGAGATTCCGCTGTCGCGATTATAGAAGGTATATTGGAAGGGTTAGATCCTCCAACGTATTTATTCGAAGGTTTGGACCGCCGGTTCGATTTTACCGAGGGACTCTACAGGCGAAGCGCCTATGTTTTATTCGAACAAGTTTGGTCGTGTATAACTTCAATTCTAACAGAAGCGGACGTCGCGCTAATTACCCGGTTATGGCTTCGAGGCCGGGATGGAAAGAGGGCTGTCTTATATCCGAAGGCTACATTAGCTTTAGCGGAAGCCGTTTATAATATGGGGGACGACGACGTTTCGAAGGGGTTGATCCGTAACCTAATCGAGATAGTGGAAGTAAGCGTAAGGGAAAATGAAGAAGCTTCATCGGCTACGAATTGGTTAGTGGCCTGCGCTTCGGCGTGGGGCCGGTGCGGATTCTCTGATGAAGCGGATAGGGTCTGGGCGGATTTATTAAATATCGGCTGTGGAGTATATTGGCGGAAGGATTACCAGTTTAATTATATTATTACGGCACTCGAATTCGCCCACAACCAAGACCCCGAAGGTTCGATTAATAGGGTTCGAGAACAATTAACACTCGCTCATAAACTCGACGGCGTTACGCAAGCGAAAACAGTAGCTACAGCTATCGGGGGCCTAATCGAATTCATTTCGAAAATCGACCCAAGGGTAGCTTTAAAGGCTCTTAGTCGCGAAGAGGAACTGGTTTTCCGAGATGTTACTCTAAGTGATATCGTACGCGTACTCGCGGAGAACACCGACGTGGACCGCCGCTTCGTTCTAGCTCTTGCAGAAACTTTAGACCGATGGGAGGATTACCGGTGGTTCAACGACCAAACGAAGCCAGCTATGTTCTCCGTTTATTCAGCGGCCCTTAAAAACGACGATATTGGTACTGCTATAAACGCTTACGAATTCTGGCGCTACGTACTCCTTGTTGAGAAAGATATGCCTGAGGAGTTAGGACGTTGGGCGGAATTGTGGATCTCGCTTGGAAATGCGCCCTTAGAAGTAAGTAGTGATTACGCGAAGTACCCGCCTAAAAGCGAAGAAGGCGCGGATACCAGATTATACCCTGGGGCATCCTCCGAAAGGGAAAGATGGGCGGAAGAGCTCGAAGGTTTTTCGGGCGACGTTTTGAGTGAACTAGAAACGATATTTGATGAAGCGTGTCGTGAAGAAACCCGAAAAGGACGCCTCCGGGAATTAGATAGTACCCGCCCAGATATAAAAATGGCTCTGGCGAAAGCCGCCTGCCGAGAAGAGGAGGATATCGAAGACAAACACATCGACGTATATTTCGGAGAATTAACCGATAAAGCAATGGACGCACCTCTAGAGGGAGGACTACGAACAAGGGAAATCCTTCGCCAAGCCTTTAACGAGTTCGTCGTCGCGATATCAGATATTTTACCAGTCGCCGTTACGGCCGAAGACTTTGAAGGGTACTTCGATGTCGAAGGGTGGCTTGACAGTTTAGTTCGAACCGTAGATATCCCGTTGTCGCTTGATGAAGAAGTACGGAGTCGATTGCCGGGATGGGTGAAATCGGCACCTTCAGCGGCGTTGGAAGAATGGGAGGCGTTCTATCGCCAACGGTGTAGATCCGGGACTAAAGCTGTAGGTTTGTACGAAGTGGCTTGTCGTTGGGAAGCATCCGATCCGGACCGTGCCGTTACGGATTTAGTCGAAGCTTGGGAGGCTCTAGGTAAATACCTCGAATCTTACGGGGAGCTTGGCCATATTATTTTCACTAAACTCCTGGAGTTCGACAAAGAAAAGTCAATAGAGGTTTTATTCGAAGGTTTCCGGCGGGAGTACCAAAAGTACCCCGAGTCGATAATTTACCAACTCGATAATTTGTTGAAATTCGTCGCCAAAACCTCGAGTTTCGACGCGTTAAAACTTTACGATATTTGGTCGGAGTATAATAAACGCCTCGTAGCCGGTATAATAGAAAAACCTTCGGACTTAGGGTGGTTGACTAACGGGCGATCGAGTACCTTCGAAAACGCGTGCCTGAGTTATTTAATCGAGTTATTCGATTACCCTGTCGTAGGTCTCCGCCTATTAGCCCAGGATGCCCTTTTCCGATTATTAACAGAACGGGTAGAGTTGATAGAAGTAATCCTGGATACTTGGGGAAGTTTAACGGACGGACAGAAGGAGTATGTTACGACTTTAATGTTTTCGGTCTTCATCTATAACACGGGAGTAGCTGAACGTTTCGCATCCCGACTTGTAAAACTCGGCCAGCACGAAAACCATCGTAATCTAAGGATTACTATTGATAAATCTATAGAGGTCGCGGCCCAACGAGGAGCGGATATTCCGACCAAGACACTCGCGTGTTCTCGCGGTTTAGTCGAGTCGCCGCGTATTATCTCGCGACGACTTCCGCAATTGGAAATGAAAGCGGGAGAAAAGGTTCAATTCCCGAAGTACATAGAGTGGATGATGAACGTATTAGGCAAAGGAGCCCCAGGAGAGGAACTCAAAAAACGTTTCCTTACGGAACTTTCACGGCTTTATCCGCGGCTAGAAGAAGGTCTTAAGGACGAATACGCTGTCTATCAAGAATATAACATTAATACGAATTTCGATTTAATCGAGATAGAAGGCGAATTCGGACGGGAAACGCGGTCGGCATTAAACCGCGCTATACAATCGTTAGTAGAAACAGGTCAGATAGAATTCGATTTCCTCCAATATAACGAGGATATATTAAGGCTTTCGGATCCAACTGATAATTTAGTAAAACGGGTTATTCGCCCCGACCGGATTTCATGGATTAACGATGGACTTACCGATGATGAATTCTTGGAATTCGCCGATGTTGGAGGACTACAAGCCCACTACGATTCGCGAGATCCAGAGTGGATCACGTTATTCGAAAATACCGAACAAAGAACGGGCGAGCGGTTAAGCCCGGATACGCAACGCGCCAACCTTACCTGGGTTATCACGTTCGGCATACCTCGGGGTGGAACGGTCCCGACAGTTGACGAAGCTTACGACGAAATCCGGGAAGGCTCATTATCGCGTTTTCGGAATCTTTATAGGTACGAATTAGCGAGAAGTAACGCACCACCTTCCGTCGCTGGCTTCTTCCCGCTCGTAGTTATCACTCGACGGGCATTTCGGGGAACGCGTACTCTGGACCTCGCCGCATTAAATCATTCAATAGCGGAGGAGGTTGGCTTCCTACCGGCGGCTGGCGACGAGTTTGGATATAATATGAACGGGCATAAAGCCGTTAGATCAATAGAGTGGCAGGAAGCTTTCGATCAGGGCCGTCGGCGTCATAAGCCGAAATCGGAAGGATTCCTACTCGAGATCAAAAGAGATATTTTAGAACGAATTGCAGATAATCGGAGGATGGAGGTATGGGCATATATATCAATACGACGCAGTATTGATAGGTACAAACCTGAGTGCCAGATGGACTGGCGCACGTATAAAGACGTATTTAGAATACCACTTCTAAATGCGCGTAATTAATACTTTGCCAATTATCGTAAACATAGTATTCCCGACCTCCTGCCGTAATACCTTGACTTAGGCCGCCGCGGCGATTAAAATGAGGATATGGAATCAGGGAGGCTCGAGAGCGAGAACGCGAAAAAGACCGGAGGCAACTCCGCTATGCCGCCCGCCGGCGCAGGCCGGGGGCGGTCGGTTTATTTACGGGGTTCTACTTGGAGCACAAGCTCATCGGCGACCTCCTCCCGCTGTTCAGCGTTGAACCGGAGTATTAAACGGAGAGGAGTTCGCGTTTAGAATGGGTCATTTATATTATCCCTACAGATCTAGCTTTTATCACCTCGAGTTAATGGGTTTTTCGGGAAGGTAATAAATATGAAGAAAAAAGGGGAAGATAAAAAAACCGGCGCTCGATCTCGAAGGAAAGCTAGTAACAATAATCCACCGGCTACGGGACCAGGACACGGGATACGGGCAATATTAATAGCGATTATGGGGTTAAAAGAACGGACATCCCCGCCGAATTATAATTCGTGTATTCGAGTACTGGAAATACTATATTCGATATTCCTAGTTTATGGTTTTAAAACAGTAATCGAAGATGCTAATAAAGAAGGGGGTTTTTACGAAATTTTAGAATTAAGGTTGTACTCCCCCAAAGAGGCGCTTTCGGTTACCTTAACAGCAGTCTTGGGTTATTTATCTAACGTAGTTTTTAATTTGTGGCCGTTAATAGTGTGTACTTTATTTCTCGTTAGGTTCGCATTCGCTCCGGTTTGCAATATAAAACCTTTAGTTGACTCGTTAGGTAACACTAAGCCTAAAAGTACTCCGAGGATTTTCTCGAAACAGGGCTTAAAAGAACTTTCGATTTGGGTTGATGTTTTGTTCCTTATGTTGCACGGTTTTATTTTTTTCAATATCTGCGGCTCGGCTTTCGGCGATTTCGCGGTTTTTTTAAGGTTAGTAATAACCCTTCTAATATTCAATTCCATATGGTTATTTATAGTCGATATACGTTCTAAAGCAATCCATTACACCGTGTGGATATGGAATAATGGAATACACGCCTTATTTATTTTCATATTTTACCAATTAGGATTAATACCCGTTTGCGTTATACTTATGATCACTAATTCCATAGTAGATTTTTTACTGACTACTAGGGCGTATTTAGCGGAATCTACTTCGTCTACCGGAACGTAAAACCCTTTCTAGTAGCGGTCCGAATAAAAGAGGTCCCCCTATGCCCCGCCGCAAGAAGAAAGACGTCGAAATAGACGACTACCGCCACGACGAGAAGCGGCCCAACAACCCGGAGGCCGGCCTGGCCGGCTACGACGCGTACGCGCCGGAGCGCAAGACGTACGCGTACGACCCGCACCTCGACCCCCAGCTCGTGTGGGCCGGGAAGGCCGAGCACCTCTCGTTCGCGGTGGACACGGTCCCGCTGCACATCCACGAGCGCGTCAGCTCGAAGGCGATACTCCGGGCGGCGGCGCGCGAGGACGTCCAGCGCGACCTCTTCGCCGCGGAGGAGCTGGCGCTGGGCGACGCCGTAAAGTTCTACCAGCACGACGTCGACTGGGCCAACCGCCTCGTCCTGGGCGACTCGCTGGTGGTGATGAACTCGCTGTTGGAGCGCGAGCTGATAGCCGGCAAGGTCCAGATGATCTACGTCGACCCGCCCTACGGCGTCGGCTACAACTCCAACTTCCAGCCGTCGCTGGCCTCGCGCGACGTCCGCGACGGCGACGACGCCTCGCTCACGCGCGAGCCCGAGCAGATCAAGGCCTACCGCGACACCTGGACCCTCGGCATCCACTCCTACCTCACTTACCTCCGCGACCGCCTCCTCCTCGCCCGCGACCTCCTCGCCGAATCCGGCTCCATCTTCGTGCAGATTAGCGACGAAAATATCCATTACGTTAAGGAGCTAATGGACGAGGTTTTCGGAAGAGCCAACTTCGTTTGCATTATATCGTTTATAACAACTACCGGGAAAGGGTCTCGGACCCTCGATACGGTTTTTGATTTCCTTCTTTGGTATTCTAGGGATATGAGTTCTCTCAAATATCGCGAATTGTTTTCGGTTAAAGCTGTTAGGACCGTTGAGAGCGCTTATACTTGGGTAGAAGAAGCGCCGGGGATCGCTAGGAGATTAACGAAAGAAGATAAGTCTGATGATAAAGAGACCGAGTTGAAACGTTTTAACGCGGATAGCCTTTTTTCATCTGGCGCGACAACGGAAGGCTCTAAGCCCTATCGTTTTTTAAAAATGGAATTCAATTGCCCTACGAAAGCCCATTGGAAAACTACAAAAGAAGGCCTAGACCGGTTAGGCCTTGCTAATAGGCTCTACGTCGCCGGTAATACGCTTGCTTATAAAAGTTATTTGAGCGATTTCCCGCTAGTAAGTTTTACAAATTACTGGGCCGATACAGTCGTAAGTACCTACGTAGCCCAGAAATTGTACGTCGTAGAGACAGCTCCTAAAGTTATCGAACGCTGCATCCTGATGACCACGGACCCCGGCGACTTGGTCCTCGACCCGACGTGCGGCTCCGGCACCACGGCCTGGTGCGCCGAGAAGTGGGGCCGCCGCTGGATAACCTGCGACACCTCCCACGTCGCCCTCAACCTCGCGCGCCAGCGCCTCCTCACCGCCCGCTACGACTACTACAAGCTCGCGAACGCGGACCAGGGCCCGCGCGGCGGCTTCGTCTATAAGGCCGTACCCCACGTCACGCTCAAGTCCATCGCGCAGAACCCCCGGATAGACGAGCTCTACGAGGAGCACCAGCTCGATCTCGAGCCCCTCCGCCTCGAGTTGAATAAAGCCCTCGGGCAAAAGTGGGAGGAGTGGGAGGTCCCACGCGAGGCCGCGGCGGATTGGCCCGCGGAGGCCAAAGAACTCCATAAGAAGTGGTGGGCCGGCCGGCGCAAACGCCAGCAGGCCATCGACGACGAGATCGCTCGAGCCGCGCCGCAGGAGACCCTCTACGACCAACCCGACGTTGAGAGGAACGTCGTCCGCGTCGCCGGCCCCTTCACCGTCGAGGGCATCCCCGTTCCCGCCGGCGCGGAAGTGCCCGAGGGGGCGCTGGCGCCGGGTGAGCGCGACGACGACCTGAGCCGGCGCGGCCGCGGTGAAGGCCGCGTCGCCGACCCCGCCGGCGACCACGTCGCCACCCTCGTCGAGCTGCTGCGCCGCGACGGCGTCACCTTCCCCGGCGGCAAGAAGCTCGACGTTCCGGGGATAAGGGCGGTGAAGTCGGGGGGCTTCCTGCACGCCGGGGCCGAGGTGGCGGTGAACGGCGACAAACAGCTCGTCGCGTTCTCCTTCGGCCCGCGCTACGGCCCGGTGACGTTCAAGCAGGTGGAGGAGGCGATTCGCGAGGCGGCGGCCGGCGGCTACGGCCTGCTCGTCTTCGCGGGCTTCGGCTTCGAGGCCGAGGTGACGACCTTCGTCGAGAGCCGGCCGCGACCGGGCCTCCGCCTCGAGCTCGCGAACGTCTGCCCGGACGTCCTCGTCGGCGACCTGTTGAAGACGACGCGCGGCAGCCAGCTCTTCACCGTCTTCGGCCAGCCCGACGTGGCCGTGCACGCCAGCCACGGCAAGACCTGGGTCGCCGAGCTCCGCGGCGTCGATACCTACGACCCGACGACCGGCGAGGTCAAGTCCTCGCGCGGCCGGGACGTCGCCGCCTGGTTCCTGGACCACGACTACGACGGCCGGACCTTCTGCGTCTGCCAGGCGTTCTTCCCGGGCGGCGAGAACCCGTGGGCCAAGCTCAGCCGGGCGCTGCGCGGCGTCATCGACGAGGAGGCCTTCGCCCGGATGCGCGGCACGAAGTAGGCGCCCTTCCACCCGGGCGAGCACAGCCGCGTCGCCGTGAAGGTCATCGACTTCCGCGGTAACGAGGTTATTAAGGTTGTGGAGTTAGCGGAGGTGATATGAGCGAAAGGGATTTATTCGAGTTTTTCGCAGATGTAGGGCGGTTATACCGGGCGAGGTACCTGTTTCCTACGTGGGGACGTTACGTTACTAACAAAGATGAACCGCTCCAAGATAAGAGGAAGGCTCTAGCCATTTTCTTATGGGGTTACGCGTACGAACGACAAGGGGCGGCTCGTGACTACGCTTACGCTGCGGCGGAAACGGTATTAAGGGCGCCGGATTTAACGACGGATGCGATCTGGCGGGAATATATTAAAAAGTTGGCGCGTTTCCAGGAACCAGGAACTGAAGAACCGCGGGCGAATGTTAAAGCCAATCCGCTCGCCCCAAAGAATACGAAGTACGTAACTAAGAAAGGTGAATATAAAACGATCCAAGATTCGGTAATCGAACGCTTCGGCCCAGAGGGCAAAGAGACAATAATAGGTTATGCGAAAACGCAGATAGAACAACGTAGAATAAAAGACGCGTTTCAGCGGATTATTGGTGTGAACGGCGTCGGCGAGAAAATCGCTTCGTTTTTTTTAAGAGATGTTGCCAGTTATTACGGGCTATTCGAAGAAGTCGGTCAGTGCGAAAACGTCCTTAATAGAGAACTCCTTCAACCGGTGGATATTTGGATCGGACGTATAAGCGAAATATCGAGCGTGCCTAAACCTAAAAAAGATGCGGAAGCAAGAAGAAATATCGTCACCAAATCCTTGGAATACGGGGTTTTGCCCGAATCTTTTAACCAAGGGGCTTGGTATTTCGCTGCTCAAATAGCGCGTTCTAAGATATGGTTTTACGAAATATTGGACCGATTAAAATCCGGCGAGAAAGACGAAGCGAAACAGATGGTTGATGAGCACGTCGAAACTCTTTCCGCCGTATTTGAAACGTGGCTTAGAGACTAATAACGCGGATATCGCGATGCGCAACGGCGTCGATAAACCCATCATTAACTCGCCCTTCGAGGAGCCGGCGTGGCACTTCTGCTTCGGTACGCGAGAGGGTACGGATTGGTAAGGGAATCAATGGTTAATATCGGGTTAACCGAAGACGAGACTACCGAATTCAAGGAATCGTGGAACGATGCGGGATTAGAAACGATCGCGGCTTTCGCGAACACCCGCGGCGGCGCTTTGTATTTAGGGGTTGACGTCCGAGGTGTTATTAAGGGTATTACCTTATCGGACCGCGATTTCTCGGCTATGATGGACCAGATAAGCGCTTTGGGTTTAAATCCGAGTGTAGAACGCCTATTTTATGGGGACTCGGTAGTATTCAAAATCGAGGTCGCGGCGTCTTCAGTTTTAATCTCCTACCAGGGGAGGTATTATAAAAGGGTAGGTAACACGACGCGGTTGATGACGACCGAAGAAATCGCCGCGAAATTACTTTCTCTTTACGGCCCGACGTGGGATAGCTTACCGTCTGGGATTAACCCGGACCGTATAAGTGCCGTTGCCATAGACTCGTTTCGAAGGTACGCCTGGGACCGTATGCCGGCCGCGGCGGTGGTGGAAACCGATACAATTCTGGGGAACCTTACGCTAATTAGAGATGGGCAGTTGAACCACGCAGGAGTCCTTCTCTTTACCGATAACCCCCAAATTTATATCCCTGGTGCGACGGTCCATATCGGCCGGTTCGTCGCGGGAGGCGTACAAAACGACGAGACGATAACGGGAAACCTCTGGGTGCAAATCGAACGGGTAACCGAATGGTTCCACGCAAACCTTAAAAACGTAAGCGCAGTAAACACGTCTGAATTATCCGCGGAAGCATTTCGCCGTGACGAAGTTTGGGAATACCCGCTCCCAGCATTAAGAGAAGCGGTTTTGAACGCCCTGGCTCACCGAGATTACGCCGCCGCTGGCGATATACAAATCCGCCTTTACGAAGACCGCTTGGAGATTTGGAACCCCGGCTTCTTGCCTGCCGGTATTACAATCGATGACCTACGGCGTCCCGGTCACCCTTCTATGCCCCGCAACCCTTTGCTCGCGCAGGCGTTCCATTTCGCGGGTTTTATTGAACGGTGGGGCACCGGGACGACCAGGATGATTGAAGCGTGTCGTTCGGTTGGCCTCCCGGAACCTCTTTTTTCCGAGGACAACGGCGGTTTTAATGCCCTCTTTTCACAAGACCCGTTCACGGCCGACCACTTAAAATCTCTGGGGCTTAAAGAACGACAGATTAAATGCGTGGCGTTCGTCAAAACCGAAGGCAGTATCGACAATAAAACCTACCAAACGAAGTACGGTGTAGCTAAAGCAACGGCTACAAGGGATTTGGAAGACCTCGTCGCAAAGGGCGTTTTAAAGAAAGAAGGTACGACCGGCCGCGGGACTAAATATTCCTTAAAGGGCTCATAATGGGCTCAATGGGCTCATAATGGGCTCACGAACGGCTTAATAGGCCCAAGAACAAATACCGGTAAACCCCTTACTAGTTGCAAATGAGAAACGTCGTCGATAAGCCGATTATCAACGACCCGTTCGAGGAGCCGAGGCAACACTACGTCTTCGGCGAGGGCGGCCCGGAGTTGGTCAAGGGCCGGCGGCCCGCCGGCTACTACTACAACCCCCGAACGGCCGCTCGGGCGGGCGCTTTGGCCGCGGAGGAGTTCGTCGGCCTCGACCTCGCCAACCACGTCCGCACGCTCGTGGGCGAGTGGCGCGCCGCCGGCTACCCGGGCGTCACGCGCGTAACGCGGGAGCTGTTGGAATATTGGAACCGGCCGCCGACGGAACGCGAGCGCCGCCTGTTCTTCTGCCAGCGCGAGGCCGCGGAGACGGTCATCTGGCTCGTAGAGGTCGCCGGGGACCGGGGCAGGACGCTCGGCATCCCGCCGGACGTGCCGCTCGAGGAAGGATACCGCGCGCTTACGCGCTACGCCTGCAAGATGGCTACGGGCTCCGGCAAGACCGTCGTAATGGCGATGCTCGTCGCCTGGTCCGTGTTGAACAAGGTCTTCAACCGCCAGGACCGCCGCTTCTCCGACGCCGTCCTCGTCGTCTGCCCCAACCTCACGATCAAGGAGCGGCTTCAAGTTCTCCTCCCCTCCGACGACAGCAACTACTACGAGCATTTCGACTTAGTCCCCCGTTCGTACCTGGAGGTGTTGGGCAAAGGCCGCTACCTCGTGACGAACTGGCATCTCTTCCTCCGCGACGACGATACCGACAAGCGCGGCGTCGTGAAGCGCGGCCGGGAGAGCGACCGGGCGTTTGTGAACCGCGTCCTCAAGGGCCTCGGCCGAAAAGAGAATATCCTCGTCGTTAACGACGAAGCCCACCACGCCTACCGGCCAGCGCCGCGGCCGGAGGACAAACAAGAGAAGCTCCTCCAGATGACCGCGGCGGAGCGCAAAGAGGTCGAGCAGGAGGAGCGCACGGCGACGGTGTGGGTGGGCGGTCTTGACGCGATAAACGCCGAACGCGGGATCAACCACTGTTTAGACTTCTCGGCGACGCCGTACTACCTCAAAGGTGACCGGCGCGAGGGGAGGCCTTTCCCGTGGGTGGTATCGGACTTCGGTTTGGTTGACGCTATCGAATCCGGCCTGGTAAAAATCCCCCGCATCCCCGTGGCCGACGACTCCGGCGACCCCATCCCGCGCTACTTCCACATCTGGCCCTGGATAATGGAACGGCTGCACGCCTCCGAACGGCGCACCCGGGCCCGGGGCGCCAAACCGGAGGCGGTCCTGCGCGAGGTCGAGGGCGCGCTCGCGACGCTGGCGTCGTCGTGGAAGGAGCTGTTCGAGAAGTGGCGCCAAGACGAATTCCCGGTGCCCCCCGCCCTCATCGTTGTTTGCGACAATACGAAGCTGTCGGAGGCAATCGCCGAACACATTAAGTCTGGTAAGATCCTCGCTGAACTAGCGGACGAGGACGGCTACCAACCCACGGTCCGCATCGATACCCGGCTCCTCGACGAGGCAGAAAAAGTAGTCGAGGGCGAGACGCGAGAGGGTCGTGCGGAGCGCCTCCGGAAAGTAGTCTCGACGGTCGGCAAGGTAGGAGAGCCCGGCGAACAGGTCCGGTGCGTCGTATCGGTGGGGATGTTGAACGAAGGTTGGGACGCCCACAACGTTACCCATATCCTAGGCATTCGCGCCTTCGCTTCACAGCTTCTATGCGAGCAGGTCGTGGGGCGCGGGCTCCGCCGTACTAATTACGACGAAGTCGGCGACCCGGAGGCGGTCGAGTACGTGGACGTATACGGTATCCCGTTCCAGGTTATCCCCGTCGCCGGGAGACGCGGCGACGTCAAACCGCCGCCCCCCTCGACGTTGGTACGCGCGCTGCCCGAGAGAGCGGACTTGGCGATCGAGTTCCCGCGCGTCGAGGGTTACATTTACGACGTTCGCCGATACGTTAAGGCCGACGTCGACGCGCTGCCCGAGCTCGTCGTCGAGCCGAGCCGGGAACCGACCGAGGTAATCGTAACCGGCGTCGCCGGTACGCGCGAAGGCTCTGCGGGTTTAATGAGCCCGGGAACGTCGGCGGACCACGACCGCGATGAATTCCACGAGGCGCAACGGCTCCAGCGGACGTTATTCGAGATCGCGGCGACCATTACCGGAAGCTTAAGCGAGGGAGCACGCCGGTTTTTATTTCCGCAAGTCCTCCGCATCGTGGAGGAATACGTTGCCAAGAAGGTCCGTGTTAAAGGCGACGTGCCGCTTGAGGAGCTCGCGTTACGGCGTTACTCGCAGGATATAATAGACCGGCTATGCGCAGCCATCGAGCCGGATGAGGAGGCTGGCGAGACGCCGCTATTGCCGCGGATCGAGCGGTTCCGGCCGCGCGGCTCTACGACGGAGGTCCTGTTCCGGACCGTCCGGCCCTGTGCTGAAACCGCCAAGAGTCACGTAAGCCACGTCGTCCTGGATAACGTGAAGTGGGAACGTTCCGCTGCCTTCAAACTCGAACGTATGCCGGAGGTCACTTCGTACGTCAAGAACGAAGGGCTCGACTTCTACATCCCGTACGAGTACCAGGGTGTAACCCATAATTATAAGCCTGATTTCTTAATCCAATATCGCCACGGCGACGAGGAGATAAACGTCGTCCTAGAGGTAAAAGGCTTCGAGACCGAACAGGACCGCGCGAAGGAAACGGGCGCTAGACGCTGGGAACGTGCCATTAACCATCACGGCGGGTTTGGCCGTTGGAAGTTCGTAATAAGCAGGGACCCCGCGGGGTTGGCGCGGATATTAGGGAGCAAATGAACGAATGGCGGACGGCGGTCTTAACCGGTAAGGAATAAAAGCGTAACCCGGCGTCCCAAAAAGACGGTGACGAATGGGACGCGTATGCCGCGGTCAAAGAAGGGCTTAAGGCTAAGCACAAAGGTCTCCTTCAGCGGTATACTTGGTAAGAGGTAACAAGGCGGTTCAGTAGCGACGCGGCGATGTCTTGGTTCGCCGCCGCGCTGAAAGAAAAATATGGGTTTTAACAGCGTCGAGGGTTTCCTAAAATCGGCGCGCGTCATGGCGGGCGGGAAACGCCAGGTGCTCGCCGAAAAGTGCTACGGCTGCGGCCTGTGCGTCGACGTTTGCAGTGAATATTGCGTCGTTATGGACGCGAGGTAGCGGCGCCGCGCGCGGCAAGAGGTCACCGCGCGCGAGAAAGGCCTGGCGGCCTTGGAAGGAGTAATAGGTAACGTGGGCGTGGCCTACTGCCGCGCGTTAGGCGTTATCGAAAGCGAGAAAAGGATATGCTAATAACTCCACCGCGCCGTTTTGGACGAAAACCACCGAAGTATGTCGCGAAGGTCGTAGTATTGCTTAGTGGCGGTATTGACTCTGCCACAACGCTCTCGACCTTTGTCCGCCAACGTGGCGACTCCGTTGATGGTTTATTCGTAGACTATGGTCAGGCCGCTCGGAGGAGTGAGTGGGAAGCTGCCCAGGCAATCGCCGACCATTACAGCTGTGCTCTGCGCCGCGTTCGGCTAGGAGTCCGCCTGCCACAAGCGGACGGCGAGTATTTTAGCCGTAACGCGTTGTTAGTGCTTATAGCGGCCGCTCTTTCGCGTGAAAGGCCCCTTGTCATTGCAACCGGGCTTCATGTTTCGTCGCCTTATTACGACACTACACCAGCGTTCGTAGAGGATGTCCAACGTCTACTAGACGGGTACGCAGGAGGCACCGTCACCTTCTCCGCGCCCTTCCTTTCGATGACGAAGGGGACTATCGTCAAATACGCCCGTCGGCATCGTGTACCACTGTCGTTGACTTATAGTTGTGAGCGGAGGAACGAGACGCCCTGTGGGAAGTGCTTTTCTTGCCAGGACAGGAAAGAGTGCCGTGTCGATTGACGATCTCGCTCAAGTGCGATGTATCGCGCGTTTTGGCGTGGCTACGCCGGTTCTGGTACCGTCATTCTCTAGTAGGGGTTTCCCTAATATTCGTTTGGTTATGGACGCGCTAAGGCTGGATATTAGCACCGCTTGCTTACTAAGTGCATTCGACCTTAAGTACGGGAACATTGACGTTCCTTTTAACGAATTAGCTGATCTCGTCCTCCTCGATAGCGGCGTCTACGAGACGGCACCGGCTACCGTGTCCGTCGATTTCTACTATCCCCTACCGGCCGCCGCCCCATGGACAAGAAACCACTACCGCTCTTACCTTCGCGAGGCGAATACCCGAGCTTCGAAAACGAATACTATAGTAGTTAGCTTCGACACGTACGATGCGTTGGAAAAACAGGTAGACGCCGCACTCGAAGATTTCTCTTGTATCCCCGACGCTGCTTTTGATTTTTTACTTAAACCGACAGGGTCAGGGGAATTCCTTGAACCTTTCCGTGGTACCGACATACGGTTGGGTAACTTCGATGTTTTGGGAGTAACAGAACGCGAGCTTGGACGTTCAGCAGTGGAGCGGTGTAAATCCATCTGTAACATCCGTCGAGCGTTAAATGATGCGGGTTTCTTTCTTCCTATCCACGTGTTCGGTGCAATCACCCCGGCGGCCGTTACTTCCTACTTCCTATGAGGTGCGGATATTTTCGACGGCCTCTCTTGGCTCCGTATGAGTTTCGATCCTATCGGTATAGGGTCGCCGAACGAGTTCGCGGTTGTGGCCGGTTGCGTTACTATCGACGATGCGAACGTATGCCTCAAGGTTTGGCGTAGTAACTTGCGCTATTTAAGACGGCTACAAACCGCACTTGGGCGATACGCAACAGACGGTGACCGGGAAGCGTTTTGCGGGGCTTTTCCGTTCGCGTACAACGCGATACGCGTTGCCGAGTCTGCGGCGGCCCGTGCCGCGTCTCCTAGGAGGGGTAAAGATGACTGGCCGCGGGGGTAGGGGATGGTTTAATTACGCTGTGGGAGGGCCTCGCGTCGACAAGTCTGTCGACGATGCTGCGGCGGCTTCGAGTTACGATGCCGACGCGAATGCTTATCTCCAAGATGTACTCGGCGACCTTAATCGGCGAGATGTCGCCGCGATTCAAAGGCACGTTGACACTCTTAAACAGGCAATCGAAAAAGACATTGAAGGGGAAACGACCCTTTTATTTGGTGGTTCGGTGAGAAAGCACACCTACGTCGACGGCTTAAGCGACATCGATATCTTAACAGTCGTTAACGATTCATCGCTTGTTAATGCGAGCCCACAACAGGTTCTAGCTTACTTCGAAAAGCGGATAGCAGACCGTCTCGCGGGCCTCGGCGTTAGGGTTCGGGTTGGCGCTTTGGCAATCACCGTGGTATACGCCGACAGAACCGAAGTCCAAATACTCCCGGCGTTGCGTACGCCAACCGGCGTCCGAATCGCTAAGCCCGACGGCTCGGGGTGGAGCAACGTTGTTAGGCCCCAAGAGTTCGCGACGAAATTAACGAGTGTCAACCAATCGTTAGGTAGAAAGGTCGTCCCGGTTATCAAACTTTTCAAGGCCGCGCAAGAGCAGCTACCCGCGACCAGCCGCTTAACCGGTTATCATATCGAGTCTTTGGCAATAGACGCTTTTCGAGATTACAAGGGACGGGTCACTTACGAGAATATGTTGCAACATTTAGTACAGCATGCGGCAGGACGCGTACGAACCCCTATACTTGACACGACAGGGCAGTCCTTACATGTAGATGATTATCTCGGGGTTACGGGTAGTGCTACACGCGTGCGAGTCTCGGGTTCATTGGACCGTTTAGCGAGGCGGCTTCAAGCTGCAGAAGACCGATCGTCAATCGACGACTTAAAGTTGATTTTTGGCGAATAAAGGAAGGCGTTCTCGATGGTAGGTAGGCTAAAAGACAAGTCGGTTTTACTAACCGGAAGTGCGTCTTTTTCGGTTGAGCCGGGTAAACTTGCTGTAGCGCACGACTTCGTCAGCAAGATAACCAGAACATTGCTTGAACAAGGCGCCGGAATCGTAGTTTACGGCGGTAACGAACCCGTGAACCGGGAAGGCGTACCCCTTATATTCGACTGGAACATCTTACGGGTAGCCGAAGCGTTTGCTTCCGACTCGTCTAAGCCGGTCACCGGCCGCGTTGTGGTCGTGACGTCGAATAAAGCGCGCCTACACAAAATGAGCGACGAGCATCGGGCGCTTCTCGGTCGCTTATGTGCGCATGGTATGGCAGAGTTAGTTATAATCCCGGATAACGTGCACACAGGCGGGAATATAGGGGACGAACAGACCCGGCGTGCCGATGCGATGGTCGCGATTGGTGGTGGGAAAGGCGTCGCCGATAGGGCTTGGAAGTTGCAACGGCGTGGCGGAGCAGTCATTCTTCCGATGGATATCCAGATCGGTTCTTATAACAACGACGGCGACGGGGCGGTCGGACTCCACAAAGCTATGCTCGAACAACCCCAACGTTTCTTCCCTTACTCAGCGCAAAGTATTATCGACCGTATTCTTAGTCTCTCTTTAGAGGCTCCCGTAATGAGTATCGCGGACGTCGTCCAGGGCGCCGTCGATGCGCTTGGTGACGAGTTCGATGCGGCTTCGCGAAACGCTCCGGTCGACGCGTTAGTATTGACTGCATTACCTGTCGAACTTGGCGCGGTTCTATTGGTATTCGATGCGATTGACCAGAAACCAGAAAAAACCGAATCTGGCACCAACTACTGGTTTAAAGCCTTATTTACCGTTAATGCGGCGAAAAAAAGTCTGAGGGTAGCAATCGCTTGTTTCGGCAACGCGGGTAATGTGGATGCGGCAGCGGAAACGGCTATGTTATTAACCAAGTTTAAACCGAAGATCGTAGTCATGGTTGGGATTGCAGCTGGGATGCGTGGCAAGTGCCTTTTGGGAGAAGTTGTGTTTTCGGAACGTGTTATAGCTTACGAAGGTGCTGCGTTAGTGACGGGGCCGGACGGTCCACGCGAAGTACCTCGCCCAGAATCATTTCGGACCCCGCACGCGACAAAACAAGACGTAATCTCGTACTTGGCTAACCCGGCGGCCGTAAAAGGACGCCTAGTGATTGCTCGGAAAGCCGCGGGTATCGTTATTCCCCCTAACGTCGACGAGGCATTGGTTGATCAAGAATTCGTTCCACGACTCGCGACATTCGCGAGCGGCGAAAAGCTCCTCCGGGACCCTGGTAAGTTCCGGACTATCAGACATTCCCTTCACGGTAAGATCGAAGTCATAGAGATAGAAGCTGCGGGGGTCGCTACCGTGTGCTCCCGTTGTAATGCTCGGTTCTTGGTTATCCGTGGTATCAGCGATTTCGGCGACGAGCAAAAAAACGACCGGTTTCAAGAAATTGCAGCTCAAAACGCCGCTATTGTAGCCCGCGATTTCCTTGAGCAATTGACGTGACCGATTCGTTCCTCGTGTTTATTTCGTGTCGCCCCTCGGCGCTTTCCTCCTTTCTTTCAACATTACGCTATAACGCCGCCGCTTAACCATAACCCCAGCATTCCCAATCCATCTCCTAATTTCTTCCATATTATATCGTTCTCCCTGCCCCGCACTCCCCTTTCCGCCTAAAATAAGGTGTCCCACCCCACTAGGAAAGCCCTTGCTGTTATTAGGTTTTTCGGGAGGGTAGGTGAAGGCAAGCGGAGCAAGCGTGACTCGTCTTTGCGGACGACGTCGAAGAAGGAGGCCGAGGAGATTGCGAAGGAGCGCGTCCGTAAGGTCCTGAAACGTGTGCACGGGATCCGCGGCGCGAAGGACATCGGCTTCTGACTTGCCCCCATTTTTGGACCACAGGTATAATTATTCCCGCGTATGCCCGAGAGTATTCGAACCTCCGACCGTCTGCGGTAGTAACATACTACTTGGACTAGTTTTTGGGGGTCAGGTCAGAGGCGGGAGGCGTTCGAAAATCTTATCGGCGCGTTTCTCGCGGCCAGGCCCGAATCTCACAACACCGCGAAGGGGCTCGCTCTTGAATGGCCCGCTTTACGAAGGTCCTCGAAGCCGACACGCGCCGGGCGTTCGACGAAGGTAACGAGTTCCTAAGAAGCCTCCATAACGTTTTCCGGAAAGAATTAATCCACGGTTTCAAGGCGGAGCGGACGAGTTCGCGGATATGTACGCGTAGACCATCGCCTACGGTCTCTTTACTGCGTGGGTCTTACACGCGAGCGAGCCAGGGGGAGGCGAGTTCAATCGCTACCCGGCCGGCCGCGCTCTCCCCGCGACGAATCCTTTACTTAGGCGCGTATTCGATTCGCTTATCAACGAGTTGGATATGCCGAAACGTTTGGTGGGGACCGTTGAGGATCTCGCGGCGCTAATCGGCGCGGTGCGTATAGCCGCTCGGCCGCTGGCGGAAGGTGGCCTCTGCTGTAGGCGGGGTTATTGTAATCGGAAGCGCTTGTTAAGCTAGGAGTACGTGGCTGATAAACTGTGGCAGTTGCGCGAGATTTACTCCCGGGCGTAAATCAAAAATAATATTAAGAAAAATTTGTTCGGGTTTTCGATGTAATGGAACCATAAACCCCCGGTCGGTACTTTAAAAATAAGAGAATTTTAGTAACCGATGAAAAAGGGTAGGTAGGGGGGGTAGGGCGGGCCGTCTCAGGTCCCTAAACATTGTTATTTATTATAAATTAGAACTCAGAATCGACGCTACGAGCCGTCCCTGTCCGCGAGTGGTAGTTCCGCGAGGTCAATTCCCGAAGAGGCCGAGGCCGCAACCGAACCGGCGAGCTTGGTAACTCCTCGGGAAGCGATGACCACGCTTTCCCCTTTGACTTGCCCCCGTTCTTAGTACCGTTGTTGATGTTACGAACACGTGGGCGCGAGGGTATTCGGGGTTTTGACCGTCTGCCAGACAAGCAGAAGCGTTTATGACTTGCCCCCATTCTTAGTACCACAGTTAAAGTTACTCGCGTAGCCTATTAGTCCCCGGATCAGCGCTAATTCAAGGAACCGGCAAGCAGCGGTTCGAACGCCTCCGGCGCCGGCGGCCGGTAGTTCGACGCGCTGTGGGGACGCACCTCATTATACTCCCGCCGCCAACGATCCGTCAAGACTTTTGCCTCCAAGAACGTATCCAGCAGCTCGCGGTTCAGGAACTCTGACCTGACCCCCAAAAACTGGTCCGGTTAGTGTGTTACTATGTTAGTAGCTGGACCCGAACCAGGGTAATATAATCAGGAGGTCGGGACAATGCCGGTTCCTTGAATTAGTGCTAATGATGGGATAAATAAGCTAAGAGAATAACTTTAACTGTGGTACTAAGAATGGGGGCAAGTCAATTATGGTTTCGCCGTTTGGGTTTTTAACTCGTAGTGAAAAGGCTGCGGTTGAGGGATGCGGTAAATTATCGCTTGATATAATAATTATAGGATTTAGCATATTATGCTTAATTTCCTCCATATGTGAGTGGGTTAGGGAATAGCTACCTTTTTAAGGAGTACATAATTGGGTATCGAAGACGGCTACGATATCGAAGCGCAAAAGACTCGACGCCCAGGCCGGAATTGGTTGCGCTCGCCCGATTATTGTGGTAAAAAAGATTATGGTGCCAGCGTTACTTATCCTGCAACGTTGGCGGATAAAAGACGTGATGAAGGAAGTTGGTGAATGGGTAAGGCGGTTATCAACGAAGGTGTTTTGCGCTGGGCGTTAGACCGCTCCGGACTCACGGTAGACGCCCTACGGGGTAAATTCCCACGAATCCGCCAGTGGATTACGGGCGAGAGCCAACCGACGGTGCGGCGACTCAATATGCTGGCGAAGGCTACGTTTACGCCGTTAGGTTTCTTCTTCCTTAAAGACCCACCCGAAGAACGTATGCCAATACCCCTCTTTCGTACTTTGGGCGATAAAGGTACTACACAACCCAACCCTAATCTATTGGATACTATTCATTTAATGCAGCGCAGGCAAGCGTGGATGCGTGGGTTTTTAATCGAGGAAGGTGAGCACCCACAGCCGTTTGTAAACACAGCGGCGGTTAGGGGAGAACCTAAGCTAATAGCTGAAAGGGTCCGGAGGACGTTATAGTTGGAAGTAGGATGGGCCGCGCGGCTACGGCCTTCGTTTTGGGCTCCCCCGGGGACCGTTACCGCTTGCCCTTAACCACACCACCAATAAACATGAGCTCCGCGACGGCGCGTTAGGGTGCTCCGGACATGAATGCCCGCCCCTATACGTTAGCTTATTTTGGGTGCCGCGGGCGCGTCGCGGACCAGCTGAAGATGGCGGCGTATTACTGACGAGCCGAGTTGAAATAAAAAAGGCCGCCCGGAGGGGCGGCGTTTTGTTTGTATGATGCCGTTACTTAAAAATCGCTTTCACGCGGCCGAGAGAGGCAGGGGTAATGGCCGTATTTTCCCACTTGAAATATTGGATGCGGTGGTTGTAGAAATCGGTGACGTAGAAGCGCGAGCCGCCGACGTTGAAACATACTCCGCATGGGCGGTTGAACTGGCCGTTGCCCGAGCCGAACGAGCCCCACTTGCCGAGGTAGGAGCCGGTCGAGGTGAAGTATTGGATGCGGGCGTTACCCCAATCGCTGACGTATGCGTCGCCGCTCCCGGGGGCGACGTCGACGTCATCCGGGCCGCCGAACTGGCCGTTCCCGGAGCCGGTAGAGCCCCACGAGCCGAGGACGGAGCCGCTATAGGTAAAGTACCGGATGCGGTCGTTCCTGAAATCCGCGATATAGACGTTACCGTTAGCGGGGACGACGGCGATGCCACATTCCGTTAATAAGGAACTACCCCACTGGCCGAGGTAGGAGCCGATGGCGGTGAAATATTGTACGCGGCCGTTGCCGCTATCATTAACGTAGACGTTACCGCTCGCGGGGGCGACGGTGACGCCCATCGGGTAATTGAACAGGCCGTTACCCGAGCCGTTCGAGCCCCACTTGCCGAGGTAGGAGCCGGTCGAGGTGAAGTATTGGATGCGGTGGTTGTAGAAGTCAGCGACGTAGACGTCGCCGCCAGGGGCGACGGTTACGTCGTACGGGCGATTGAACTGGCCGTTACCCGAGCCGCTCGAGCCCCACTGGCCCAGGTAGGACCCACTCGCGGTGAAGTATTGGATGCGGTGGTTATACTGGTCGGCTACGTAGATGTTGTCGCTCGAGGGGGCGACGTCGACGCCGGCCGGCTGATTAAACTGGCCGTTACCCGAGCCGCTCGAGCCCCACTTGCCCTCGTAGACCCAGTCGGCGAAGGCGGGCGCGGCAACGAGCGCCGTCGCCAGCGCCATCAAAAGAACGTTTCTCATAGAACGTCTCCTTCCGGTTGGTTGAAATTATTAATTTATTACGGTAACTAGTGAATTAATTCACGTATTTCGGTATATATATAAAAGTATAGCAGGCTTAGGGCCGGGATGCAAATATTTCTCGCCCACGAAACAAAAGCGCCCCTTGCGGCCGCCTTAATAATCCCAGCGTAGCCGTTTTTTAAGTCCGCTGCGTCTGCCAGTTCTGCCACCCCGGCCTTGAGCGACGCATAGTTTAACCGCTTAGGGGGGGTTGTCAAGGGGCGGGGCGCTTTCGCCTAGGCCGCCGGGTCGTAATTAAATGAAAGGGGCCTCCGTGGCCCCTTTGTTATGTGGCGGCCCGCAATGGCTTTACCTTACTAATATAGTTATGAATACGATAAATTATGCTTGACAAAAATCTTGGGTTATTTAAAAATCGCCGGCAAAGGTATAAGTAACCCGGCGGCCTTCGGAAGGGGGTAGGGAATGGCCGGGTTGGAGGAAACATAATTAAGGGGCGTGGCGCTACGCGCGCCGTGTGAAGTTGAATACTACCCAGGTTCGGCTAAAGGCCGGCCTGGGGTTTTTATTTCTATTTAACCCGAAGCAGCGTTTTGGGGAACGGTAATTACCAAACAGGAGGTTAGTCGATGAAAACGGTTTTAATTATCGCAGCGGCGGCAACGCTGGCGGCGGCGGCAACGCTGGCGGCCGCGGCCTTCGCCGCCTGGGTCTACGAAGCGCAGTGGGGCTCGGGCGGCTCGGGCAACGGCCAGTTCCAATACCCGACGGGCGTCGTCGCCGCCCCGTGCGGGGACGTCTACGTCGCCGATTGGTGGAACAACCGCATCCAATACTTTACGGCCACCGGGTCCTACCTCGGCCAGTGGGGCTCGTACGGCACGGGCAACGGCCAGTTCGATTGGCCACAGGACATCGCCGTCGCCTTCAGGGGCAACGTCTACGTCCCCGATTGGGGTAACCAACGCGTCCAATACTTCACCGCCACCGGCTCCTACGTAGGCCAGCGGGGCACGCCCGGCACGGGCAACGGCCAGTTCTATTACCCGTGGGGCGTCGCCGTCGCCCCGGGCGGCAACGTATACGTCGCCGATCGCGAAAATAACCGCATCCAATACTTCAACGCGGCCGGTTCCTACATCGGCCAGTGGGGCTCGTACGGCACGGGCGACGGCCAATTCCGTTACCCGTACGGAGTCGCCGTCGCCCCCGACGGTAACGTCTACGTCGCCGATTCGGGTAACAACCGCATCCAATACTTCACCGCGAGTGGGTCCTACGTGGGTAAGTGGGGCTCGAGCGGCTCCGGTAACGGCCAATTCAACGGCCCGTGCGGATTGTGTCTCAACGCCGGCGGCTCCCGCGTCTACGTCGCGGATACCTACAACCACCGCATCCAATATTTCAAATGGGTCAATACAGCCATTGCCCCCGCCTCCCTCGGCCGCGTCAAGGCGTTGTTCAAGTAGCTCGAGCCGAATTTAAATAAAAAAAACTGGCCTATGAATAGGCCGGCATCGACTAATTTCTATTATCGTTATCTCCTCAGGCGTTAACCCGGCTAGGGGCGAATGGCCATTCGCCCCTACACCCCCTCCACGGTTTTAATCTCCTCAACCGTCAAGCCGTACAACTCGTAGACCAGCGCGTATATTTTGCGGTCGGTGGCGGCGGCGGCGACGCCCCGCTCGAGGCAGTCGTTATCCCTGGCGGAACCGTTCGCGGTGCATTACCGTAAGGATTCCCAATTCGTAATAAGAAAAGTTTGTATGCCTTCCCCAGGGGTATAAGCCGGGCACAATCTAAGGAAATCCTCGCACGCTGCCGCGTAGGAAGTTTCCCTTATAACTTTAGCGCGGTTCGCTAAATACAGAAGGGCGATGGAGGGCGCCCGGGAGAACGCCTCGTTGCAGTGGATAAGGACTTTACGCGAGCCGATGTATTCATCAATAAAGTCGAGCGCGTATTTAAACGACGCGGGTATAAATAGCGGCGTCGGAGGGTCTATAAGGTTTAAATAAAGGTGTGAACCGCAGCGCAATTGTAAGTAATTAGGATGTGAGAATGATAGGGAACCGCTATAACCTACGGCCGCCGCGTGACAGGGATTCTTGCACGCGTGTACTACCGCCCATCCCGGCCTTTCGTCGCTAAAGCAATCGGCATCGTCGCCAACGTAAAGGTTTCCCCAAACGGATAACATAAATACCTCCGAATCCGGGTTACGCCGCAGTTAAGGTATACGTCCGACCTTTCTTCTCGCGTTTAATTTTACCGTGGTCGCCCGCGAAATAGAGGGCATACCGTAAATCCTCCTGCGAAAACGCGGGGAATTCTTTATAGAGGTCTGTTTGTAATACGCCTGGATGACTCGCGATATAGGAAAGGACGTCGCCACATATTTTAAGGTAAAGGGGGTCTCGGCCCGCAAATGCGGAATAAGCCCTTTGAGCGGCAGCTAGATCCTTTTCTAACGCGCCCCCGGTGTTAACGTTCTGTTGCCGGAGCGATTCGACCCATTTGAAATAAGATAACCGCGCGAGGGCGAAATCGCCTTTCGTTTCGGCTTCCCGTGCCAAACGCGCGTGGATAATAATCGCCTCGGTTCGGTCGGGAAACTGCATTTTTTCCTCCTTTATATAATTACGATACTTTGGGCCGGCCTGAAGGCCGTCCCCTACGACCCCGCCCCCTCCACGATCTTTATCTCCTCGTCGGTCAGGCGGGAAACCGGATAAAAAACGGCCCGGTAGTCGTTATCGTTGAAAAAAGTTTAATAAGGCCTGACTAATTCGTAATAATCTACTTTTTTAATAATATTCCGGGCGCGCTGCCTTAGGCTCGACTTAAAATTTTCGGAAATCGCGGTTTTAAACATAACCGATTCGAAATCGTCGTAAGGTTCGATACGCTCGTTTATTTTAAAACGTACTACTTTAGAATACTTGCTGTTTCCGGATGAGATGACCAACGCAAGCAAGTAATCCCCCGGATCTTCATCGAACGGGAATAAAAAATGCTCCGTACCACCATGTTGTACCGACGGCGCCGGGTCAATAAACATTTCGAACCACGCTTCTTGTATGGATTTCCCTTTCAAAGTAATATAACGGCCGCCGCCGCCTTCATAATTATAATCAGGTGATTCCCTAAGATTCCAGTTAGCCATCGCGGCTTCGAGCGGTTCGGGCTTTTTATCACTAATAACTAATGACCAAGGCGCGCATTGGTTTAAGTCATCTCTTTTGGTATTCATTACGTTGAACATAAAAATTAGACGGCCCGGGTTTGCGAAATACCTTGTACCATTATAGGTTATAGAAATACCCGGGGCTAACGATTGGAATAAACGGATCGCGTCTTTAATTATAGAATAGATAAACCCGAACATTTATTATGAACCCTCCACGATCCTTATCTCTTCATCTGTCAAACCGTACAGCTCGTAGACCAGCGCGTCGATCTTGCGGTCGGTGGCGTTTATGGCGCGCTGGAGGCGCTGCTTGTCGGCGTCGGATTTGGCGGCGAGGCGCTTGTGCAACTCGAGCATATCCTCCACCAACGCCACCATCGTGTCGTGGCAGGGAACGCTAAAAAACCCCTTGACATTTCGTGGTAATAGGGTATTATATAAGTAATCCGTTTAGCGGAGGTGGATGGGCGGTAAGTCCATCGGGGGCCCCGAAAGGGGCCTTTTTCTACGGCAACATCTTTTTTCCGTAACCCCATATATCCCCGGTTCTCGGGCTACGTAAATATTTGCCGCCGATCAATATCCGTACCACGCGGTCGCTAAATGTCGAAATTCCGGGCGTTTAAAAACCCGTTCGTGGAGGATTTCCCGGCGCGAGGGGTACGCAACCAAATCTGAAATTTGAAGGCCCGCTACGTTAGCCGCTTTGGGTTTTACTTTCAACTCGGCCGAAGTAAACCTACGGTGAAAATCACCGGCCCCGATACAAACGGTACCTTGGTTATATAGCCTTCGAAAGGAATCCTTTAGTTTTTTATCCTCTTTACCGCCCCGACTTTCGACCATGACGTCTCCATGGCCGTCGTGGTCTTGTAGAAACAATAAAAACCTTTCGAGCAAAACCTGCAAGCAATAATGGTACGGGTGCGCTATCCATACTTTATACTGGTCGCGGTGCGCTAGTTTATCGATCACTACGGTAACGACGTTGTATTCCCACCGAGTCAAAGCGGCTATCAACGCTTCATCGAAAGCGCGGCGTTTATCAGGTTCGTCTAATATTTTAAAAGGACCCCGTCTTTTTACGATGTCCCTTCGGTGAAATATTACCGGTTCGTCAGGGTCGGGCTCGAACACTTCCTCTTTTAATCGCACCATCTCCGGGGCTACGACGTTCCTTATAGTAGCGGAGGCGATAATTACCCCCGTCAGAGAGAGGAAACGTTCATTAATATCCTCGGCGTGCCTTAAGTCGTGGTTCCCGACTTCGTCGATATAAATCCGGTATAACGGCATCAACTAGATTCCTCCAAGATCCTTATCTCCTCATCCGTCAAACCGTACAGCTCGTAGACCAGGGCATCGATCTTACGGTCGGTGGCGGCGATGGCGCGCTAGGTCGTTTTCTTGTCGGCGTCCGATTTGGCGGCGGCGAGGCGCTTGTGGAGAGCGAGCATCTCCTCCACCAACGCCACTATATTGCGTTATTTCAATCTACGCGAATTAAAGCCACGATGCGAGAATCAATGGAAAAACCAAACAATAACTCGTATACGACGCCAAATATCGCCCGGTAATATACGCGAACTCGCAAAACTCCCGAATAATCGATTACTTTATGGGGGTCTCCTATTATTTCTAACGTTAAACTATCGCCCGGGCCCAAACTACGTTTTTTAATTAAAACATGAAACCCGACCGGATTCCCCTGTATTTCAGGTCGAATTTCTAAAGCCGGCCCAAATCCATTATTCTTCAGGTTCACGAATATTAATTGCGGGTAATTAGCGCCAAAGGTATCTTCCTGCAGTGCGAGTAAAGGTAAGGTGGTAGCCGTGACGGCCTTCCTCGACTGCGCTAATGACTTATTAGTTAAAAACGCGTAAACCGCGGTAGCGGCTGCTACGATAGTAGTAGCCGCGGCCATAATAACCGTAGACAAAGCGGTTAACTCGGGAACGTGTTTTAGTAACCAATCCCACATAAAGCCGTTTCCTTTTACTTCGCCCCCTCCACGATCCTTATCTCCTCATCGGTCAGGCCGTACAGCTCATAGACCAGCGCGTCGATATCGGGGGCCGCGGCGACAGCCGCGGCGTTACGACCGAGGGGCACGCGTAGCGCGTATTTTCTATAGGACCAGGTATTAATATAAAGCAATTAGAATAGTGCCCGTAATTTGATATAAGAACCCAAATAATATTAATAGAATCCCCGTAATGATATATGACTTAAGAAACCACGATTCGCCTTTCTTAATGCACTTTTCGCTGAAATAATCGAAAAATTTTATCACCAAAGGCTTTAAATATTTTTCGCTAAGCCCATACACCACAACAACAAAACCAATGTCGAAACCTATATATATGGTAAACGTTAGCAAAAGGCCTATAAACCATAATAGCCATATAAAAATCGATAAGGGTTTTAAGATACATCCCCCCCGCAATTTAGGCGGATGAACACGGACTAGTGAATAAAACCGGCCAAGAATGCGTGATATTAAACGGTGTATAATAAAACCTAATGGGGCGAGCAACAAGGCAAGTACTAGATCTAAACCAATCGCGGTAGTTACTATGGCGAAAACGGTTCCGAAAACAATAAAAGCAATAGACCTATTAATAAACTTAGTAATCGCTAAATCGGCCCTGCGTTTTTCATAAAAAACATCGGATCGGAATTTTAAAAGGAACTCTTTTATTGCGACGGCGTCCACGGCAATTAAAAAGGTGCCTAAAAACTCGGAAGATAAGCCCAGAGTTAATAGTAATATAGGGCTAATTTTAAAGTGTATTAATTCATAGAACATCGTTTTAAATAGAACCCTCTACTATTTTTATCTCCTCATCGGTCAAGCCGTATAGCTCGTAGACCAGCGCGTCGATCTTGCGGTCGGTGGCGGCGGGGGTTTTCGTAGGGCGCGGCCTTTAGGCCGTGCCACCAAACCCGACATATCTTAAAAACCCAAGGCGGGCCGGTCTTAAGACCGTCCCCTACGACGACTCCATAATTTTTATATCCTCAGCCGTCAAACCGTATAATTCGTACACCAGCGCGTTGATCTTTTTATCCGTAACGTCGATGGCGCGTTGGAGCATTTTCTTATCCGCGTCGGCGTTGGCGACACTTAGGCGCTTGTGGAGAGCGAGCATCTCCTCCACCAACGCGACCATCTTGTCGTACCGGGCGACGTCGTTCGTTGGTACGACTTCGGTGGATGCCGAAATATGTATTGCGTATTAGACGGATTTTTTTTATAATACTATAATGTAATTAAAAACCTAAAAGAAGGAGGTGTTATTATGACGAAAGGAAAGGTAACAAGCCCGAAAGCGGCATCCGCGGCTTCGAAAGTTCTACGGGACGGGCGGACCTCTAAGCCAAGTAAAACGGCAGCCGGAAGCGCTTTATCCCAGACCCCTAAAAAGAAATGATTTTCCGGTCGGAATTTTAAAAAGCTTCCGTAAGAGGAAACGCCGACAACCAAAAACCATAAAGATAAAGGAGGTGATTTTATGGACCCCGACGTAATAATCTCTACAGATAAACAAGAGGATAGCCGGTACCACAAACCCGGTTGTAAATGGGTAGATAATATAAAACCTATTAACCGTCGTACGGTAAAAAGGTCGTATGCAAAAGGCCAAGGGTATAAACCGTGCGAAGAATGTAAACCCGGGTAAGGTCTAAAAATGGGGGGCGGCGAAAGCCGCCCTTATAATTTACTTACTACGGTCTTTATATTTTCCTCGCTCAAACCGTATAGCTCGTAGACCAGCGCGTCTATTTTGCCGTCGGTGGCGTTTATCGCGCGCTCGAGGCGTTTTTTGTCCGTATCGGATTTGGCGGCGACGACGCGTTTGTGCAGCTCGAGCATCTCCTCCACCAACGCCACGATCTTGTCGTGCCGGGCGGCGTAGGGGACTCTAATTTTATTTATCGTTAACGACGGTCCCTTTATCTAAAGCGTAATTAATCCCTTGGGTATATTGTTCGTGTAATTCAGTTTCCCGGTCCTTGGCCTTGCCGTTAGAAAATCCCATCAATGGGCCCCAAATGGAAGGGTTTTCGATATCTATGACCGTAATGCAACCAACATTTTTCGCTTCTACCTCTTTAGGCCCATCTATATTCCAAACGTCCCTTCTTATGTGTCCTCCATTGCTACTCGGCCGTGAAGGGAAAACGGTTCGGACTAACTCGATATCAGAAGTCGCGACTCGAACCGTTTTATTGTTCCCCAACGTTTGTACGCACCTAGCGGCTATATTAACGGTATTCCCGACTGCTGTTATATCGGTCAAGCGAAAATTATCGTCATAATCCTTTTCCAAAGGTCCTACTATACCGATTACGAAATCCCCAACCGCTACGCCTACGCGAGGCCTAAAATCCCAAACGTCATAATCAATAAAACGTCGCGCCGCAGACAAAGCCGCTTTTAGGGGTAATCCGTCGCAAGTATCGGCAGGGAAAACCATCATAATTTCATCCCCGATGTACTTATCTAATAACCCGCCGAATTTATAAACGTGTTCCCCTTTAAACCAAGCGAAAAATAAGTTAGCTAGGAATAAACCGTATCCGGGTTCCGGGTATTCGGCTAACCGTTTAGAAAAACCCGGAAGGTCGGCGAATAATATAGCGCCGTAGGTAATAACACCGGATAGAGGGAACGTTTCCCCTGCGCCGTCATTTAGTATAGTTATGCCTTTAACCGCCTTGGTTTTAAAATATTCCTTTAACGTTAACGGTAGGTTTTCCACCTCATACCTCGTTTCGTTATTTCCAGTTTATTATTTACCGGTACGGTCTTTATACCTTCGTTTGCGTTCCCTCGACTACTTCGACCTCCTCATCCGTCAAACCGTAGAGCTCGTAAACCAACGTATCGATCTTCTTATCCGTAACGTCGATGGCGCGCTGGAGGCGTTGCTTGTCGGCGTCCGATTTGGCGGCGGCGACGCGTTTGTGCAACGCGAGCATCTCCTCCACCAACGCCACCATCTTGTCGTGCCGGGCGACATCGGCGGGGTTAGAACGATCTAATCCGGCGATCGGTAACTTTGAAAGATACGCCTGGTTCATATCATCGCTTAAATAATTAACGCACCAATAATTAAATAATTTCGAATTCATGAGGCCCAATAAATATAATAATCGCTTAGTATCACCCTCGTTAGATACTATCGATTGTAGAGTTTTCATGCCCGCCGAATTATCCCGGGTATCTAACGTACATACCAATCTCTGCAACCATCTCATTTTTTGTATTCTAATAATCCAAATTTTGGGTTTCGAATAAACCGAACTTATCTTATTAGGGGTTAGAGTATTACTAACTACGCTTATACCGGGTTCGAGGGAATATCTTTCGACGTTCTCCGGTATCACCATAAAATAGCTACCCTTCTTATGCGTTTTTAACCGATACTTACTACCTTCTTCGCCACGTGATATAGAATACATATCACCTAATTCGCCTAACCTAGGATAGGGCCACATTCTTTTAATAATATTTTGCGCCCCACCCGTAGGTAAATACCCTAATATTAAATCTGGGTCTTCTCGCCATTTATATTGCGAAAAATTCCCAATTGTATCGAAATCCGCATTTTCGAACTCCGCCCCGCGGTCCTCGACAGATTTAATAAACCTACTAATTTGTTTTCGACTTATCATATGTTTTTTAGTAGGCCGGTCTTTTTTAATAACCCAAACTGCGGCCCACGTATCCCGTACTTGACGGAATAACGGCCCTGCTTCTATTAAATCTAAAACTGTAGCTTCTGCTGTTAACCAATCGCGAAGGACGTAATAATCGTCCTTCTGTAAAAAAGTATCGGGTGTAATGTAGCTTATGAAGCCGGAATGGCTAGTTACTAAAAACCCTTTTTCTATAAATACCGCGTAAGAATCTATTACCTTACCCGTTGCCGTTTTAAAAGCGTTCCGGAAGTAAACTAATTCGGTTTCAGAAAAAGTACTACCCCACGGCGGGTTGCCTATCACCGCGTCGAAGCCGCCCGCCTTCATTATCTCCTCGAACTCCACCTCCCAGTCGAACGGGTTGACGCGGCGGCGTTCTTCTTCGTCCGGTGGGACAGACATTAATGTCTGTCCCCCCTCAAAATAGTCGGACCCTATGAGCGAGTTGCCGCACTTGATATTGTCCCCCAAATCCGGTAGTATCCGCTCGCGCAGGAACTTCGTCTGCGCGCCGACGGACTCGCGGCTCTCGCCCTCCAAAGCCTTGAGGAGAAGCGAGAGCTTCGTAACCTCCACCGCCTGCGGGTCGATGTCCACGCCGTAGATGTTGTTAAGGAGTATGTCTTTCTTAGCCGCGGCGGTGAGCCGCCAGCTAGCCGGCCCGGGCCCCGCGGTCGCGACGAGGCGGCCCTCGTGCTTAGCCGGGCCGTCGTTGACGTACCACTCGAGGTGCCAGTTAATTAGATGCTGATACGCGCCCAGCAGGAACGAGCCCGAGCCGCAGGCCGGGTCGAGGACTTTCAGCTTGGCGGCCTCCGTCGGCGTCTTGCATCCCTTCAACAACTCCCCCACCGTATTTTTGACGATGTACTCCACTATATATTGGGGCGTGTAATAAACGCCCTTGGCCTTGCGGACCTCCGCCTTGTAGTCGATGTGGACGCCGCGGCCGTCGAGCCATATCGTCTTGCCGAGGAACTGCTCGTAAACCTGGCCGAGTATTTCCACCGGGACGACGCCGAACTCGTAGGGGCTTTCGGCTAGCTCCCGGAGGATTTTCCGCAACACGGCGTCATCTACGTGCAGCGTCAGCGTGAGCTCGTCGCGCGCGGTGGCGCGCCCTTTCTCCTCGCGGAAGTGAAAGAGCCCCGAGTTGTAAACGTCGTCCGCCTCGAGGAACAACTCGACCAGGCGGCCGTAAACGTTCTCCCCGGTCATCAGCGCCTCTAAGCGGCTGCGGCCCTCGATGCCCCGGTCCTCCGCCACCCGCAGGAAAATTACCCGGTCGAGTATGGCCTGTACCGCCCCGCTCAGTTCGTACTTGTCCAGCTCCTTCTCGCGGTTCCGGTTCGCGACGTTGCGGGCGAGCTCGTCGCGCCAGCGCTCGAGGAGTTTTAAGAACGCCTTGTCTACCGGCTCGTGTTTTCCCCCGACGGCTTTTTCGGCGTACTTGTCGAAGTCGCCGCGCCATACGGCGTCGCGCGAGAATACGGCCGCGATCTCCTCCCAACGTTCCGGGTACTCGTCGTAGGTAAAATACAAGACCCGGGCGTGGGAGGCGGCGTCGGCCTTCTTCGGCGGAACGCGGCCGTCGTACACCGCGAACTCTTCGAAGTCCGTTAAAATGGAAAGGGGTAAACTTGCGGAATAGGCATAGCGCCGTAGTTGAAGCGCCGGCGTGGGGTCGTCTTTGAGGCGCGTACCGGGCTTTTTGGCCTCCGCGAAAAACTTTACTTTCTCGCCGACGCGGAAGGCGTAGTCGGCGGTCTTTTGAGAACCCTCGACGTCTGTGCCGTACTCGTGAACGACGTCCTGATACAGCGGCGACGCGCCGCGCTTGTTATCGACGTCCCACCCCAGCGCCTCGAAGAACGGGTCGAGGAACTCCCGGCGGAGTTGGGTCTCTTTGTAACCGCTCCCGCAATAGAGGTCGCGGTTCCTCGCGAACCGCGCGACAAGGGTTTCGACTATCTCGGGTATCGCCATATCTCCTCCTCCTCGCCGCTATAATATACTTAACCGCGGAACGGTGTCAACTTTTAAATGGCCGCCCCGGAGAATAATGACGCCGCGCCTTAACCCGGGCCGCGAAAAACGCTATAACATCGGCGCCCGGGCGTCGCGGGAGGCTACGGCGAAGGCTTTACCGTCAAGGGCCACGCCGGGTGGGGCGCCTGGAACGCGTCCGTACAGCATGATCGCGCCGGCGAGACGTATATGGCGGGGAAGACTTAGTACTATTTTTAGTAGCTTAGCGCCTCGGGTCATGTTACCGTGTTATTAGTAAGGCGGTGGCAATATGGCGGATAACGAAGGCCCGAAGCGCGACGAGCTCCTTGAAAACATAAGAGCTAAGCTTCGGGCCCTTTTTCCGGACGGCACGCTTTACGCCCGTGAAAAGCGTGCCGAGACCCTCGCCTTTTCGAGCGAACAGGCCCTCGGGTATAGGATCCGTGATCTTGCCAACGCCGCAGAGTTACCGCTCGCCGACCTCGGAAAGCTGTGGCGCGCCGTCGACGCGATCGTAGACGCGCATTAAGCCCTTGGGCCGAAAGGTTTTCCTGACGGTTGAAAAACGGCAAAAAACCTTGCACAAGGGTTGGTAATGTGGTAAATTATGAAGGGCGGTTACGGCATCGAAGGCGCGACGGCGTTTGCGGGGGTGAGTGTCGCGATTGAATAACCCTATTATAATGGGTAGCGATGTTGGGGTTCTACATCTAAAAAAATACTTGAAAATCGAAGGCTATTTAAGTAAAATAAGGGCGTATTCTCCCCCGAATTCTATACACGATTAAACGTTAGCCGGGCTAACCCTCGCGTCTTAACGCCGAGGTGGAGTAATGGTGTCTGAAACAGCCAAGCCGACTGATCCTGAGGAAACCGACGTTACGATCAAGGTGATAAACCCGGACGGTCGAACTCGGGAATATGTTAACTACGCGCGTGTCAACCATGGCCCAAACGAATTTACGGTTGATTTTTGCGATATTCCTCAACCTTACGACGAAGATTTACAACGCGTATTACAAGCAGGTGCGATCGAAGCTCGGATAAAATACCGCATAGCTTGCACCCCAGCTTTTATGGAAAAATTCATCTTCGCTTTAGCGGAGAATTATCGTAAGTATAAGGAAAAACAAGTAAAGAGGGAAAATGGAAAATAATATCCAAAAAGTTATCCTAGCGCCTTCCGGAGATACGAGGCATCCTCCAACGGCGGACCGGTTATCGGCGGTTCTTACACAATTAGGGATGTTAAAGCGAGGTTATTTCTTACTCGGCCCCGACGATCAAATGCTTTGGGGTTTGGCTACGATATCCCCCGAGACTAGAACACCCGTTATAGTCGATATCAAAGAAACCCGCCCCGAACTTTTCGCCTCGGATTTAACGGCAATCGCGCGGGATTATTTTGCCCCGATTAAATCCGTAGATAAAGTATTTGAAGCTTTTAAATTAGGCGGTGCTAACAACGAAATCTGGGTATTTATTAAATACTGGGACCCCGATGATGAGGACGCTATTTTAAGAGCTTTCAGAGTATTACGGGGCGAGTTACGTTACCAATACGATTTTATATACCACCCAAACGAAGACGCGGATCCTTATTCGCTAATTGGTCCGGCTTGGCGGGAATTATATGTCGCCGGAAACCAATAAATATTCAGTCGATGATTATTACCGCCGAGCCGAGTCTGACCGGCTATTTGGCGAAAACACATGTGAAGGGGCGGGTAATTTAATCTGGGCATTCATATCATATTTCTATTCGGCCCTTCATTACGTTAACGCTTGTCTCTGTAAAGATGGTTTAATTGAGGGTATTATGAGTTTAAAGTACGGTAAGCATGGAAAAATGCTTGAGGTAGTCAACGCGAATTACGGGGAAGATGTTTATATCGCTTACGATAGGTTATACCAATACGGCCGCGGCGCTAGGTACGACCCGACTTGGATTCCCCGCCGGGACGATCGGAGAAAAATAAGGGCGGATCTTAGAGCGGTTAAATCTTTTTCGGAAAGACACGTGGCCCCTAGTAGCTGATCGTAGTCGTTGAAGTTTAATAAAAAAGGCACGCTCGTCGGGCGCCTTTTTTGTGTTAATTTTGTGTCACACCCACCGCGAATTGCCCTGAACTGCCAGTAATAGTCGGTAATGTCCGGAGCGCTTTAACTCTCATAAAACACAGGTCTTTACGCGATTTTCGTTACCCCTATTCGATTCGTCGAAAACGGCTCGTTTAAGATTTTAAGTCCGCTGCGTCTGCCTGTTCCGCCACCCCGGCTCGAGGTATAACGCTAACGCCTCCTTGATGTTGGCCAGCGCCTCCTCGCGCGTATCGCCCTCGCTAATGCATCCGGGCAACGCCGGGATATACACCGTATACCCGCCTTCCTCCGCCGGGACCAACTTAACCGTTATTTTCATAAGACCACTTTAAATATTATACGCGCCGCCAGCTCCGCGTCGTCGACTCGAAGAACAACGAAACAAGAGTTGTCCCAATGAACGACGTGTTGTATAATACCATCGCGTCGCTCAGGCGCCGGGACGGGAAAGTTTTTTTGAGGCGCTACAACCGGCCGTACTGCTCGGTGAAGAGCGGCTTCGAGGCGGCGCCTGAGAAGCGGTACAAGGTTGAATCATACTGGGTAACCATTAACGTCAAAGGAGAGGGAAATGAAACGCAGGGCATTTTTAACGGTTGCGGTTTTGGCGCTGGCGGCCGCCGCGGTCTACGGAGCTTGGGTCTACGAAGGCCAATGGGGCAAGCGCGGTACGGGTAATGGCGAATTCCAAATCCCCACCGACGTCGCCGTCGGCGCCAACGGCTTAATTTACGTCGTCGATTCCACTAACCATCGCGTCCAATACTTCAGCGAAAACGGGTCCTTTAGGGGCAAATGGGGTACGCCTGGGACCGGCAGCGGCCAGTTTATCGAACCGGTGGGCGTTGCCCCTGGGTCTAGGGGCGACCTCTACGTAACCGAACGGGGCAACCATCGCGTCCAGTTCTTTACCCAGACCGGCTCGTACGTCGGCGGGTGGGGCTCGCAGGGTTCGGGCGACGGTGAATTCAACGGCCCTCGGGGTATAGCTGTCGCGCCCGGCGGTAACATTTACGTAGCGGATACCGGCAACCATCGCATTCAATACTTCAAGGTGAGCGGTTCGAAAGCAACCTTCCTCGGCAAGTGGGGCTCGTTGGGTTCCGGCGACGGCGAATTCTATAACCCCGACGGCGTAGGTTTCTCACTAGACGGTAAGGTCTACGTAGCCGATTCTATGAACCACCGCGTCCAATACTTCACGGGGGCGGGCAGCTTCCTGGGCAAGTGGGGTTCGAAGGGTACCGGCGACGGCGAGTTCGATTGCCCCTGCGACGTGGCCTTTTTGCCGAACGGAACGGTCCTCGTGACCGACCTGAACAACCACCGCGTCCAGTATTTCACGGCTACCGGGTCCTTCCTCGGGAAGTGGGGGAAGTCCGGGACGGGTAACGGCGAATTCAATAAACCTGGGGGTATAACTGTAAAGGGCCCCCGGGCTTATATAGCGGACGAGCTTAACGACCGCGTCCAATATTTCAAGGATACGGAGTACGCCGTTGCGCCCGCCTCCCTCGGCCGGGTGAAGGCGTTGTTTAAATAAACCTTAACGACCTCGCCGGCGCCCGGAAGGTGGCCGCGACCGTTGTCTAACTTAAAGGACATTATCGTAGACTAAAATGACAGGGAGCAAACTACAGCGGAGGTTGAGGTGCGAGACGAATATACGCTATCCGAGGTCGCCGGGTTTCTGTTTTGGGACGTCCTATGGCTGCAGAAACTTCTAAACGACATAGCCGGCGAATGTTGCGGCGGCCCACCGTATAGCGTGGTTGAACGCCAGCCGCAGTTGAAGGTGAAACGGAGCTTGCTGGTAGACGTCATCGCGGCGCGGGCCGGTACGCGCGAGGCGCAACTACTGGCGGCGATGTTGCGGGGGCCCCCCGCCGAATAAGACGGTAAAATACGGCCGGAGCTACGAGGCCGAGGCGGAGCGGCGGGCGGCCCCGGGACGGCACAGGACGCACGAGGGCGTGTGGCCAGGACGCGCGCCGGGGGCGGGGCCCGTGGTGGCCCCAAAGGGGCGTTAAAAACGGAATAGCCGAGGCTTTTTAACCGGGCCTAATGAATACAAGAAAAAAAGGCTTGCGAGAATGCCCTACGTTGCGCGGAGATTAAATTTTAAACCGGCCGTTTTTGACGAATCTAATAACCGCAACTAAAATCGCGCAACTGCCTGTGTTTTATACGAGTTAAGCCCCTCCGGACGTTACGGGCTATTGCCGGCAGTTAAGCGCAACTCGCGGTGGGGGTGACACAAAATTAACCCAAAAAAAGGCGGCCCGACGGCCGCCTTAATAATTCCAGCGTAGCCCTTATTTAAATAATGCCTTCACACGGCCGAGGGAGGCGGGGGCAATGGTTGTGTTGACCCATTTGAAATATTGGATGCGTGCGCCCGACATTTCGGCGACGTAGAAGCGCGTGCCGCCGACGTTGAAACATACTCCGACGGGGCGGTTGAACTGGCCGTTGCCCGACCCGCTTGAGCCCCACTTGCCGAGGTAGGAGCCGCTCGCCGTGAAGTATTGGATGCGGTCGTTGCCGTAATCGCTGATGTAGACGTCGCCCCCCGGGGCGACGTCTACGTCGTCCGGGCCGTTGAACTGGCCGTTACCCGTGCCGACGGAGCCCCATTGGCCGAGGTAGGAGCCGGTGGCGGTGAAGTATTGGACGCGGTTGTTCCGGAAATCCGCTACGTAGACGTTACCGCTCGCGGGGGCGACGACGACGCCTAATTCCGGTAAAAGGGAACTACCCCACTGCCCGAGGTAGGAGCCGGTGGCGGTGAAATATTGTATGCGGTTGTTGCCGCCATCGGTGACGTAGACGTTGCCACTCGCGGGGGCGACCGCGACGCCCATCGGCCAATTAAACTGGCCGTTACCCGAGCCGCGCGAACCCCACTGGCCGAGGTAGGAGCCGGTGGCGGTGAAGTATTGGACGCGGTGGTTGTAGAAATCAGCGACGTAGACGTTGCCGCTCGCGGGGGCGACGACTAAGCCGTACGGGCGATTTAACAGGCCGTTACCCGTGCCGTACGAACCCCACTGGCCGAGGTAGGAGCCGGTGGCGGTGAAGTATTGGATGCGGTGGTTATACTGGTCGGCTACGTAGACGTTATTGCTAGCGGGGGCGACGGCGACGCCGGCCGGTTGGTTAAACTGGCTGTTACCCGAGCCCAGCGAGCCCCACTTGCCCTCGTAGACCCAGTCGCCGACGGCGGGCGCGGTCAACGCGAGCGTTATCACGATCGCTGTTGCTGAAATATAATTCCTCATGGTTCCTCCTCTACGGCCTACGCGGCCGTAAAAAGCGGAGCGGTGCAGGGTTCTCCCCGGCGCCACCCACGTTACTTAAACAACGCCTTCACGCGGCCGAGGGAAGCGGGGGCTACGGCCGTATTGACCCACTTGAAATATTGGATGCGGTGGTTCCTTTGGTCGGGGACGTAGACACGCGAGCCGCCGACGTTGAGACATACTCCGCAAGGCCAATCAAATTGGCCGTTGCCCGTGCCGCCCGAGCCCCACTTACCCAGGTAGGAACCGGTAGAGGTGAAGTATTGGACGCGGTTGTTGACCTGTTCGGCGACGTAGACGTCGCCGCTCGAGGGGGCTACGGCGACGCCGTACGGGTAATCGAACTGGCCGTTGCCTGAGCCGAAAGAGCCCTACTTGCCGAGGTAGGAACCCGTCGCGGTGAAGTATTGGACACGGTGGTTCATCGTATCTGCGACGTATACTTTGTTATCGGGGGTTACGGCGACGCCGGCAGGCCAATAGAACTGCCCGTTACCGGAGCCGTTCGAGCCCCACTTGCCGAGGTAGGAACCCGTGGCGGTAAAGTACTGTACTCGGTTGTTGGACTGGTCCGCGACGTAGACGTCGCCGCCGGGGGCGACGGCGACGCCGCAGGGGGATCTGAACTGGCCGTCTCCCGAGCCGTACGAGCCCCACAGGCCGAGGTAAGAGCCGGTAGCGGTGAAGTATTGGACGCGGTTGTTACCGATATCCGTGACGTAGACGTTGCCGCTCGAGGGGGCGACGGCGACGCCCCACGGGCCATCGAACTGGCCATTACCGGAACCTTTCGAACCCCACTTGCCGACGTAGGAGCCGGTGGCGGTGAAGTATTGTATGCGGTAGTTGTTGTAATCGGCGACGTAGACGTTACCGCTCGCGGCGGCGCTTACACCCGTCGGGGTGTTGAACTGGCCGTTACCCGACCCGCGCGACCCCCACTGGCCCTCGTAGACCCAATCGCCGAAGGCCGGCGCGGCGACGAGCGCCGCCGCGAGCGCCATCCAAGAAACGTTTCTCATAGGGCCTCTCCTCTCGGTTAATTGAAATCGTATAGTTAATTTCGGTAATTTGTGATTTAATTCACGAATTTCGGTATATATATAAAATATAGCAGGTTCAGGGCCGCGATGCAAAAATTCCTGGCCTACGATACAAAGGCGGCGCGGTGACGGCCTTCGTCCCGGGCGGTGGGGCTTATCCTCAACGTGAAGTTCCGCCGCGAGCGCGGCGCGGAGCAGTTGAAGATATCGGGGTATTACTGATGAGCCGAGTTGAAATAAAAAAGGCCGCCCCGGTAGGGCGGCGTTTCGTTTGCGTTATGCCGTTATTTAAAAACGGCCTTCACACGGCCGAGGGCACGGGGGATACGGTGCCGGTAGGTGAAGCGTTTTAACGCCGCGCCGGGTTAACGATCCCTATACTCACCTCCACGAATGCCGTCGCACCCTCGAGGCCATATCCACTGCCGACGCCCTTTTGAAACTGTTCCGGGAGAGCGACCCCGGTTCGAACGATTTCCCGTGGCGTGGCGTTAAATGAGGTAGTTAATAGGTGGCCCGAGGTTTTTTGCTGTCCCCGTTTGACATCGGCTCCTTTCTCGGTTATAATATGTTATGACAAAGAGTCAAAAACGAGTGTTAAATAATTGGACAGTTCTGGTACTTGCCGGGGCGCTGGCATGTCCGGCGTACGCCGCCAAGGACGACCGATGGCATCGGCACAGCGCGTTCGGCTGGGCGGTCAACGCGTACGGTCAGTATTACCTGGAAGAAGAGGTCGGGACGTATGCCCAAGGCCCTGTTTTCGGCTTGCGGTTGGTTTGTACGCCGATCCGCGAGGACCTCGCCGCATTCGACTTCGCCGCGGGGCTCGACGCCGGCGAAGTGCGGGGGGGCGCGACGTATTACCTCGCCTCCGGGTACGCGGACGTACGGGCCTACTTCTGGGTCTGGGCGCCCTTCTACGTCCAAGGCGGCGCCGGCCTAACGTTGATCGGCGGCGGCGAGGCCGGCGGCCGTATGACGCTGAGAAAGCGCAACGTGGGCAAATCCTACTTCGTCGGCCCCGCGTTTCAAATTTCCCCCGCTTTTATGATCCTTCCGGAATGGCGGTGGGACGAGATCCCCTTTGGCTCGCCGCCGTACTTCCGCGGCGTCCACCCGTCTTGGCGCGTTTTGATCAACCTCAACTAGTAGCGCCGGCGGGTTACGTACTAAGATCTAAACCGCTTCGGATCCGGTTGGGGCGAGCCCCCGAGCGCCTAGGCGCTCCGGAAGGGAAAGTGAAGATAACAATATGGGAAAGACGTTAACTGTAAATATGGGGTAACTCCCGGACCCGGCGCCGCGCGACGGCGCGCCCTAGTGTGCTCTTTAGTAGCTCGGCGTCGAATTCCCCATTTACGAGCAAGCCTTCGGCCGCGTAATCAGAGTCGTGGGCCCGTGACGTTACGGCGTTCCGGTCGGCCAGTAAAACGACGGCCGCCTCCGGCGCGAAGATACGTATCTTCTTTAAAACCGCGGGATCGGCGTTCCACGTCCAAGAGATATCGACTAAGACGACGTCGAATCTTTCTTCCCTAAGGTGTTTAAGGCCCGCACCGATCTCGGCCGCGTATTTTACACGAAACCGAGGGCGCGCCGCGTTCCCTAGCAACGTTTGGACAAGTAACGCGACCGCGCCATCATCTTCAAATACCAAGACGTTGAATTCGTCCCGTTTCACGATTGCACCTCCTTTGCCGACTATTTCCGGCGTGTCGGGCGCCGCACGCTACGCCGCGTAGGCCGGTTTACTTCGACTGCCGCGTTAGTTCATCGTATGTACGGGCGACCCATTCCCGGCGATAGCATAGACTATCGCCCGGCGTAACCGCTCTTCCGTAATCCGCCCCGCGACGACGCGTTCCCGGGCGCCGCGGGAGAGACACGGGCGGGTGACTTCCTCCCGCTCGGGCGGCGTCAGTGAGAGTACGGCGACGTCCGGGGCGAGGAGCCAGAACGCTGCCGCTGCCCCGAGCGGTTGGTTTCCGAAAGTGAAAGGTCCGTTGGCGCGAAGCGGACACCGTTTCGTCGAGGCCGTGTTAGGCCTTCGGGAAACCTCTCGTGTCCACGCAACGTTGAACGAAGGCCGCCATTTCTCTCGTGGCGACGCTTCGACGAATTCGACCACCTCTCGCGTCTCGGTTACTACGAGAATATTCACGTCGAATCCCGCCAAGGCCGTCTCTTTCCGGTATCGCCGTGCCTTCGCCCACGGCGGCGACTTTTCCGCGCCGTAAACCAATAGGCTGCCCGACCGCGGGGCCATTATTACAGTCCCGCTATGTCAAAACGTGTCATCCCGGTTCGCGGCCGAGCCACCGTTTTGTCTCGTTATGCGGCCGCGGCTGGCGTGGATTGTTGGCGGGATTTCGCTATTTATAGCCGTGCGAAGTCGGCGCCTCTACGTCCTGGTACGTCGCGGCACCGTAGCATATACCCAAGCACGAGCCGTAACAGTCCGCTGGACCGCCTGTCGTCTCCGCGCCGTGGCTTACGAAACATCCTACGGCACACGAAACCTCGTACGTTTCGGAGCCGGCGCGTCGCTCTTCGCTCCGCTCGAAGAAGAGTTCGCGCGACCGGACCGTCGCGCGCGTATGGTGGTCTGGTTTCACGTCCCGCGGAGAGGGGGGAAGCTCGAGCGGTGTAGCGTCGACCTCTAAACGGCCTGCGCATCGGCCGCTGCAGGTACCGTAGCACGAGACAGCCCCGAACGCGGCGCCCGAGAGTTCGCGCAAGTAGTGGCATTCCCGGTCGGCGCACTCGCCCGCGCAATCGAACCCGCATTCTCTATTAACCACGACGTTTCTCCTTTTAGCTTTGGCATCTGCCGTAAGGGTGTCCTCCCGGGGGGCGTTTTAAGCCAGCCGCGGGAGGCTCTTCATCTGTTGGCCGTGAAGATATTTTTCGACGAAAGCGGTGACGTCGCCGGCGCGGCCAAACGCCGCGCGTAAGTACCGTCCATCGGCGGTGAGCTTCTCGAGGACGTAGCCGCTGCAACTCGCGCCAAGGTCGACAAGGTAGACGTTCTTCGCGCCGAGGCTGCGAAGGGCGGCCGAAGTTTCGTAGGGCAAGTACTTGGTGTACGTGTATACGAGCGGCGCGTTGAGCACGCTGGCCAGGGCCGCGGCGTAGGAGGCGGAGGCGACGGTCGCCTTGTCGCCCCCCGGGGCGTACGGCGCGACGACGACGTCGCGGGCCTGGGCCCAATTGGTGGCCAACGTGGCCGCGACTACCGCCGCGTCGCCCTGAACCGTGACCACGGCGTTGGGCGCGACGTCGAACGCCTCCCGCACCGCCGTAATCTCGGCCGGGTCCGCGTCGCCGATTACGATGAGCCGCAAGGCCGTCGGGTTTTCCTCGCCTATCGCGTACGCAGCGCCGGGTTCGTCCGTGAAGAGCGGCGCCTTGTTGAACCGGACGTCGTTCCAATACCGAAAAACCGGGACCGCGGCTAAGTAGTTGTAGTAGGTATCGACGTTTGCCTCGTCGAGGTGAACCAACCCTACGGCGTCGAAGCCGGGCGTTTCCTCGGCCCACGTCCCGGCCGCGGCGGCGGACAAAATGGCGATCGTCATAAGGGATTTCATTTCGCGCTTCCTTTCGTTTTGAACGCACTTTCCGTTATCGCTCCAGGTTCTCACTTCTTAAAAGCAACCCCGGTGCCAGAGACGCCCGGGCCGGCGCACAAGCCCTAAGTTATTGATAATGAAAGAATTGGTGGTAAACGCTAAGGGACCGGACGTTGGGGAACGCCCGTTCCTTAGCCGCCGACGGTCCGAAAACTAAACGGCGCTGTCCATTTCCTAGACAAACTATCGCCACGAAGATGGGACGGACGTCGGTAGCAGGGAAGGTGTGCAGGTTGGAGGTACTCGGTTCCTGCCGGGCGGGGAGAAGGTTTTTCTTGAGAGGCGACTGACAAGAATTGGCAGGGGGAAAAAATAGGATAACGGGCCGCGTGAGGGAACGTTCGTGGCCGCGGCCCGGCGGATTAATCCAGGGCAACGCACGGAGGTTTGGAAAGATGTATAAAGTAAAGCGCGACGGGGCGGGGAAAAAACAGTTGGCCACGCTGCTGTCCGACATCGAAGAATTGAAAGCCGAATTAGCGGCGGCGCGGGAAAGGCTTCGCCGGGAGACCGCGGCGCGCGAGCGGGCCGAGGAGGAATTTAGAGGATCCGAAGGAAGGTATGGAAATGTCATCGGGTCGGTTCCGAGCGGCATAGTAACTTTGGATGCCGGAGGATTTATTGCGTCTTGCAATACGGCTTTCGCCGATATGGTCGGCGTTCCTAAACGCGATCTTATGGGTAAACACTTCTCGGAATTACATGCGCTGCACGCGCGGAATATGTCTGGATACGTCGAGGTTTTTAATTCCGCCGTTTGGGGAGAGGTCCGCGAACCCGTCGGTTATTCGTACGTCGGCGCCGACGGAACTGCCCGGCGCGGCGAAGCCCGGATAAGCTTGATGCAAGATGGGCGTAAGACGATCGCGTTCCGGGGGCTCGTACTAGAAGTCGCGGCACAGGAGCGCGCGGAGGAAGAACTCCGGCGCCGGGCGGAGAACCTATCGGCTCTCAACGAAATGGCTATAAGTCTGGCCGGAGCGAAATCCGTCGAAGACGTGTACGGGACCGCGTGCGATCTATTGCGGGAGATCACCGCCGCCAAGGCCGTTGCCGCTACGACTTACGAAACGGAGGCGAAGGTACTCGAGTTGCGTTACGTGTCCGCGGCGCGAGGTGTTTTCACCAAGGCGAAAATGCTTGCCGCGGGGCTCGCGGGAGCATTTCGGGCTTCGGTAGACGATTACGTGCTCCAGAATATGTTGTCGGTTCCCCGGGTAAAGACTTTCGAGGGATTCCACGAACTGACGAACGGCGGTATGCCAAGGGACGTTGCGGCCGCTTTAAAAGAAGCCCTCGGAATCGGTTGCATCTACGCCGTTGCCTTGCGCCAGGGCGGCGAGATCTTGGGGCGAGTGGCGGTCCTAGGTTCCAAGGAGCGGGCCCCTTGTTCCTTCGAAATACTTGAGAACTTCGCGAACATTGTAGCCGCGGCCCTCCTACGTACGCGCGCTCAGGGGGCGTTGCTTAAGGCGCGCGACGAGTTAGAAGAGCGGGTTAAGGAACGGACCGCCGAACTGACGGAGGCCCTGAAAAAACAGGCTGAGTCGGAGGAGAAGTACCGCAAACTCGTCGAGACCGCGCCCGACGGGGTCAGCACGACGGACCTCGAAGGGAGGATTACTTACGCCTCGCCCCAAGCCGGGGCGTTGCACGGCTATGACGGCGGTTCAGATTTAGTAGGTCGGTACGCTTTCGAGTTTTTGGTGCCCGAGGACCGCCCGCGGGCCGCGGCGGAATTCCAAAGGGCGGTACGAGAAGAAGTCGTAAAGAACTTGGAGTTCACGTTCCTCCGTAAAGACGGCAGCCGCTTCGCCGGCGATTTGAGCGCGTCGTTGGTCAGGGACGCCGACGGTAAACCGATGGCGTTCGTGGCGACGACGAGGGATATCACCGGGCGGAAACGGGCCGAGGAAGCGCTGCGCCGGGCCCGCGACGAATTGGAGGAGCGAGTTAGGGAGCGCACCGCAGAATTGGAACGTAGCAACGAGGAGCTCCGCGCGTTCACCTACATCGTTTCGCACGATATGCGCGCGCCGCTGGTCAACCTTCGAGGTTTCGCCGGCGAACTCCGCGCCTCGCTGGACGTAGTTCGCGACGCGGCCGAGGCGGCGTTACCCTGCTTGGAAGAAGATCAGAGAGAGGCGTTGACGACGACGCTGCGGAAGGACGTGCCCGAGGCCCTCGGTTTCATCGACGCCTCTGTGGAGCGGATGGACAAGTTCGTAAACGGCGTTTTGAAATTGTCTCGGCTAGGCCGCCGCGATCTCGAGCTCGAGCCTTTGAATATGGGGAGCCTCGTCCGTGAAACGATGGATACGTTGCGCCACCAGCTGGAGCAAGGCCGCGCGAAATTTACCGTTGGGCCGTTGCCCGAGGTCGTGGGGGACCGGACGTCCATGGAACAGATCGTGGGCAACCTTTTAACCAACGCCGTCCTGTATCTGGACCCCGTTCGCCCGGGAGAGATCGACGTTAGCGGGGAGGTCGACGACGGCGAGGCGGTATTCCGGGTGCGCGACAACGGGACGGGGATCGCGGCCCGGGATTTGAAGAAAATTTTCGAGCCCTTCGTCCGCGTCGGCGAACCATCCGTCCCCGGCGAGGGTATGGGCCTGGCTTACGTACAAACGCTCGTGCGGCGCCACGGCGGACGGATCTGGTGCGAGTCCGAGCCGGGCGTCGGGACGACGTTTGGTTTCACCGTGCCCGTGACCCCAAAGAAAGGAGAAGATCGTGTCTAACACCCGCGAGGTTACGATCCTCTTAGTGGAAGACGACGCCGGCCACGCCCGCCTGATCGAGAAGAATTTGCGCCGGTCTAAAATTTCCAACGACATACGAATTCTCGAAGATGGCCAACTGGCTCTCGATTACCTCTTCGGCGACCGCCCGGATTCCGGTCGTAGATACCGGTCGCCGTTGTTGATTCTGCTCGATTTGAAACTCCCGAAGGTCGACGGCTACGAGGTGCTCGAGCGGATGAAGGCCGACGAGCGGACGCGGCGGATCCCCGTAGTGGTACTCACGACCACCGACGACGCCCGCGAGGTGCAGAGGTGTTACGACCTCGGGTGCAACGTCTACATTACCAAGCCGGTGAACTACGACCGGTTCGCCGAGGCGGTCCGCAACCTCGGCCTGTTCCTCGCAGTCGTTACGATTCCGGAGGAAGCGTGAGTGCAACGTCAAAGTCCGAGGCGATTCGCGTCCTTTACATGGAGGACGACGCCGGCCTGGCCCGCCTCCTGAAGAAAAAACTGGAGCGGGAAGGGTACGTGGTCGACGTCGCGGCCGACGGCCGCCAGGGCCTTGAGATGGTCGAGGATAGCTCGTACGACGTCCTCCTTGTCGACCACAAGATGCCCGTACACAACGGTTTGGAAGTGATACGGATCCTGGGGTGGCACGGCCGCCTGCCGCCCACGATTATGGTTACCGGGGGCGGCAACGAGAAGGTCGCCGTAAAAGCGATGAAGCTGGGGGCCGCGGACTACGTAGTTAAGGACGCGGAGGGGGGTTTCCTTGAGCTCTTGCCTTTGGTCGTCGACCAGGTCCTTTCGCAAGCGCGCCTCGTCGAAGAGAAGCGGCGGGCGGAGGAAGAGCTCCGCGCGAGCGAGGAGAGGTACCGCACGTTAACGGAGAATATCCCGGTAGGTCTTTACCGGACCTCTATCGCCGGCGGCGGCCGTGTCATCTCAGCTAACCAGGCGTTTGCGAAGATGTTCGGGTATGACGGCGTGGGGGAGCTAGCCGACGAACCCGTGGTCGATTATTACGTCGAACCCGAAGACCGTACTTTATTTATAGAAAAGGTTAAAGCCGAGGGCGAGGTCAATAACTACGAGTTGAGGCTCAAGCACCGCGATGGCTACGCGTTCTGGGGGTCGATTTCGGCCAGGGCCATATGCGGCGCCGACGGCGAGTTGGCTTTTTTAGACGGCGCGGTGCGCGACATCACCGAACGTAAGCGCGTCGAGGCGGAGTTGTGTGAGAGCGAGGAGCGGTATCGGGCTTTGTTCGACCGTTCGCTCGATTGGGTTTATGTCCACGATTTCGAGGGTAATTTTATCGACGCCAACGCCGCCGCGTCGGACGCGCTCGGCTACGAGAAAAGCGAGCTCTCCTCGCTCAACTTCACTTCGTTGTTGACCGACGACAAGATCCCGCTGGCATTGGAGACGGCCAAAGAGATTAGGGAGACCGGTTTCCAAAAGGGGGTAACGGAGTATCGCTTGCGTCGTAAGGACGGCACTTTCATATACGTCGAGACCAAGGCGTCCGTCATATGCCACGACGGCGAGCCGTACGCTATACAAGGGATAGCCCGGGACATAACCGAGCGCAAACGCACGGAGGAAGAGCTCCGCGTCACCCGCGACGAACTCGAGGAGCGCGTTAAGGAGCGGACGGCCGAGCTCACCGCCACCCTGATGAAGCTTGGCGAATCGGAGGCGAAATACCGTAGCGTCGTCGAGCAAACCCAGGACGGGATAGTAATTATCCAAGACGGCTCAGTCAAGTTTATCAACCGACCCTTCGCCCAAAGGTTGGGTTGCGGGCCCGCCGATATGGAAGGGCGGGATTTTACCGATTTTGTGGCGCCCTCGGCACGGCAGGAGTTAGCGGATCGCCATCGGAGGCGTATGGCGGGCGAGGATGGGCCTTCGGTCTACGAATCCTTATTGTTGAGGTGTGACGGCCACGAGGTACCGGTCGAAATCGGCGTCGCGACGGTCCAATACGAAGGTTATCCGGCGGCGCTTGCCGTCGTCCGCGACTTGACCGAGCGGCGCGAGCAAGAGAAGATCGTACGCGAGCAACGTTGGATATTAGAAAACGTCTTAAACAATATGAGCGAGCTCGTATATATCGTCGACCCGGATACGTACGAGGTCCTCTTCACCAACGAGACGGCGGCCGAGGCTTTGGGGCCGGAACTGGCGGGTCAACCCTGTTACCGGGCGATCTGGGGTTTAGAGGCGCCGTGTCACGCGTGCGAGTTGGAAAGGATCTTCACGGGCGAGCGCGACACGTATACCAGGGAAGCGTTTAATGAAAAGTCCGGCCGGTGGTTGCGGGTCAATGCGAAGGCCGTGCCGTGGCTCGACGGGGCCCAGGTTTGCTGCGCCGTCGCTACCGATATCTCGGAAAGTAAGGAGTTAGAGGAAGAGATAGTTGCGCACAACCGCGCGCTCAACCGGACGGTTAGGGAACGGACCGCGGCTCTCCAAGGCAAGAACCGCGAGTTGGAGTCGTTTGCGTATTCGGTTTCGCACGACCTGCGCGCGCCGCTCCGCTCGATTGAGGGGTTCTCGCGAGCTTTATTGGATGATTACGGCGATCGGTTTGACGCCGAGGGCCGGGATTTTCTGGGCCGCATCGTCAACGGCGCCGTACGTATGGACCGGTTAATCAATGACCTGTTGACGTACTCGCGGTTAGGACGGGGCGGCGTCGCGTACGAGGTCGTGGATATGAACGAATTAGCGGCGGCCGCGGTCGAGGAATTGGCCGAAAGCATAAAGGCCCAGGGCGCCTATGTGGAGGTAGCCCGGCCGTTACCGGTAGTGGAGGGTGACCGTTCGCTGTTGTCGGTGGTTCTGCGCAACCTCCTGGGTAACGCTATAAAGTATCGGCGTTGCGAGGTGCCGCCCGAGGTGAAAATCACATGGAGCGAGGAACCCGATAAAGTCGTTTTCTCCGTAGCGGATAACGGCATCGGCCTCGATATGAAATATCAAAATAAAGTCTTCGACATCTTTCAACGGTTACACCCGGAGGACGAATACCCGGGAACGGGGATCGGCCTTGCCAGCGCTAAGAAGGTCGTCGAGGCCCACGGCGGCCGGATCTGGTACGAGTCCGAGCCGGGCAAGGGGGCGACGTTTTATTTCGAGTTGCCCCGGAAACGCGTGGAGGGCGACGATGGCGGAGGTTAATTTTGGACGCTAACGAGGCGGTCGTGCTTCTCGTCGAGGATGACGCCGACGACGCGAAGCTGATAACGCGGGCTTTAAAAAAGACGACGCTCCCGCCGCGGGTAGAGGTGGCGCGCTCGGGCGGGGAAGCGGTAGCTTATATATGCGGCGCGCCCCCTTTCGATAACCGGGCCCGCTTCCCGTTGCCGGTGCTCGTCATCCTCGATTTGAAGATGCCCGGCGTCGACGGGTACGAGGTGCTGAAGATGATACGGGCCGGCAGGGCACTACACGACGTACCGGTGGTGGTTTTGACGGCGGTGCGCGACGCCTTCAGCGTCAGCCGCACGTACGAGCTGGGCGCGAGCGTGTATTTCGTGAAGCCGGCCGCGGGCCGCGGTTTCGCGGAGGTCGTGCGGGAGATCGAGAACTATTGGCTGGCGAGCCAGGGGGAGGGGGAGGAATAACGGGCGCGTCGTTTACCGCGACGGTGCCGTCGGCCGCGGGGCAATACGCGGGGGGCGCGAGGTCCAGAGTATGAACGAGAACGGAGCCATAATACTCGTCGTCGACGACAACGAAGACGACGTCGCGTTGATCCGCCGTGCGTTCGCGAAGACGCGTTTGCCCAAGCGGGTAGAGGTGGCTCGCGACGGTACGGAGGCCGCGAAGTACCTTCTGGGCGCTACGCCATTTAACGACCGCGTGCGGTATCCGTTGCCCCATTTGGTCCTCCTCGATTTGAAGATGCCGCGCGTAGGCGGGTTCGAGGTCCTCGAAGTAATCAAGGGCGCCGCCCGAACGAAATGGATACCCGTCGTAGTCCTTACTTCATCGAGCGAGCCGGCGGATATCAAACGCAGTTACGACTTGGGCGCGAACAGTTATTTAGTAAAGCCGGTAGCATTTCACGAATTTACCCGCCTCGTCGCGGAGATCGAGAAATACTGGTTGGCGCTCAATACGTCGCCGGCCGTCGAGGTACGCGTAGGTGCCGGTTATTAAAACGCTGGTGATCGACGACGGCGAGTCCGACCGCGCGCTTGTCAAACGAGCGCTGTGCGGGGCGGAGGAACGCTACGAGGTGGTAGAGGCGCGGTCGCGCGCCGACCTCGAGGAGAAACTCGCCGGGGGCGAATTCGACGTCGTCATTTCCGACTACGACTTCCTCGGTCTAACCGGCTTCGACATTTTAAGATTGGTGCGCGACCTTCGGCCGGAGACGCCGGTAATACTTTTGACGGGAACGGGGAGCGAGGAGATCGCCGTCGCGGCTCTGAAACAAGGGGCGGCCGATTACGTCGTAAAATCCGTTAAGCACATCAAAAAGTTACCCTCTACCGTTGCCGCCGCGCTGGAGCGGGTCGCGCTCGCGCGGGAGCGCCAAGCGCTCGGGGAGGCGCTACGCGCGTCGGAGGAGAAGTACCGCTCGTTGGTAGAGACGGCCAAAGAGGCGGTGGTTAACGTCGACGGCGATGGGCGTGTAATATTCTTCAGCCGCGGGGCGGAACGTATGTTCGGCTACGCGGCCGAGGAAGCCGTGGGCGTGCTGTTAGCGGCCTTGGGCTGCGGGGCGATCCGGGAATCCTTCGCCCGCCGGTCCCCGGACGACCGCCGGAAACCCGGGGCGATTCTGGTCACCACGTTAACCCGAAAGGGGGGCGAGGAGTTCCCGGCCGAAGTCTCGTTTTCCGACCCGGGCGCCGACGACGGGGTTGCGTTTACGGCCGTCATACGCGACGTTACGGAGAGAAGGCGGTTGGAGGGGGAAGTCGCCAGGTTGGACCGCCTCGCGGCCGTCGGAGAAATGACCGCGGGGATCGCACACGAGGTCCGGAACCCGTTGGCGGCGATCACGACCTCGGCGACCGTGGTACGGGAGGAGCTCGCGGCCGCGGGCCTTGATACGGAGAGCGCGGATTGGATACTGGAGGGAGTTCGTAAAATCGACGGGTTGCTCAAGAGGTTTTTCGATTTCGCGAAACCGCTCACGCTCGAACCGCGGCCGAGCAACGTGAACGCCTTAGTCCGAGAAGTAATCGAGGAGGAACGCGCGAACTTGGAAAATGCTCACGTGGCCGTCGAGCTCGGGCTTGGAGGGCAGTTGCCGGCCCTTAACCTCGACCGGCGGCTGGTGAAATCGGTTTTTACGAATGTAGTCGTAAACGCGCGCCAGGCGATGGCGGGCGGCGGGGATTTGACGGTACGCTCGCAGCTGGATGCCGACGGTGCGGCGGTCGCGATAACTTTCGCCGATAACGGCCCGGGCGTTTCGGAGGAGGATGCGAGGCGGGCGTTAGAGCCCTTTTTCACAACGAAAGCTGACGGGGTAGGCCTCGGTTTGCCGTTGTGTTTGAAGATCGTAAAAGCCCACGGCGGGGACTTCAGTCTCGCGGGCCGCGACGTGGGCCTTGTGGTGACGGTAACGTTTCCCGTCGCGGGGTCGTGATATGAAGGCTACGGTTATGGTCGTGGAGGACGAGCCGGTCTTGCGGCGGTCCCTAAGCAAGTATTTACGGAGGGCGGGGTACGGGGCGCTGGAGGCAGAAGACGGCGAGACGGCGGTGCGGTTGTTCGAAGAGCGGGCGGTGGACGCGGTCCTGCTGGACTTGAAGCTCCCGGGGGTCGACGGCTTGGCCGTCCTGAAGGAGGTCAGGGTGCGCGAACCCGCGACGGTCGTGATTATGATGACCGCTTTCGGCGACATCGGGCCCGCGGTCGAAGCGATCAAACGGGGCGCGTACGACTACGTTAAAAAGCCTTTCGAGCCGGACGATATGTTGCGGTTGTTGGAAAACGGCCTCCGCGCGTTTTTCCTTCGGCGCGAGCTGTCGCTCCTGCGGGACGGCCAATCGCGGCGGTACAAGTACATCGTGTCCGAAAGCCCCCGCATGCGGCGGACGTTAGCACTTGTGGACCGGCTCAGCAGAACCCCCCATACCCAGGTCCTGATCGTGGGGGAGACCGGTACCGGGAAAGAAGTTATCGCCCGCGAGATTCACGCCCGGAGCGAACGAGCCTCGAAACAATTCGTGGCCGTGAACTGCGGCGCGCTGTCGGAGAGTTTGTTGGAGTCAGAACTTTTCGGCCATACCAAGGGGGCGTTTACCGACGCCCACAAGGAGAAACGCGGCCTTTTCGAGTACGCCGACGGCGGAACACTTTTCCTCGACGAGATCGGCGACTTGCAGCTTGCGCTGCAGCCCAAGATCTTACGCGCGGTGGAAGAAAAGGCGGTACGCCGCGTCGGCGGGCTCGAAGATATCCCCGTAGACGTGCGGATCATCGCCGCTACGAACAGAGACCTACGCGCGATGGTGAGCGAGGCCCTTTTCCGCGAGGACCTTTATTACCGGCTGGATGTCTTCACGATCTACGTCCCGCCGCTCCGCGAACGGCCCGAAGATATCTTCGCTCTCAGTAAATACTTCGTCGAGACCTTCAACGCCGAGTTCAAGAAGAACGTTATAGGTTTGACGGCGGAGGCGGAGGAGATCCTCCGCGGATACCGGTGGCCCGGTAACGTCCGCGAGCTGCGGGGAGTAATCGAGCGCGCAGTTATTTTGACGGAAGGAGAAACGATCCTACCGTCGGCCATAACTATCGGCCCGCCCGGTTTAAACGGCGGGGGGCGCGTCCGGGAAGCGAACCGTTCGCACGACTTGTCGCTCCACGAACTAGAACGGCGCCATACGTTAGACGTCTTGGCGATCGCCAAAGGCAATAAGTCGAGGGCGGCGAAGTTGTTGGGTATAAGCCGGACGACGTTGTGGGCGAAGCTTAAAGATTACGGCGCTCGGGACGGAGCCGGGGTGGGATACCCGGTTTCGGGTGACCCCTAGATTATATGGGCGGAGCGTTAACCTCCGCGAGCGCGAAAAACTTACCGCAGGTTGCCGATCAGGCTGACGTTTTCTGACATAGGGCGGGTTTAAGTTGGTGCGGCAATTGAAGGAGGTATCGACGTGGCGGCGGATCGGAAATCGGAATCGGAGTGGAATAGAGGCCGCTTGTCGCCAAGCGGAGGTACGGCCGGCAATTACGGCCGGGGAAGTTGGGCCGGGCGTGCGCCGTACTTCGTGATCGCGACGTCGACGGCGGCCTTGGCCGCGCCCCGGCCGCTCGAGGTGGGTTTCGTCAATCCGTACGGGATAGTGGTTAAGACGCCCTCGCTGGAGAATGTGGTTTTTATACTTGTGAGCGGCAAGCCGGCGTGATCCGGGGCGAGGGGTACGGGGATGCAGAGCGCGGGAACGAGTCAAGGGGAGTTAGCGTATGAGAGTTGCGGTCGTTCACGATTATCTGAACCAGCGGGGCGGCGCCGAAAAAGTGCTCCAGGCTATTACCGAGTTGTTCCCTCGGGCACCGATATATACGTTGATCAAGGATGCGGAATTGTCTGGAGATCTTGTAAACGGCCGCGACATCCGGACGTCGTGGTTGCAACGGATGCCCTTCGCGAGGCGGTGGTACGATAAATACCTTCTTCTGTATCCGTTGTTTATCGAGCAGATGGACTTATCCGATTATGACCTCGTCGTAAGTGATTCCAGCGCGTGGGCCAAAGGGGTTTTGACGTTCCCGCCGACGTGCCACGTTTCCTACCTGCATACGCCGATGCGGTTCGCTTGGGACTATTATCACAAGACGGTAGCGGGCATGTCGTGGGCCTACCGCGGCGTGTTGCGGTGCGCCATGTTGTACTTGCGGATGTGGGACGTAGTGGCGACCCAACGGGTGGACTTTTTGGCGTGCAACTCGCGCACAGTGCAGGAACGGATCCGGAAATATTACGGCCGCCGCGCCGAGGTTATCCCGCCTCCCGTGGACACCGCCTTTTTCACGCCTTCGCCGGATGGCGACGGCTCTTGGCCGGGGCGGCCGTTCTACGAGCCGTATTTCTTGGTCGTCTGCCGATTAAAGGGGTATAAGAGGGTGGACATAGCGGTAGATGCGTTTCGGAATTTACCGCGACGGCTGGTGGTCGTAGGCGACGGTCCGGAGCGGAAGGAATTGATGAAAAGGGCGGGGCCGAACGTAACCTTCGTTCCAGAGGCGGACGACGATACGGTAAGGGAGTACTACCGCCACGCGGTGGCTTTCGTCATGCCGGCCTACGAGGATTTCGGGATCGCTCCCGTGGAAGCGATGGCTTGCGGTAAACCGGTTATCGCTTACCGGCGCGGCGGCGCCTTGGATACCGTCGTCGACGGCATTACGGGGCGATTCTTCACCCCTCAGACGGCGGAGGCTTTACGAGAAGCTATCCTGGCCTTCGACCCCAGGTGTTTCGACGCCGGCGTCATTCGGAACCGGGCGGTCCGTTACGATACTAGCCGATTCAAGTCGCGGTTCGGGGATTTCGTCGCCGGTTGTTACGAGAGGTACCGGCGCAACCTACCTGCGGTGGCGGAACGAACCGAGGCCTTGCCCCCGGCCGCGGCGGTCGACACCCCGCCGGTTGACGTGGAACCGGCTTTGAGCGAGTGATGGCAGGAGGTTTCCTATGAAGTATAAATCGAACTACGGGTCCCGGCGCGTGTGCTTCCGAGCGTTAGCCGTCACGGCCTTTATGGCCGCCGGGCCGGCGGTGGGCGGATATTCGTCGACGAGTCTGATCGACATCCCGGCCAGCGAGTACCTCGATCATATGCAGTACGAGGTCGATTTAGTTTTGGCCGTTTCCGCCGATCCAGCCGTGACTAATTACGGGGACGTTAATTTAAACCTCGGCGTCGCCGGCATGTCGGAAGTGGGGTTGGCGGTTTATTCGGTATGGAACCGGCCCGCCCTCGGCGCCCATTTCAAAGTCGAGTTGATCGACGAGGAACACTACAACCGATACCAGCCGTCGCTCTCGGTAGGCATGGACGAGCTTACGATCGGGGACGGCGTAATTTCTCACGCCGGGGACCGCTTCCCGAGCGATACCGCGGCTTACGATATGGACTTCCGCGACAATATTTCGCCGTTCGTCGTTACGAGTAAAACGGTCGACCCGTTCGGCACGTTCCACCTTGGGTGGGGATACGGGAGGTTCGCCGGCGCCGGTCCTAAGAGCTACCACTTTCACGGCGTTTTTATGGGGTTCAACCGGCGGGTCTGGAGAACGTTTGAGATTCTGGTGGAGGAAGACGGCCGGGATATAAACGTCGGCGTGCGCCACACGCTGCCGTGGTTAACGGTCGGGACCGGGATCGAGAAAGTGGAACAGCTGGGCTCGCCGTCTTTTCATCCGTTCTATTCGCTCACGTTGGAGTTCAGCCCGCGGCTGCTCCACACCGGGCGGGAACGTCTCGAGGTCCGCCGGGATATCAGGGAGCTCGAAGACCGGGCGGACTTCCTCAAGCAGCGGGTCGGCGGCGAAGAGGAGATGATCGCGGGTATCCGGCAGCGGATTTACGATCTCTCGGAAGAATACGAGGGCCAGGGGATATCTCCTGAAAACTTGGACCGGGTATATGCCGAAATCGACGATTTGGAGAAAAGCCTGAAGACGGCCGAGGAGAGCGTCCCCGTCGAAAAGACAACCGGCGACGGCGGCATTTAACGCCAGGCCCCTCGCAAGCGCGGCGGGGGATGCCGCCGTGGAGGACGTTATGAGAAAGCTTTGGTTGATCGGGATTCTAACGGCGCTGATGCCTTTGGCGTGTAAGACCGGCAGGTCCGGGGCGGATATGACCGACGAGCTGGCCCGGCTCAAGAAAGAGGTACTTGATTTAGAGACGGAATACGACCGGACGGCGGAGGAGCGGCAGGACCTTGAAGTCGAGCTCGAGCGTACGCGGACCGTTTACGAGGAAGCCCGGCTGGCGTTGGCCCGGCGCGACGAACTGCGGGCCGAACTCGAGGCCCAAGGGTATGCGCCGACCGACGCCGAGGCGTACGCGGCCGTGGCCGGCGTCGCCGGCGGGCAAACGAGGCGTGAGGTCGCCGTCGCCGCTTCGGGGGGGGAGTCCGGTGGAGGGTCCCGGCCGGAGGTTGAGTCGCCGCCTCGCCCGAGCGGCCGGTACACCGGCCCCCACACCATTCACATCGTGAAGAAAGGCGAATGCCTCTACAAGATAGCCGGTTATGACCAGTATTACGGCGACCCGGGCCGTTGGCCTGTCATATACGAGGCGAACGCTTACCAGATCAAGGATCCTCATTGGATCTTCGTCGGCCAACGCCTGCAGGTCCCGACGCGGTAGGGGACTACGGCTTCGCGCCGGGTTCTCGTTGCCGGCGCGGAGTGAAAGGAGCGAGTTGAAGCGTAACCCAGCGCTTAGGAAGTCGTGCGCGCTCGCCATAGCTTCGACGTTGTGGGTAGCCGCCGCCCACGGTGACGGGTGGTACGCATGGGGCGGCGGGGACGCGGCGATCGGCTACCGGGCACCGTACGGGACGACTCAGCCCCTCGACGAGGAATTGTTGGTGCCGGTGAGCATCTGGGGAGAGGTGAAGAATCCCGGTTACTACAATGTACCCGACGGGGCCGACGTCGTACGTCTGATATCGTACGCAGGCGGGCCGACGGAGTTCGCGAACCTTACGAATATGGAACTTACCCGGCCGGACAGCGGGGCGGAGGCGATCGACATCGGGCACTATCTTGATTCGGGCGATGTCGGGGCCGTGCCGGTTTTAAAACCCGGGGATACGGTATACGTTCGAAAAAACACGAAATACGCTTGGCGGGAGTTCGTCACGCTGGTTTCGGAACTAGCCGTTATCGCGGGTACGGTACTCCTTTATATAGAGGTCGCGGGGAGAAAATAAAGCTTATGTGGGAGCAACGTACTCTTTGGTCATTCGAGCCGGTCCTTCGGGAATTAGCGGCGCTTGCTCGGATCTTGAAGCGGCGGTGGTGGCCTTTCGCCACGGCGGCGGCGGTTCCCGTAATAGCTACCGCGATATACGTTCTCAAAGCGCCGGACCGATACGAGGCTACCGCCCGCGTTATCATCGGTAGAGACGAAAGCGCCTTGGAGTTCGGACCGGCGTTTATACCCAGGTCCAACGAACTCAAAAACCAACTCGAGATGATGGAAAGCCACGAGGTCGTCGCGAAAGCCGTGACCGCCGGGAGGCGACTTTACCCCCCCCACCCGCCGGGCGCCGACGAGATCAAGGCCGCGCTAAAGGTGAAGGCGCTTCAGGATACCGATATTATCGAGATTACGACCGAGGCCGGGAGCGGCGAGCGGGCCGCGGCGTTAGCCAACTTGGTGGCGGACGCCTACATCGACGCCCACCTTCGCGATAAACGGAAGAGCGCCGCGCGCGAGAAAGAGTTCGTCGAGGGACAGCTAGTTTCGTACGAGCGGCGGCTTAAAACGAGTGAACAGAAGTTGGAAGATTATAAGCGGGCGGCCGGCGTCGCTTCTTTAGAGGCCGAGACCACGGAATTGATAAAATCTGAGGCCGGGTTCGTCGGCGAACTCGAGAAGACCAGGGTCGATTTGGCGGTGGCGGAAAGCACGCGTACGTATTACGAGCGTGAGTTACGCGCGACGGAGGAGCGGCTTTTGGCGGAGGCGGCAGCGGTTTCGTCGCCCGTAGCTCGCCAGCTCCAGGAAAAATTAATCACCTTGGAGTACCGCTACGCGAACTTGATCCTTAAAGGGTACGATCCCGGTCACCGGGAATTGGTGGCGTTGGCGGCCGAGATCGACCTGGCTAAACAAAAGCTGGGCGAGGCCGCGGCGGGAATTGCAGGTGAAGAGCACAACGTTAACCTCTTCGCCAAAATGGAACAGCTCGTCCAAGAGCTCGACGCCGCGCGGGCTGAGGCGGCGGCGCTCCGGACGCGCGAACGGGAACTGGCGGATACCGTCGCCTTTACCGAAACTCACCTCGCCGCGCTCCCGGAAAAAGAATCCACCCTCGCCCGGCTGGTTCGCGAAAAAGACGCCGACGAAAGCATTTACATGCTGCTTCTGGAGAAGCGCGAGGAAGCGCGGATAGCGGAGGCCTCGGAAGTTGGAACGGCGCGGGTTTTCAGCTGGGCCGTGGCACCGGACAAGCCGTTCGCCCCGCGCCGCAAACAGAGTTTGTTATTGGGGATATTATCCGGTTTATTGCTCGGGGTGGCGGCGGTCGCGATAGTGGAGTATTTCGACCGCACGGTGAAGTCCCCGGCGGCCGCGCAACAGGTCGTGGGTGCAGCCGTGCTCGGTATTATACCCCGTGTCGGCCGCGGCTCGAGATATCAATATCCCTCGCCCAAAACCGGAAAAACGCGCCCAGCGATTCAACCGGCGCGGATCGTCGTGGAGGCGCCGAAATCTCCCCCGGCCGAAGCCTTCCGCCGACTTTACGCCCAACTCGCCCATTTGTTCGCCAACGACGGGGCCGGCGAGGGCGTCGTGCTCGGCGTTACGAGTTCGCGCGCCCAGGAGGGTAAGTCGACGGTCGCTTTTAACCTCGCGGTCAACTTCGCCCAGCTCGGTACGCGGACGGTGCTCATCGACGCCGACCTCGACCATTCGACCATAGCTAAGTTCGCGGGGTTGACCGGCGGTTCGGGGGTGGCGAATTTCCTACGGGGAGAGGAATCGTGGGACGGCGTCGTAAACTGGTCCGAGGTAGAAGGGCTCGCGATCGTGACCGCCGGCACCAACCCATCGGCGCCGCCGGCCCTCCTTGCCTCGTACCGTTTCGAGACGTTAGCCACGGCGGCGCGCCAGGGGTTCGGGGTCACGATAATCGACGTACCGCCGGTTTTCCCGGTGGCCGATGTCGCGCTCGTGGCCCGTACGATAAAGAAGTTCTTGCTGGTGATACGCGCCGGCGTAGTTGGCTATCAGGAGCTCGACTCCGCCGTGCGCACCCTCAAACAGGTAGGAGGCGAGATCTTAGGCGTAGTCCTGAACTGCGCCGAGTTGGGCGAGACGTACGGTTACGGATACGGGTATGGCGGTTATTATTACCGTTACGGGTACGGCCGCGTCGAGAAACCCGATACGCCGGCTGGTGATTGAACGGTTGCCCCGGGCACTAGCTGCAATCGGATTCGCGGAAATAGGACCGAGGTTAAAAGTGAAAAGGTCAATATCGGCAGTTTGTAATAGAGGCGGGAACGCTCGGGGTCGTCGCGACTGCACGCGCCTTCGCCTGGTTTCCGATATTGGCCACGTTGTTCAGGATGGTCGCGCGCGGGCTGCCGCAGGGGGGGGCGTTGTCGCAGATACCGGCGTACTACGCCCAAAATGTAGCCGCCGGTTTTATCTTCCTCGCCTTGGCCGCGGGTTTGGCCGCGGTTACGGCCGCGTTCTTAAAGGGCAGGAGCGGCGCGGCGCGAGCTGAGAGGGGCCAACGGTTCACCAGTTCGTGTACGTAGGATTACGGAGAAGGAATATGCCGGTGACGGAACGTTTTAAAGGTACGGGGCGCGGTCGGTTTTGGTTTTTATTAGCGGCGCTCGGCGTCCTTGTTGTATTGCAGGGGTGGTTTTTCAAACAATACGAAGGGGTCGACGATGCGTTTATAACGTATAGGTACGCCGAGCATTTATCGGGTGGAAACGGTTTGGTTTGGAATAAGGGCGAGGCGCCGGTAGAGGGTTATTCGAATTTCTTATGGTTAATGATCCACGTACCCTTCGTAAGAATGGGATTACACCCTCTGGAAATATCGAAGTTGGCTAGCGTTTTATTTATGTTTCTTACGGTAGTTACTCTGCCGTTGTTTTTCCCTAAGGGAGATAACGTTTTTTTGCCCCTTATGGCGGCTGCCGTCGTCGTCGTTAACGCGGGGTTAGCTTTTTATGCGCAGTCGGGTATGGAGACCGTGTTTTTTTCATTTTGGGTAACGGGCGCTACCTTGTTGGCTTATCGGTCGGTAGTGAATGGTAATTTCAAATGGGCCGGTTTCGGCGGGTTATTCGCACTCGGGGCGTGTTTGACGAGGCCCGAGGGTCTGTTGGTAAGCTTTGTAATTGCTACGACACTTTTTTATTTCGATCGCACCGGAAAAGATTACAAACGGACGGCGCTGTTCATCGCGGTTTTAGCGATACCATTGGTGGTTTACTTCAATTGGAAACTAGCGTATTTCGGCTCGTTGTTGCCTAATTCTGTAAGGGCGAAGTACGCGAATCCCAAAATACTGAAAAACGTATTTTACGGCTTAAAATATTTATCCACGCCGTTTTCCACCAATTTCGCCATTTTAATCGTAACTTCGTTTATTTTGGCACTAGGGTTGGACCGCAAATTAACGCCCGCGGTTAAAAAAACGGTGGCGTTTCCTTTTGTAGTTTTAGGTGCTTACTTCTTATTCGTAGTAGCCGTAGGGGGTGATGACATGAATGCGTTTCCTTTCGGCCGGTTAGTAATCCCGTTCGTACCGATTGCAGCGTTTTTAACGTACCGTTTAATTTCCGTTACGGGAAAACCTTTGGCGACAGGAGTGTTAGTCTTGGCCACGGTTGCAGTTACGCAAGCCGCCCCCTATTTCGAATTGATAAAAAAAACTACCGACTTATCGTCTACGAGCAGTTTCGGCGATCTTTTTAAGGGACTAGTTTTAGAGCCCTACCGGCGGCCTGAGTCGCCACCCTTAGC